>JANOBC010000243.1:0-32337 GCA_031411455.1 Limisphaerales bacterium
CGGCGCTGGCGGAACGGAATCGCAGGATTGGGCGGAAATGCTTTCGCGCATGTATGGCGCTTGTTGGAATCGAACGGCGAGATGCGCACGAGCCGATGCACGCCGCGTTCGGCTTTGCAAAAGCCGTAGGCGTTTTCGCCCTCGACGCGGAAGGTGACGGTCTTGAGTCCGGCGGTGTCGCCTTGCAGCGCGTCGGTGACTTCCCATTTCCAACCGCGCGAATCAAACCAGCGGCCATACATGCGCGAAAGCATTTCCGCCCAATCCTGCGATTCCGTTCCGCCAGCGCCGGAGTTGATGGTGAAGATGCAATTGCACTTGTCGTGCGGGCCGGAGAGAAAAGTTCGCAACTCGAAGGTGTCGAGTTCCGCGAGAAGTTTATTTACATCTACCTGCATCTCGACTTCGAGTTTGTTCTGCATCGCCTCGGGTTCCTCGGCGGCGAGTTCGAGCATGACTTGCAAATCCTCGGACTGTTTGCCGAAGCGGACGAGCGGTTCCAGTTTGCTGCGGATGTCGTTGGTCTCGTTGATGACTTTTTGGGCGGCCTCCTGGTTGTTCCAGAAAGTTTCGCCCGTCATCTGCGATTCGAGTTCGGAAAGCCGTTGGTTCAATTTGGAGACGTCAAAGAAACCTCCGCAGGTGCGAGATTTTGTCGGCGGCAACTGAAATTTGGGGGCGGACGAGGTCGAACATCGGGCGAGAATACAGGAGGCAGAATTCAGAATCCAGAAGGGTTTCACGCGTGGATGAAAAATTGTCGGCACGTTGGCGGCACTTTCACGCTTGCCAAGTGGCGGCGGGTTTTTCATCGTCGCGCCATGGAATCCCACGAATTGCTCCGCGAAGTTTTTGATAAAAAAGCGCCCAAGGAAGTTTCCGCCGACCTCGATCTGTCCACCTCAATGATTTACAAGTGGGCGCAGCCCGCTGCGAACGATGGCGGCGTGGAAAATCCGCTTGACCGTATCGAGGCACTTTACCGCAGCACGGGCGATGCGCGGCTCATCCAATGGATTTGCCAGCGCGCGGGCGGATTTTTTATTCTGAACCCGCAGAACGCGCCGCATCCGACGTTTCTGATTCCGGCGACGAATCAAATCATTCAGGAATTTGCCGACTTGCTGCAAGTCGTGGCCGCTGCTGCTGCGGATAACCAGATTAGCGCCACCGAAGCGAAGCAAATTCGTGCGCGGTGGGAGGAATTGAAAACGGTGACGGAAGGTTTCGTGGCGTGCTGCGAGCAGGGAAGTTTTGGGGCGTTGAAAAAAGCAGGTGCGGTGAAACCAAATTCATAAAAAGAGCTATGCGGTTTTCATTTTCTTGAATTTTTTTAGCGGCTTGTCGGCATCTGCTTTATGGAAAGTGCTGCAATTGGGATGGGAGTGCTGCGTGCGAATGACTTTGTCACTATTGATTAATATTCATTTTGAAGATTGATCCTCTTCGGTTGAATCCTGGTTTTAATCTGGCTTGAGAAAAGCTCGGCCTCAAACGTGACTGACCCAAAATAATTGAAAATAGTTATTGCCTTCGAATTCAACTTTGATAAATTTCGCGTCCCTCGCCGCTGAAAAGTGTGCCGGGCAGCATTGTTTGTGGACCGATAACTGATTCCCACCTTGGGGACAGGATTGATGGCCTGCCAACTTCAAAAAGTTGCTGAAAAAAACTTTAGTCATTATGCCCGTAAAAACATTTAGACCGCTGACACCGTCCACGCGATACATCACGATCGCGGACTTCAGCGACATTACCAAGACAACGCCCGAGAAGTCGCTTGTGGAAATCCGCAAGAAGACCGGCGGGCGCAACATGTATGGTCGCGTAACGGCTCGCGGCATCGGCGGCGGCCATAAGCAGAAAATCCGCCTCGTGGATTTCAAGCGCAACACGCACGGCGTCGAAGCGACGGTCGCGGCAATTGAATACGATCCGATGCGTTCGGCTCGCCTCGCGCTCTTGCAATACGCGGATGGCGAAAAGACTTACATCATCGCGCCGGTCGGCGTGACGGTTGGTCGGAAAATTTCCAGCGGCCCCACCGCTCCTCCAGAAGTCGGCAACGCGCTTCCTTTGAAGGCGATTCCGGTCAGCAGCTCAATTCACAATCTCGAACTTACGCCTGGTCGTGGCGGTCAGATCGTCCGTTCCGCTGGCGGCGCGGCGACCTTGATGTCCATTGATGATGGTTACGCTCAAATCCGTTTGCCGTCTGGCGAAATTCGCCGCGTCAACGAAAATTGCTACGCGACCATCGGCCAAGTAGGCAATACGGAACACGAAAACGTCGTTCTCGGCAAAGCTGGTCGCACTCGTCATCGCGGTCATCGCGGCATCACGCGCGGTATGGCGCGCAACCCGGTGGACCATCCGAACGGCGGCGGTCAAGGCAAATCCAAAGGCGGCGGCGGTTGGCAGCAACTCGTTTCTCCTTGGGGCAAAGTGGCTAAGGGCGGCAAGACACGCGCCAAATACAAATCCTCCAACCGTTTCATTGTGGTTCGCCGCAACGGACTCCCGATCAAGACTAAATAATTTATGGGACGCTCGATTAAAAAAGGCCCGTTCGCTGATTTTCACCTGCTCGACAAAGTCGTGAAGGCCAAGGCCACCAACCAGAAGACGCCGATCAAGACGTGGTCGCGCCGTTCGACGATTTCTCCGGATTTTGTCGGCCTCACGTTCAACGTCCACAATGGAAAAATTTTCCTCCCAGTGTTCGTCACGGAAAATATGGTCGGTCACAAGCTCGGTGAATTTGCGTTGACCCGCACGTTCAAGAAACACGGCGCCCACACCGCGAAGGCGGAAGCCAAATAGTTTTTATGGAAGTTTTCGCTATCACCAAAAATATCCCGATGTCCGCGCAGAAAATGCGCGAAGTCGTGCGACAGATTCAGGGACTCCCTGCGTTGCAAGCCGAACAGATTCTCGCGGTCGTTCCCCGCAAAGGTGCGCGCTTCGTCGCCAAGACGTTGCACTCCGCCATTGCCAACGCCGAGAACAACAACAAGCTGCGCCCCGAAACCTTGCGCATCAAGGAAGCGGTCGCTGGCGCGGCCACGACCCTCAAACGTTTTCAGCCCAAGGCGCGCGGCTCGGCCGGTCCGATTCTCAAGCGCCGTTGCCACATCAAAATCACTTTGTCCGACGAATAATATGGGTCAAAAAGCCAATCCAATCGGTTTGCGCGTCGCGGTCAATAAAGACTGGCGCTCGAAGTGGTATGCCGAAAAAAAAGAATTCAGCAAGCTGCTGACGGAAGACCGCCAGATCCGCACGCTGCTCAAGAAAAAACTTGAGACCGCCTCGGTTCCGAGAATTTTAATCGAACGCGCGACGAATCGTTGTCGCGTGACAATTATGACCGCCCGTCCCGGCGTGGTCATTGGTCGCAAAGGTTCTGAAATTGACAAGCTCAAGGAAGAGTTGAGCAAGATGACCGGCAAGGAAGTTTACGTTGACATCGTCGAAGTGAAGCAGCCCGAACTCGACGCGCAGTTGGTCGCTGAAGGCATCGCCTTGCAGCTCGAACGCCGCGTTTCTTTTCGCCGCGCGATGAAGAAGGCGTTGCAGACCGCCAAAGATTTCGGTGCGGAAGGTATTAAAATTCGTGCCGGGGGCCGCCTTGGTGGCGCTGAATTGGCGCGCGTTGAAATGTATCACTGGGGACGGGTTCCGCTGCACACGTTGCGCGCGAACATTGATTATGGTTTCGCGGAAGCGTTGACCGTCTATGGCAAGCTCGGCATTAAGTGCTGGATTTGCAAAGGCGACGTCAAGCCGGCGAAGAAACAGCAGGCGGCGGAAGTTCCCGCTGCAAACTAATTTTAGAATCGAGAATTTTTGTTATGGCAATGCAACCGGCAAGAGTAAAGTTTCGCAAGATGCACCGCGGCAGCCGCACGGGTCTTGCGACCCGCGGCAACACGGTCGCGTTCGGCGAATATGGTTTGATGGCTTTGGATCGTTGCTGGCTCGACGCCAAGCAGATTGAAGCCTGCCGCGTGGCTGTCGCGCGCCAGATGAAACGCAAGGGCAAGATGTGGATCCGCGTTTTTCCGCAAAAATCTTTCACGAAGAAGCCGTTGGAAACCCGCATGGGTAAAGGTAAAGCGCCGCTCGAAGGTTGGGTGGCGGTCATCAAGCCGGGCGCGGTTCTGTTTGAAGTGGATGGCATCACCGAGGCGGAAGCCCGCGAGTCCATGCGCTTGGCGGACACCAAGCTGCCGATTAAGACGAAATTTGTTACGCGCCATCATCACGCGAGCTGAACTTATGAAATTTGCTGAATTGAAAGACATGACGGCGGTGGAGCTTTCGGCCAAGGGCCGCGATCTCCGGCAGGAAATGTTCAACCTGCGCCTGCAACAGGCGAGCGCGCAGCTCGAAAAGCCGGCGCGCCTGCGCACCCTGCGCAAGGACATCGCCCGCATCGAGACGCAGATTTCTGCGCTGGGCAAAAAGACAACGAAGGCGGCTAAATAATTTTTTGTATGGCTGAAGTAACAAACAATGTGGCGGCGACCGGCAAGCGCAAACAGCGCGTCGGCGAAGTTGTCTCCAATAAGATGGCGAAGACCATTGTGGTGCGCGTGGAACGCCGTTTCCCGCACGCCCAATACAAGAAAATCGTCACCTCTTACAAAAAGTTTTACGCGCACGACGAAGAATCCAAGGCCAAGGTCGGGGACACCGTGCGCATCGAGGAATCGCGTCCGATTTCAAAGTTGAAATGCTGGAAGCTGATTGAAGTCGTCGAAACCGCAGTCGCCGTCTGATTTAATTTTATGTTGCAGATTCGATCCAGTTTGGATGTGGCGGACAACACCGGAGCCAAGATTGCTTGGAACATCGGCGTGTTGGGTCGCAACCAGCGTTACGCCGGCATCGGCGACGTCATCAAGGTTCACATCAAAGAAGCCGCGCCGGATGGCACGGTGAAAAAAGGCGAAGTGCATGACGCCGTGGTCGTTCGCACCCGGCACATTATCCGTCGCGCCGACGGCTCCTATGTGCGTTTCGCGAGCAACGCCTGCGTCATCATTGACAAAGAATTAAATCCGAAAGGCACGCGCATCTTTGGACCGATCGCCCGCGAATTGCGCGAGAAGAAGTTCATGAAAATCATTTCGCTCGCGCCGGAAGTTATTTGAAAGTTATGCCAAAATTTCACGTTAAAAAAGGCGACGACGTCGTCGTGATTGCCGGAAAAGAAAAAGGCAAGAGCGGAAAAATCATTGCTGTCCTCACCGCCAAGCAGCGCGTGGTCGTCGAAGGCCTGCAGATGATTAAGAAGCACACCAAGAAAAGCCAGCAGCACCCGAACGGTGCGATCATCGAGCGCGAAGGTTCCATCCACATCTCGAATGTGAAGAAGGCCGTAGCCGCCGCTGCATAAAAATTTATTCACGGCCAAATCCGTGAGCCAAGAAAAATGAAAGCCAGACTTTTAGAAAAATATACCAACGAAGTGGTGCCGGCCCTGAAAGCCAAGCACAACTACACGAACGTTCACCAGATTCCGAAGTTCGTTAAGATCGTCGTCAACATGGGCGTGAGCGCGTCCAATGAAAAAGGTGCGCTCGAAGACGCGTCTAAAGATTTGATGTTGCTGACTGGCCGCAAGCCCGTCATCAGCCATTCCAAAAAAGACGTCGCGAGCTTCAAGCTCCGCAAAAACCAAGCGATTGGTTGCCGCGTGACGTTGCGCCACGCCGCGATGTATGAATTTTTTGACCGCCTCGTCGCCGCTGCGCTGCCGCGTATCCGTGACTTCCGTGGCCTCTCGCCGCGCAAGTTTGATGGCCGTGGCAATTACACTTTCGGCGTCGCTGACCAGGCGATTTTTCCGGAAATTGAACTGGAAAAAATCAAGCGCACGCAGGGCATGGACATCACGTTCGTGACGACTGCCTCGTCCGACGATCAGGCGCGTGACCTGATGAAGTTGATGGGATTTCCGTTCGCAGAAAAATAATTTTTATGGCCAAGAAAGCATGGTTGGAGCGCAATAATAAAAAGCGGGAAACGGTGAAGAAATTCGCCGCCATCCGCGCTGAACTGAAGGCGAAGAAAGATTACATCGGCCTCTCGAAGTTGCCGAAGAACGCCAGCCCCGTGCGCGTGGTGAACCGCTGCGCGATGAGCGGTCGCCGCCGTGGTTACTGGCGGAAGTTTGGGGTCAGCCGTCTGACGTTCCGCGAAGCCGCGTTGAATGGATTGATTCCCGGCGTGACCAAGTCCAGTTGGTAAAAATTTGAATCGTGCTGGCTGTCGGTTCCGCACTAAAGCGGGAGCCGAAACGCAGGACGGAATAAAACTAAAAAAATGAGCGATCCGATTTCAGATATGTTGACCCGCATCCGCAACGGCGGACAGGCGTTGTTGCCGGCGGTTGAAATGCCGCACTCCAAAATCAAGGAGAGCGTGGCGAAGATTTTGAAGACCCAAGGTTATGTGGGCGAAGTGAGCGTCGCTGGTGACGCGAAGAAGACGATTAAGATTGTCTTGAAATACAACGGCAAGAAGAACGTCATCGAAGGCTTGAAGCGCATCAGCAAGCCCGGTCTGCGTAAATACGTCGGCGCCACAGAAATTCCGCGCGTGCGCGGTGGCCTGGGCGTGGCGATTGTCTCAACCTCGGAAGGTCTGTTGACCGACCAGCAGGCGCGCAAGAAAAACCTCGGCGGAGAATTGCTCTGCTACATCTGGTAATAATTTTATGTCGCGTATTGGAAAACAACCGATTCTCATTCCCGCCAAGGTTAAGGTGGAAGTGAAGGGGCAGAAAGTTCATGTCGAAGGACCGAAGGGCAAGCTCGACTGGGAACTGCCCAAGCGCACCAGCCTCAAAGTTGAAGGCGACAAAATTGTCGTGGCTCGCGATGGCGAAGACGCCCAAGCTCGGGCATTGCACGGCTTGAGCCGCGCACTCGTCAACAACATGGTCAAGGGCGTTTCAGAAGGCTACGTCAAGAAGCTGGAAATCCAGGGCGTCGGTTTCAAGGCCTCGGTCACGGGCAAGATTGTGAACCTCGCGCTTGGTTTTTCGCATCCGATTAATTACGAAATTCCTGACCAAATTAAAGTGACGGTCGAAGAAAACACAAAGGTCACAATTGAAGGTCCCGACAAGATGATCGTCGGCAAAGTCGCCTCGGAATTGCGCGCTTACTATCCGCCGGAGCCTTACAAGGGCAAGGGTGTTCGTTACGCCGGTGAAAAAGTCGTCCGCAAGGAAGGCAAGACAGTCCAATAACAATTTATGTTCACGGCCTAAACCGTGGACGCACTGAAATGAGAACGGAAAAAAAACTTAAATTGCGCCAGTTGCGCCGCTATCGCATCCGGAAAAAAGTCTCCGGCACGACCGAACGTCCGCGCATGGCGGTTTGTTTCACCAGCGAAAACATCCACGTCCAGTTCATTGATGACACGGCCGGCAAGACGATTGCCGCTGCGTCCACCGTGGGCAAAGAGACGAAAGAATTGTCAGCGAATGTCGCAGGCGCGAAGAAGCTCGGCGCGATTGCGGCCAAAGCCGCGCTCGACAAGGGAATCTCCGCCGTTGTGTTTGACCGTGGTGGCACCCGTTATCACGGCAAGATCAAAGCGTTGGCGGATGCCGCGCGCGAAGCTGGACTCAAATTTTAACCGACAACCAAAAGAATACTGTGGCTGAAATCAATAAACCTGCAGAAGGCGCTAGTCCTGTCAGCACCGGCGGCGAACCGCCGCAACAACCGCGCGGCGGCGGCTTTGGTGGTGGTGGCTTTGGCGGCGGTGGCAATCGTGGCGGTGGCGGTAATCGTGGCCGTCGCAAGCCGGACGCCGACAAATCCTTTGGCGCTGGCGGCGAAGAGTTGTCCGAGAAGGTCGTGTTCATCAACCGTTCCTCCAAGGTTGTCAAAGGCGGACGTCGTTTCAAATTTAGCGCCCTCGTTGTCGTTGGCGACAAGAAGGGTCGCGTCGGTTATGCGCTCGGCAAAGCGGCGGAAGTCGCGGACGCCATCAAGCGCGGCGGCGAACTCGCCCGCAACAAGATGCAGGCTGTCGCTTTGAAAGATGCGACCATCCCGCACGAAGTTTATTCCACCTTTGGCGGTGCGAAAATTTTGCTCCGTCCCGCTTCACCCGGAACGGGCGTCATCGCTGGCAAGACGGTTCGCGCCGTGCTCGAATCCGCTGGCGTGAAAGATATCCTCACCAAGTCACTCGGTTCTTCGAACGCGGCGAACGTAGTCAAGGCCACGCTCAACGGTCTGTTGAGCCTGCGCACCCGCGAGATGATTTACCAGGCTCGTGGTTTGGAAATCAAAAAAGTGGCGACTCCGAAAGCGCCTGAAGCCATTGCTGCCTAATTAATTTTTTATGCGACTGCACAATCTCAAACCCCGTCCCGGCGCGAAACATCGCACCAAACGGCTCGGTCAAGGCGAATCCAGCGGACGCGGCAAAACTGCCGGACGCGGTGGCAAGGGTCAGACCGCGCGCTCCGGCAGCTCGATCCGCATCGGCTTCGAGGGCGGCCAGATGCCGCTCATGCGCCGCATCCCAAAACGTGGTTTTAATAATACCAAATTTGAGATTCGCTACATCGCGGTCAATGTCAGCGACCTCGAAATTTTTGAAAACGGCGCGACGGTGGATGAAACAGCCATCCGCGCGGTTGGTCTCGCCAACGGCCCGGGCGACGGCATCAAGATTCTCGGCACCGGCGAGCTTTCAAAAAAACTCAACGTGAGTGCGAGCGCGTTCAGTGCCTCGGCGAAAACGAAAATTGAAGCCAAGGGTGGCACGGTGGAAGTCGTCGGCCGCAAAGCGGTTAAGGCGGCGGCTCCGGCCAAGGCTTAAGCGCTGACTCATGTTCGGCAATCTCTTCAACACGTTTGTCAACTGCTTCAAGATTCCGGAGCTGAAATCCCGGATTCTTTTCACGCTTGGCCTGCTCATTGTTGCGCGCCTGCTGGCGGTGGTTCGTATTCCCGGCTTGAACGGTGATGCGCTCTCCAGCTACTTCGCAACGCAGAGCAATAACGGATTGCTGGGGATGTATAACACCTTTGCGGGCGGTGCATTTGAGCATTGCGCCATCGGCTCGCTGGGCATCATGCCTTACATCAGTGCGACGATTATCATCCAGTTGCTCACGGCGGTCTGGCCGCGCTTGAGCAAGCTGGCGCGGGAAGAAGGCGGTCGCACCAAGATTGTTCAATACGGACGTTACCTCACCTTGGTTCTCTGCCTCGGCCAAGGATTTTATTTTGCAAAGAACTGGTTGAATCCGCAGTCCATCTTCAGCGGCTTTCCTGCCGATCAGAAGCTTGTTTTGTTCAACAATCACGCCGTATATTTCTTCGTCGCCATTGCGGTAATGACGGCTGGCACGATGTTGCTGATGTGGCTCGGTGAACAGATCACAGAACGCGGCATTGGCAACGGCGTTTCACTCATCATCACTATCGGCATCTTGGCTCGTCTCCCGCAGGCAGCGACGGCGGCGTGGAATATGTTTTTCCCGGCTGGCGGCGGCGAACCAACGCACTCACTTTTGGGAACAGGCATCCTGTTGTTGGTTATCATGGTCATCGTAGTCGGGGGCGTCATCGCTATCACCCAAGCGCAACGGAAAATTCCGGTGCAATACGCCAGCCGCATGGTCGGCCAGAAGATGTATCAGGGTGGCACGAACTTCATGCCGCTCCGTGTGAACTACGCAGGCGTGATGCCGATTATTTTCGCGCAGTCCATCCTGATGTTTCCGCAGCCGATTCTGAACTGGATGGCCAGCAACATTAGCCAGCCGTTTTTGCATGACACCATTCTCAAAATCGCCACGCCGTTCAACTACGGTCACTGGCTCTATCTGTTGGTGTATGCGCTGATGATTTTATTCTTCTCATATTTTTGGGTCGCGACGCAGTTCAATGAAATTCAGATCGCGGACGACTTGAAGAAAAATGGTGGTTACATTCCCGGCGTCCGTCCTGGCACAGCCACGAGTGATTACTTGCACCGCGCGATGAGCCGCATCACGCTCGCTGGTGCGTTGTTTCTGACGGCAATTGCGACGCTGCCGATTATCCTAGCGCGCCAATTGGACATTGATCAGAACGTAGCGCAATTTTTCGGCGGGACGAGCATCCTGATTTCCGTCGGCGTTTTGCTCGACACGATGCGGCAGATTGAGTCGCACCTGATGATGCGGCACTATGACGGATTCCTAAAAAAAGGCCGTGTGCGTGGCCGTTTCTGAAAAGCCGTGGCTGGAATTAAGTTCAAGACGGCAGACGATTTGAAACTGATGCGTCCGGCCTGTGAAGTCGCCGCAAAAGTTTTGGATGAGATTGCCGGATTTATCCGGCCCGGAGTGACGACGCGATTAGTAGATAATTTTGCAGCAGAGCGGATGGCGGCTTACGGCGCGAAGAGCGCATTTCTGGGATACCGGAAATACCCGTGCCACACCTGCATCTCGGTGAACGACGAAGTGGTTCACGGTCTGGCGAACGAGCGCGAATTAAAATTCGGCGACATCGTCAGCGTGGATGTGGGCGTTCGTTACAATGGATTTATCGGCGATAACGCCAGGACGGTGGCGGTTGGGGGCTGCGGAGTCGCAGCGCAACAGTTGATGGCCGTGACGGAACAGTCGCTGTATCTGGGGATCGCAGCGGCGGTTGTGGGCAATCGGGTCACGGACATTTCGCGCGCGGTGCAAGATTACGTCGAGGGGCACGGTTACAGTGTGGTGCGTGAGTTTGTCGGTCACGGTGTCGGCCGCACGATGCACGAAGAACCGCAGGTGCCGAATTTTGTGGATCGGACGATGAATGACCGGTTGCGCCCAGGAATGACGATTGCGATTGAGCCGATGGTCAACGCGGGTCGCGCCGACGTAAAAATTTTGAAAGACGGCTGGACAGTGGTAACGCAAGATGGTTCACTTTCAGCCCATTTTGAGCATACCGTTCTGATAACGGACGGCGAGCCGGAGATTTTGACATGGGCGAAGAAGCCTTCCGAGTTGAAGGTCGCGTGATTGAGGCGTTGCCGAACGGCACGTTTCTCACCGAGCTGAAAAACAAGCACCGCTTGACCGCGTTTCTGACGGGTCGCGATGAAAGAAATTTTACCGGGACAATCAAGTCCGGTGACAAAGTGAAATTGCAATTGACGCCTTACGATTTAAGCGTGGGGCGAATTTTAGTCGAAACGAACAAAAATTTGTAAAATGAAAGTCCGAGCGTCAGTTAAAAAAATGTGTGAGCACTGCAAAATCGTGAAGCGTCGCGGCGTCATCCGCGTCATCTGCACGAACAAACGCCACAAGCAACGTCAGGGTTAATCTAAAAATTTATGGCACGCATCATTGGTGTAGAAGTCCCGCCGAACAAGCGCATTGATATTGCGCTCCGTTATATTTACGGCATCGGCCCGGTCAACGCTGTCGAAGTTCTCGAACGCGCGAACATTGACCCGTCCATCCGCGCGAAAGATTTGACCGAGGCGCAGCTCTCGCAAATCGTCCACGCGATTCAAGACGGCAAGTATGTTATCGAGGGCGATCTCCGCCGCGAACTCGGCATGAACCTCAAACGTCTGCAGGGCATCCGTTGCTACCGTGGCGTCCGCCACCAGCGCAGCTTGCCCGTGCGCGGTCAGCGCACGCAGACCAACGCCCGCACCCGCAAAGGCCCCCGCAAGACGGTCGGTGTGCAGCGCAACCCGGCCGCCAAAGCCGGCATTAGCTGATAATTTTTGATTGCCGATTTACGATTTACGATTTGACCTATGTCTGAAGAAAAGAAAAAGCCAGCCGCCCCGAAGAAAGAAAAAGAAGTGAAGGCCGATGCCGCCGCTGCGCCCGCAGCCGAGGCGAAGCTTTCCAAGAAGGCCGCTGCTGCTGCTGCTGTCGCCGCCGCGCCCGTTGAACCTGTTGCCCCGGTGGTGCCGACCGCCGCCGAACTTCTCGGTGAAGATCCGAACGCGAAGAAAGTCGTCAAGGCCAAGCACGCAAAAAACATCAGCGTTGGCATTGCGAACATTCTCGCCACGTTCAACAACACGCACGTTTCCATCACGGATATGCAGGGCAACATCATCGGTTGGTCCGCCGCCGGTCGCGTTGGTTTCAAAGGTTCCCGCAAGAGCACAGCTTACGCCGCGCAAATGGTCGCGCAGGATGCCGCCCGTCAGGCAATGGCGCACGGTATGAAGGAAGTTGAAATCCGCGTAAAGGGTCCTGGTTCAGGCCGTGAATCCGCGATTCGCGCTTTGCAGGCGATTGGCCTGGAAATTTCCACGATCAAAGATATGACGCCGGTTCCGCACAACGGCTGCCGCCCGCGCAAAAAACGCCGCGTGTAATCAAACCCAATTTCAAACAGAAAATAATTTTTTATGGCACGTTACACAGGTCCCCGCGTCCGCATCAGCCGCCGTTTCGGAATTCCGATTTTCGGCCCGACAAAATATCTCGAACGCCGCAACTACGGTCCCGGCGTTCATGGTCCCAAGTCCCGCCGCAAAACCACCGAATATGGTGCTGCCCTCATTGAGAAGCAGAAGCTGCGTTATTACTACGGCTTGATGGAGAAGCAATTTCGTGGCGTTTATGAAAAGGCCAAGAACCGTCGCGGTGTGACGGGCGAAACGATGCTCCAGATTTTGGAAACCCGTTTGGACAACGTCGTGTTCCACCTCGGTTTCGGCAACACGCGCGCCGCCGCCCGCCAGATGGTGTGCCACGGCCACGTCACGGTGAACGGTCGCAAGGCCGCGATTCCGTCCTACGCTTTGAAGGTCAATGATGTCATCGCCATCAAGAACCACAACGTCTCGAAGCAACTCGCGACCAAGGGGCTTGAAACATCCACCAGCCGCGCTGTGCCGGACTGGATGTCCTTGACCAAAGAAGAACTCAAAGGGGTTGTGATGCGCATCCCGACGAAAGCCGAGATTCAGCCCATCGCCAACGAGCAAGCCGTCGTCGAATTTTATTCCCGCTAACCAGTAACCAAAAAACAATTATACGGGCTTCGTCGGCCGGGAATAAAATTAGCCGGCGAAGTCAGATTAAAATTGTTAAGAAAGAAAAATAGCTATGCCAGTTCGCCTCGGTCGTTTTGAAATGCCCAAACGTTTGCAGAAGGAAGACTCCACTGCCAACGAAACCTACGCCAAGTTTGTCGCCGATCCGTTTGAAACGGGCTACGGCCACACCGTTGGTAACTCGCTTCGCCGCGTGCTGCTCTCCTCCCTCGAAGGCGCAGCCATCACCTCCGTCAAGATTGACGGTGCGATGCACGAATTCGCCACCGTTGACGGCGTCGTCGAAGACGTCACCGACATCGTTTTGAATCTCAAGAAAGTAAAGTTCAAAGCGCACACCCGTGATGAACAGGTGCTGCTGCTCTCTGTGAACAAAGAAGGCGTCGTCACCGCTGCTGACATTCAGACCAACCAGAACATTGAGCTGGTCAATCCGACGCAGCACATCTGCACGTTGGACAAGAAGAAAAAACTGGAGATGGAACTGACCGTCAAAGTCGGACGCGGTTTCTGCCCCAGCGACGAAAACAAGAAGCCCGGCCAAGCCATCGGCATTGTCGCGATTGACTCCATTTTCTCCCCGGTCACCCGCGTTCGTTACGCTGTTGAAGCCGCGCGCGTCGGCAACCGCACGGACTACGACAAGCTCGTCATGGAAATCTGGACCGACGGACGCATCACGCCCGACGACGCCTTGACCCAAGCCTCCGCAATTTTGGCGCATCACCTCGACGTGTTTGTTGGCTACGACAAGAACGCCGTTGAGTTCGAAGAAGCCGCTGACAAGCAGGACGACGAGAAGGTGAAGATGAAGAAGCTCCTCAACATGAGCGTCAACGAGATTGAATTGAGCGTCCGTGCGGCGAACTGCCTAAACAACGCCAACATCACAACCGTCGGCCAGCTCGCGATGAAGACCGAGCAGGAAATGCTCAAGTATCGCAACTTCGGCAAGAAGTCGCTGAACGAAATCAAAGACAAACTCGTTTCCCTCAACCTCTCGCTCGGCATGAATTTCGAGCCTAGCTTGATCGAAACGCCGGTTGCCAAAGAAGAACCGCAAGCTTAAGGAAATCCCATGAGACATTTGAAGCGCACGGCCAAATTGGGCCGCACATCCGAACATCGCAACGCGATGCTCGCGAACCTCGTTTGCAGCTTGATCGAACACAAGCGCGTCACGACGACCTTGGCCAAGGCCAAAGCCGCCCGTTCCGTTGCTGAAAAGATGGTCACGCTCGGTAAGAAAGGCACAATCCAACACCGCCGCCTCGCGGTAGCTCGCCTGCATCAGGAAAAAGCAGCCAAAACCTTGTTCAAGGAAATCGCGCCCGCATTCAAGGATCGTCGCAGCGGCTACACCCGCATCATTAAGCTCGGCCAGCGCAATGGCGACGCCGCGCAAGAAGCTATCCTTGAATGGGTGGATTACACACCTGCCGTGGAAGCTGCTCCCGCCGCCGAAGCCGCTCCGGAAGCGAAGAAGTAAAATATTTTGAAATCATCAAGCCCGCTCGTAAGAGCGGGCTTTTTTATTTGGTAACGTAGTAGTGCTGCGGCTCACTTGAGTAGCTCGTTTTAGCTGGAACCATGCGAAAGACTTTTAACGTCAGGACACAAAAAAGCGAAGACCCAAAGTGTTTTCAAAGCGTTGCAGGCAAGTCTGAATGTCGCCGTTTTGGATGGCAGCCAGAGGATAACCGTCCGCCTGCACGTTAAATTCCCAAGGTTCCGTTCCGGCTTATGAGTGACAATTGCCCTAACTGCGTTGCGGCTTTTGCACCGGTGTTGAATTCGCGCAGGCTTGTCGCCAGTTGCTCGCGTGAGTGGCTCTTTTTTATTGTCACGATGGCCGCCGTTGCGAGCGCATCGCAGCGTTCGTTACCGGCGTCGCCCGCGTGACCCTTGACCCAATGCCAGTTGACCGTGTGTGGCGCGACGGCGGCATCGAGTTGACGCCATAAATCTTCGTTCTTCACCGGCTGCTTGGTGGCGGTGCGCCAGCCGTTGCGCTTCCAGCCGCGCAACCATTTCGTGATGCCGTCGCGCAAATAATTTGAGTCCGTATGAAACTCCACGGCGCACGGCTCCACCAGCACCGACAAGGCGGAAATGGCCGCCTGTAATTCCATGCGGTTGTTCGTTGTCGCCGCCACGCCACCGCTCAACTCGCGCGGCGTTGTATCGCCCGTAATCACCGCCGCCCAGCCGCCCGGTCCAGGATTGCCGTGGCAGGCACCGTCGGAATGAATCACAAATTTTTGCACGCGCGGATTCTGGCCAGCCTCGCGAGTGATGCCAAGCGTAGAGAAGCAACGGCGCTGGAATTAATTCTGCGCACAGATTAAACTTCCGCCGTTGAAAAATTCTGCGCCTGACCATTACGCCACGCTCGGCCTGCATCGCCGTTGCACCGACACGCAAATCCGCGCCGCCTACCGCACGCTCGCCAAGCAGCATCATCCCGATATGAACAGCGGTTCCCACGCCGCGCAGGCGCGCACGCAAGAATTGAATGCGGCGTATGAAATCTTGAGCGACCCGGCACAACGGCGCGAATACGACGAAGAAATTTCAGCGGTCAGAAAATCGCCGGCGTCATCGTCGGCTAAAAAATCCAGCGGCAACATCGCGAAAGAAATGCACCTCGGCATTCAGGAACTGTTGCGCGGCGCGAGGCTGGAAGTCCGCGTGGACGACCCCGGCAATCCTGACGGTGCGGAAACTTACGAACTCATCGTCCCGCCGGAGACCGCGCCGGGAACGCGCTTCAAAATCCCGCGCGCTGAAAATCTTGGCCGCAGCTTCGTGGTCGTGCGCGTAAAGGCGCGGCCGGATTTCCGTTTCAAAGTGCGCGGCTCGGATTTGCGCTGCGATCTGAAAATCAGTTTTCAACGCGCCCAGCTGGGCGGCGTAGAATCTGTGCGCGGCGTGATGGGAAATTTTTTGCGCGTGACGATTCCAAAAAAAGTTTCGCGCGGAGAAATTATTTCCCTCGCGGGCGAGGGTTTACCGAAGCCGCGCGGCGGTCGTGGCGATCTGTTGGTGCGCATCACTTACCAGCCCCAAGTTCGCATCACGCGCGCATCCACCCGTTGAAGTGGGTCGCGAATAATTTGCCGCCCGCATTTACTTCTACCGAGTCACCGCGCATGATGGCACTGCCTGCGGAGAAACTTTCATGCTGCGGGCGAGTTAATCCGCAGTAAAAAATAAAAGTTATGGGCGATAAATCCCCGAAAGCCAACAGTAAGAAATCCGGCCAGAAACAATCCGCTGCCAACAGCGCTAGCGCCAAGAAGGGCGCCGCCATGGCCGCCAAATCCGCCGCCGGCAAAAAGAAATAGTCCTTTGTTCTAACGCCGTCTCTCGCGGGATTCAAACACCGGAGAGACGGCTGTTCCCGCCCGCCAGTTCTACGCCGCTTCCACCACGGATTTCAAGTTCGCCAGACCTTTTTCAAACTGGCCGCCGACCATCTTGTCGCAGTTGAAAATCAAACCGAACACCTTGCCGACGCCCTGGTTCTTCGCGGTCATCGCCCACGTCACGACCGTCTGATTGCCTTCCGGCTTGAAGGTGAACTCGGCGAGATTCGTCGCCTTCATCGGCTTTTCAAAATCGAGGCGGAAGCCGATGGATTCACTCGCCTTGCTGTCCATGATGGTCATGCGGCCCACGCCGATTTTGCAATTGCCCGCCCACGACATCGCCGCGCCCGTGCCGGACGCCGCGCCTTCAAACGCATGTTTCGCCTTCGGGTCGAGCTTCGCCCACGGCGACCACGCCTCCCAATTATGCAGGTCATTGACGTGCGGGAAAATTTTCTCCGGCGACGCGGCGAAACTGGCCGAGCGCGTGACGGTAGTTTCATCGCGCAGGCCAGCGACGATCACGATGAACAGGATGGCGATGAACGCGAGGGCGAGAAGAATGGGAAACATAATTTTACTTTCGGGTTGAAGTTCAGTTGAGCAGTCCGGCGAATTTCGTCCGCGCCTTGCCGAGCAGGTAGAGCGCGCACAGGATGATGACATAGAGCATCCACATATTTTTTACGTCGAGCAAACTCTGCGGGCCGGTCACAAAAAAGTGAAACGCGATGATGTTCACAATGACCGGGCCAAGCAGCAGCAGGCCGATGTTTCGCAGGCGCGGAATCAGCACCAGTATGCCGCCCGTGAGTTCAAAGGTTTTCACAAAATTCATGTAGCCCGTCGGTCCGAACGCCGCCATGAAATGGGCGATCGGTGAGCCTTCAGGAAATTCCGGCTTGGGGCCGAGGCCGAGGAAGAACATGACGCTGGCCATAATGAACAACGCGCCGAGGATGCCTCCGGCGATGCAGGGTAGATATTTTTTCATGGTTGGTTTTGGTTTTTGGTTTGATTGAAATTTAGCCGCCTGCCATCGCGCCGACGATGAGAAACGGTTCTGCGCCACTCACAACTTCGTCTGGCAGCGGCGTCTCCGGCGGTTCGGCGGACAAATCTTCTTTGCACGCGAAGTAGCGGACGAACGGACGCCGCTTCAATGTGCCGTGGTCGCGGATGGTTCCGCGCAGCGCGGGAAATTTTTCTTCAACTGCATCCAGCACCGCGCGGATCGTGACCGGCGCGGGAAGTTCAAGCTCCACTTCGCCTTCGATGCGCGCGAGGTTCTTCAAATGAAATGGAAGCTGGACGCGAATCATGGCAAAAACTTAACCGCAGAGAACGCAAAGAGCGCAGAGATAGTTTATCAAGTTTTGTATCTTTGAGTTCTCTGCGTTCTTTGCGGTTAAATCAATTTTCATTTCAGTGTCTGGACTTCGACGGAATAAACCGGCGGCAAATGTTGCGCGATGGCGCTCCAGGTGTTGCCGTTATCCGGCGAGCAATAAACCTGTCCGCCCGTCGTGCCAAAATAAATCCCGCACTTGTCGAGTTGATCCACGGCCATCGAGTCGCGCAGCACGTTGACGTAGCAATCCTTCTGCGGCAGGCCTTTCGTGAGCGCCTCCCATTCGCCGCCGCCGGCTTGGCTGCGATACACGCGCAGTTTTCCATCCGGCGGATAGTGCAGCGAGTCGCTCGTGATGGGCACGACGTAAATCGTCTCCGGCTCGTTGAAGTTCACATCTATCGGGAAACCGAAATCCGTCGGCAGGTCACCGCTGACTTCATTCCACTGGTCGCCCGCGTTGTCGCTGCGCAACACGTCCCAATGCTTCTGCATGAACAACACATCCGGCTTCGACGGATGCAGCGCGATGCGATGGACGCAATGCCCGACTTCGGCGGCGGGATCAGGAAGTTCGTAAAGTGACTTCAGGCCTTTCGTAATCGGCTTCCACGTTTTCCCGCCGTCGTCCGTGCGGAAACATCCACCCGCCGAAATCGCGACATAAATTCGCTTCGCATTTTTCGGATCGAGTAGAATCGTATGCACCGCCATGCCGCCCGCGCCGGGTTGCCAGAGATTGCCTTTCACTTTGCGCAAGCCGGGAAGTTCCTTCCACGATTTACCGCCGTTCGTCGTTTTGAAAATCGCCGCGTCCTCCGCGCCCGCGTAAGCCGTGTCGGGATCGGTGAGCGACGGCTCGATATGCCAGATGCGTTTGAACTCCCACGGATGCTGCGAGCCGTCATACCATTGGTGCGTGCCAGCCTCGCCTTCATAGACAAACTTGTTGCTCTCGCCTTTGGGAAAACCGCCCGGGCCTTTCAACTCCTCGGCGCTGCTGCCGGGCGTGTTCCACGTTTTGCCGCCGTCGTCGGAGCGCTGAATGATTTGCCCGAACCAACCGCTCGACTGCGACGCATAGATGCGATTCGAATCAACCGGCGAACCTTTGAGGTGATAAATTTCCCAGCCGGCGAAGTGCGGGCCGCTGACTTTCCAGTCCGTGCGCTTGCCATCTGCCGTGAGGATGAACGCGCCTTTTTTCGTTCCCACCAATACGCGAATTGAACTCATGATTTTCTCCGTTCTGTTTTTTGCCGGGCAAGCGGCGGGATTTTAGCCGTTCAACTTTTGTGATGAAAATGATTACAAGTTTGCCAGCCGTTCCGCAAGCCGCTCAAAGCAGCGTCATGAAGATTTTGCGTGGTTCGCGGTTCAATTCAACGGCGGTTTTAGGTTCGATTTGGACGGACAATGGCCGTCCAAATCATTTAAGCTCCCGGCGTGAGTCCAAGCCTAGCCGAAAAAATCATCACCGCGTCCAACAAGGAACGCCCAGCCGACGCCGTCCTGCGCGAAGAGTTCCGCGCGCAACGCGACATCATGCCGTCCGACATCGCGGCGATTTCTAAAACCGTCTTCAATTATTTCCGCTGGCGCGGCTGGCTGGATTTGGCCCGGCCATTGAATGAACAGCTTCGCCAGTCGCGCGAACTCGCCAAAAAATTTGCCGCTGAACCTGCTTCCTTTTCTGACGCGAGCCTCATTGAGCGCGTCGTGCCGGAATGGCTGCGCGGTGAACTGGAAATCACCGCGGACTGGGCGCGAGCGATTCAGTCGGAACCGAAACTTTGGCTCCGCGCCCAGCCGGGGCAGGGGAGGTGGCTCTGCGAAAAACTTGGCGCGGCAAAACTCGCCAAAGAAATCCCCGAGGCGATTCACTACAAGGGCGAGGAAGATTTGTATCATCGCGATGAATTTCACGACGGCGAATTTGAGATTCAAGACATCGCCTCGCAGGCCGTCGGCTGGATTTGCGCGCCGCAGCCGGGCGAGACGTGGTGGGACACCTGCGCCGGCGAAGGCGGCAAGACGCTGCACCTCTCCGCGCTGATGGGGAATAAAGGACTCATCTGGGCCAGCGACCGCGCCGAGTGGCGTTTGAAAAGTCTCAAGCGCCGTGCCGCGCGCGCGAAAGTTTTCAACTTCCGCGCCGTCGCATGGAACGGCGATAAGAAGCCGCCGACCAAAACCAAATTCGACGGCATTCTCGTGGACGCACCGTGCAGCGGCGTCGGAACGTGGCAGCGCAATCCGCACGCGCGGTGGACGACGGATTTGCAAGACGTGCAGGAACTGGCGGCGATTCAGAAGCGAATTTTGTCCCACGCCGCGCCGAGCGTTAAGCCGGGCGGGAAATTATTTTACGCCGTCTGCACGTTGACGCGTTCGGAGACGACTGAAGTGGTGGCGGATTTTAATTCAAAGTTCGCAACAGATTTTGAGCCGCTGGTGCAGGAGAATTTTTCCGGGACAAAATTTATTTGGCCGAACGATTTGTCCGGCAACGGAATGTTCATCGCTGGCTGGCGACGGAAGAAATGATCATCCAATGGTGGGGCGGAGTTTGAATCCGCCTCTTGGTGGGGGGAGCGTCCCCGCGAGCCGTCGTGAGTCGTGAGTTTAAGCGGCTCGCGAGGACGCTCGCCCCACCGTGATTCAGGATTTAGCCATCGCCTCCAAAATCTTTCCGAGGATTTTCTGGATGTCGTCGTTGTGCTGCTGCGAGGCCATACCGAAGGCGTGAATCACGTCGAGCAGGAGCGTGGCGTTCTCGCGGTTGAAGTCGTAATACACTGTCTCCTTGGATTTCGCCGCGCCCGCTTTTCGGGGCGAGCCGTCCATCGTCATTACTTCATCCATCGGCAGGCAGACGTAAATCATGGCCTGATAGCCGACGGCGCGCTGTTTTGGTTTAAGTTGGATTTGCACCGTGCCGTGCGGCGTGGTTTTGGCGAACTGCGGCAATTTCTGCACGGCACTCTGGAAACCGTCGGCCGTGATGTTCGTGGAAACCTCCACCTCCACCGTGCGGCTTTCCTCAAACGTTCCGGTGGAATTCTTTTTCAACAACTCCAGTTCGCGCACCAGTTCATTGGTTGAGATCACCCCCAGCCGCACACTTTCAAAAATGATTTTGGAAAGTTCGTGGCCGTATTTGATTTCACCTTTGCGCGTGAATTTAATTTGAGGAACCACCGTGGGGCTGTTCGCGTTCGGCGTGTCGTAGCCTATCTGCCATTCGAGATAATGCTTTTTGCCGAGCGCCGTTTTCATCGGCGCAATCGGCAAGCCGAAGCCGTCGGAAGTTTTTTCCTTCACGCGGACTTTGCCCGTCACGTCCGTCAACGGCAATCGGACGCGGACAAAATTTGTTCCGGTGGTGAGGAGGACTTGCTTGTAGTCGGCATCCGCCGCCAGCGCGACAAAACTAAAACAAAACAAAAGGGCGGTCATCAACCATGGATGGACACTGATTAACACGGATGCGGAGGCTTTTTTATCTGTGTTCATCTGTGTTTATCCGTGGTTGAAATTATTTCTCCGGCATCACGATGGCGATGACGGCGCTCTCGGCTTTCAAATACTTTTGCGCGACGGTTTTGATTTGGTCGAGGGTCACGGCTTCGTATTTCGCGTCGTCCAGTTCGCTGCGCTGGTAGCCGAGGCCGTAGAGTTCATCAAGCGCGCTCGTGGAGGCAAGGTGGCCGAGGTCGGCGCGGGCGATTTTTTTTCCGCCAATAATCTTGGCCTTGGCGCGGCGCAATTCATCGGCGGTCAAGCCTTCCGTGCGGAGCAACTCGGCTTCTTTCAACAATTCTTGTTCGACGAGTTCGGCCTTCGCCGGTTCCGTGCCGGTGTAGAAAGCGAAGTAGCCGGGAGCGACGCCGCACAACGTCTGCGCGCCGACGTAATACGCCAAGCCAAGTTGCTCGCGGATGCGGAGAAAAAGCCGCGAGCCGAGGTCGCTGCAACATTCCTGCAAGAGTTCGAGCGCGTAACGGTCTTCGCTAAAGATGGTCGTGCCGGGAAATCCGATGACGAGGACGGCCTGTTTCTTGTCGCGCGTTTCGGTGAAGCGTTTCGCGGAGGTTGCGGGTTGAAAGTTGAAAGTTGAAGGTTGAAGCGCCACTTTCTTCCAGCTTCCAAAAGCTTTTTCCACGGCGGCTTTCACGTCCGCCGCTTTCACGTCACCGAAGATGGCCATGACGCAATTGTTCGGCACGGTGAGTTTTTGATGAAATGATTTCAGGTCGGCGACGGAAACTTTTTTCACGCTCGCTTCGCTGCCGATCGGGTCGAGGCCGAAGCTGGTGTTGCCGAAAAGTCCGCGCCGCATGGCGAGGCTGGCGCTTTTGAGCAGGTCATCGCGGCGCGATTGGATGCCGGCGAGTTGGACTTCGCGTTCGCGTTCCAATTCATCGGCTGGGAAAATTGGATTCAGCAAAACATCCGCGAGCAAGCCGAGGCCGGTGGCAAAATCACTGCTCAAGACTTCCGCGTTCACGCCGTAGCTTTGGTTGCCGCCGTAACTGTCAATGTGGCCACCGACGGATTCGATTTCCGTGGCGATGCGTTCTGCGTTGCGTGTGGGCGTGCCTTTGAGCAGCAGCTTGGCGAGGAGTGAAGTGCTGCCGTTGTTGCTTTCGTTTTCTGCGAGCACACCGCCTTGGAACATGGCGCGGAATTCCACGAAGGGCAGGCGATGATCTTCCTTCACCAAAAGTTTCAAACCGTTTGGTAGTTCAAACTTTTTGATGGGATGATCCGCGTTGGTTTCGACGTTCGCCTTGGTCTTTGGCGAAGCGCCGGTTGGCAACAGCGCGTAAAGGGTGCGATTTTCCGTCGTGAGATAATGGCGGGTGACGCGTTGGACATCGGCCGTCGTCACCTTCTTGACAGCCGCGAGATAGCGTTCGGAAAAATTCAGGTCGTTCGCGACGAGCCAGTTGCCGCCGAGATTTTGCGCCTGGCCTTCCATCGTTTTGCGCGATGAAAGCGTGGCGGAGATGAATTGCTTCTGCGCCTTCTGCAATTCATCCGCGTTCACGGACATGGATTTTATTTTTTCGATTTCGGCGAGAATGGCGGCGTTGGCGGCTTCAAATTTATCGCCGTCCACCACCGAGCTGACGCCGAACAATCCCGGCAATCCGGGGCTGTAAGTCCACGCGTCAACATGATGCACGACGCCTTGCTTCTCGCGCACTTGCTGGTGCAGGCGCGAACTACGTCCGCTGCCGAGCAGCACGGCAAGCACGTCCAGCACGGGAATGTCTGCGTGACGCAGTTCGGGAATGTGCCACGCAAAATGCGCGTGGCCGAGTTCAACGGCGGCTTCCTCGATGATGGTGCGTTCGCCGGTCTGTCTGGGTTCGAGCGGGAGGACGACGGGCGGCATCGCCTGCGATTTGCAGTTCGCATAGGCGAGTTTGATTTGCGCGACGACGTCGGCGTTCTTCACATCACCGGCGACGACGAAGAAGACATTGTTCGGCGCGTATTTCTCCGTGTAGTAGCTGCGGATGTCGTCGGGCTGGATGCGATTGAAGATGTCGAGGTAGCCGATGATCGTGTAGCGATACGGACTTTTCGTGTAGGCGACTTCAAAGAGGCGGCGGCTTGCGCGGCGGCCCGGATCGTCCTGGCCCATGTCCATTTCGCGGCGGATGACGTCGAGTTCCTTCGCGAGTTCATCCGGTGGCAAGGTCGCGTGCTGCATGATGTCGCACAAAATATCAATCGCCTTTACCGCGCCGGTGTTCGGCACGTCAATGTGATAGACCGTGCGGTCGAAGCTCGTGTAGGCGTTCATGTAACCGCCGGCCTCCTGCACTTCCTGATCAATGCGGCTGCCGGGACGCGTCGTCGTGCCTTTGAAGAGCATGTGTTCGAGGACGTGCGAGAGACCCGCGCCGAGCCAGCGGCCTTCGTGGATGCTGCCCGCCGCGCACCACGCCTGCGCGGAGACGACCGGCGCGTTGTGATCTTCGCGCACGATGATGGTCAGGCCGTTTTCGAGCGTGGTGATGGTGACACCGGGGGGAATGGACGGAATTTCAGCAATAGTTTTTGCAGACGACATAAAATAATTAAACAGCAGGCGTTCCGCGTGCGCCATGCCAAAAGCGCGCGACTTCAATCGTCCGTTGCGCGTGCCGCACGCGATAAACAATCCGATACGACTTGTGGATAATTTCCCGGATGTGCGCTTCGGCAAATTCAGGAACGACGCGTCCCAGTTCGGGAAAAGTAGCGAGCAGGCGGGTCTTGGCAATCAGTTCGCGTCCGAAACTTTCGGCGCGGATGGGATTATCGAAGGAAATGTAGCGGACGATCTCCTGCAAATCCTGAATCACGCGCGGCGACAAGATTATTTTGAAATCCATGCAGGCAGTTGCTTCTCCACTTCCTCCAGCGGCACGCCTTCGCCGCGATCCAGTTGGGCAAAACCTTCGCGCACGCCCGCGACGAATTCAATCTCGCGCGCGATGTCCAGCAACGAAGTGTCATCCGGCAAGCGCTGGACCAAATCTGCGACCAGTTCTTTGTTGCTCATGGCTTGAAGAATTGCACGGCTCTAAAAAAAACGCAAGGTTGGGAAGTCCTGACTAAAATCATTGGCGGTCAAAATGAATTTCGGCAACATCCGTCCAAGGTTATGACCGCGCACAAAATCATCTTCCTCTTCGACGTGGACAACACGCTGCTCGATAACGACCGCGTCACCGCCGACCTCAAGCGCCACCTCGAACACGCCGTCGGCCACGAACGCGCGCAGCGTTACTGGGACATCTTTGAGCAGTTGCGCACGGAGTTGGGTTACGCGGATTATTTGGGCGCGTTGCAACGCTATCGCATCGAGTATCCGCGCGATCCGCGTGTGCTCATCGTTTCAAACTTTCTGGTGAATTATCCGTTCGCCAACCGGCTTTATCCGAACTCGCTGGATGCGATTGAGCACGTCAAGCAATGGGGCCCGGCGGTCATTCTTTCGGATGGCGACGTGGTCTTTCAACCGCGCAAGGTGGAGCGTTCCGGTTTGCTCGAAGCCGTGGATGGCAATGTGCTCATCTATGTCCACAAGGAACACGAACTCGACGACGTGATGCAGCGTTATCCGGCGGAACACTACGTCATGATGGATGACAAGCTGCGCATCCTGACGGCGATGAAGAAAATCTGGGGCGACCGTCTGACCACGGTGTTTCCACGTCAGGGACATTACGCGCTCGATCCGAAGGCCATCGCGACTTATCCGCCCGCTGACATCACCATTGAGCGCATCGGAGATTTGGTGAAATACGATTTGCCGGCGTTGCTCGGCAAGAAACCGTAAACTGGACTCCGCTAAACTTCGCCGTTTGCGTTGCCTGTCGGTAGTGATTCAACTTGGAAACGGAGCGCGGGTCTGTGACCCGCAGCGGCCGAAGCGTTCGGAAGAAAAGGTGACGCTCTGAAATGCGAAACTGCTGCGGCTCACAGACCCGCGCTCCGTAAATTATGCCACCACTCTCGGCTGCCCCGGCGCTTGACCCCGGTTCGGGTTGCGGCACACTCCCGGCCATGCCGACGAATGTTCTAGGTGGTGAATTGCAATCCTGCTGTCAGTCGCCCGTGACCGGGTTTTATCGTGACGGTTATTGCCGCACCGGGCCGGAGGATCGCGGACTGCACACGGTCTGCTGCCAGGTGACACAGCAGTTTCTGGAATACGCCTTGATGCGTGGCAACAACCTCATCACGCCGCGCCCGGAATATGATTTCCCTGGCCTCGTGGCAGGTGACCGCTGGTGCGTGTGTGTGCGGACGTGGGCGGAAGCCTTTGAGGCGGATTGCGCGTCGCCGGTGGTGCTGGAGTCCTGCCACATCTCGGTGCTGGAGTTCGTGGATTTGGAATCGCTGCAAGCGCACGCGGTTAAAGACTGAATCGTTCAGTGAGGTTCGGGGGGAATAAATAATCTCTTGGATACGAACGTGCGCGAGTGCGCGCGGCTCACGTCGTCGGCTACTGCTTTTTAATCTGTCCATCGTGGGTGACAAACGAAATTCTCCGTAGAAATTGATTGCCCCGTCCGGTGACTCGCGTATTATCCACGCTCCATTTTGTCGGATGACGGCGAGCGTATTCGTCGAACATTTTCCCAAGGCAAAAAGCAGTTAAAACCATTGATTTATGAGCGCTGAAGTTAAACCGCATAATTCGCCCAACCGCGAATACACCCTCGAACGCACCCGCAACATTGGCATTGCCGCGCACATTGACGCCGGCAAGACGACGACCACCGAGCGTATTTTGTTTTACACCGGCTTGATCCACAAGATCGGTGACGTGGATGACGGCAACACTGTGACCGACTGGATGGAGCAGGAAAAGGAACGCGGCATCACGATCACGTCCGCCGCTGTGACTTGCTTCTGGACGCAGAAAACCGCCAAGGCGGGCGAAGACCAAGTCTACAAGGCCTACAACAACATTCCGCATCGCATCAACATCATTGATACGCCCGGCCACGTGGATTTCACCGCTGAAGTGGAACGCTCGATGCGTGTGCTCGACGGCGCGGTCGCTGTGTTCTGTGGCGTCGCCGGTGTGCAACCGCAATCTGAAACCGTCTGGCGTCAGGCGACGAAATATAATGTTCCGCGCATCGCGTTCGTCAACAAGATGGATCGCATGGGCGCTAATTTTTACAACGCCCTTGCTGACATGCGCAACAAGCTCAAGGCTTATGCGTTCCCGATTTTCCTGCCGCTGGGCCAGGGGCCGGTCGAAGCCGAAGGCAAGCCGGTTGAAGGCGGCTTTGAAGGCGTGATTGACCTCGTCAATCAGAAGACAATTTATTGGGGACCGTCGGAAGCCAACGAAGGTTTGAATTACGAGATTCGCGAGATCGCTCCGGCGGATCAGGAACGCGCCAAGACCGCGCTTGCGGAATTGATTGATGCTGTCTCCAACAAGGACGACGAAATCGCCAACCTCGTGCTGGAAGACAAGCCGATCACCGCGCCGATTTTGAAGGCCGCGATTCGCCGCCTCACTTGCAAGATTGAGCTCGTGCCCGTGCTGTGTGGTTCGGCGTTCAAGAAAAAAGCCGTGCAGGTTCTGGTGGACGCTGTCATTGATTACCTTCCCAGCCCGATTGACATTCCCGGCGCCGAAGGTCACGAAGTTGGCACCGACGTCGTTGTCAAAGTGCCGACGACGGATCAAGCGAAATTTTGCTCGCTCGCGTTCAAGCTCTGGACCGATCCTTATGCGGGCAAGCTGGTGTTCTTCCGCGTCTATTCCGGCCACCTCAAAAAAGGTGATAACATTTACAATCCGCGCACGCGCAAACGCGAGCGCGTCAGCCGCCTCATGGTTATTCAGGGCAGCGAGCGCAAAGACATCAACGAAGTTTATTCCGGCGACATCGCCGCGCTCGTCGGCCTGCGTAACATCACCACGGGTGACACGTTGTGCGATGAAGATTTCGACGTGACGCTTGAACCGCCGACCTTCCCCGAGCCCGTTATCTCGATGGCTGTCGAACCGAAGACCAAGCAGGATCGCGATAAATTGTCCGAAGGCTTGCAACGCCTCGCGGAAGAAGATCCGACGTTCCGCTGCTTCACGAACGAAGAAACCAGCCAGCTCATCATCGCGGGCATGGGTGAGTTGCATCTGGAAATCATCATTGACCGTCTCAAGCGCGAATTCAAAGTCGAGGCCAGCACCGGTGCGCCGCAGATTGCGTATCGCGAAACGATCACCAAGAACGCGGAAGGCGAAGGCAAATTCGTCCGTCAGTCCGGCGGTAAAGGCCAATACGGTCACGCTTGCATCACCGTCGCGCCGAATGAAAAAGGCAAGGGCGTGGAAGTCGTGGACGAAATTGTCGGCGGCTCCATTCCCAAGGAATACATTCCCGCCGTTATCGCCGGTTGCGAAGAAGCGATCAAGGGCGGCATTTACGCCGGCTATCAGGTCATTGACATCAAAGTCGAAGTCGTGGACGGCAGCTTCCATGAAGTGGACTCGAACGAACTCGCCTTCCGCATGGCTGGTATTTTCGCCATGAAAGACGCCTTCAAGAAAGCCGGCCCGATCTTGCTCGAACCGCTGATGAAAGTGGAGTGCACGACGCCGGACGAATACCAAGGCGACTTGCTCGGCGACATCAACCGTCGTCGCGGCACGATCGTCAGCATCGAAGCGAAGAACGGTCAGACCGTGTTGAACGCCGAAGTTCCGCTCGCGGAAATGTTCGGTTACGCCACGGCCATCCGCTCGCTCTCGAAAGGCCGCGCCTCCTACTCCATGGAGCCGCTGTCCTTTGCGCAGGTTCCAAACAGCGTGTTGACCACGATTCTGGATCAGGCCGCGAAGAAGCCCGCTGCGCGCACCTAGAAAATATTTTGAAACTCACGAGCCGGAACGAAAGTTCCGGCTCTTTTTATTTGAAACGCAGACAACCCAAAGTTTTTAGAAAAAATCATTGCACATGAAAGTGTAATTGATATAGTCCGCGTCCGCTTTCGTGTTGTTGAAAGCGGAATTTTAGAAACCATTAACAGACAATTGCTCTTTGTATGGCTCAACGCATCAGAATCCGCCTTAAGGCGTATGACTTTCGAGTCATAGATCAATCGGCCCGCGAAATCGCGGATACCGTCAAACGCACCGGCGCCCGTGTCGCCGGCCCCATCCCCCTCCCGACGCGAATTGAAAAATTCACCGTCCAGCGCTCCCCGCACTCGGACAAGAAGTCGCAGGAAACTTTCGAACAACGCACCCACAAGCGGCTGATTGACATCCTCGATCCGACCGCCAAGACCGTGGACGAATTGAAGAAGCTCAATTTGCCCGCCGGCGTGGACATCACCATCAAAATCTGAAGGAGCCATACCATGCCACTAGGACTTTTAGGAAAAAAACTCGGCCACACGCGCATCTATGACGCGGCTGGCAACGTCGTTCCCGTCACCGTCGTGCTCTGCGGCCCTAACCGGGTGTTGCAGGTCAAAACGCAGGCGGGCAAGGACGGTTACAACGCCGTGCAACTCGGCTTCGATGACCAGAAAGAACAGCGCCTGACGAAGGCGTTGCTCGGTCACATCAAAAAGCAAAGCGGCGTCGCCGTGAAGCGCATCAAGGAATTTCGTAATTTCTCCAAGGACGTGAAGCCCGGCGACATCGTCGGGCCGACGCTGTTTGCGCCCGGTGATTTTATTGATGCCATCGGCACGACCAAGGGTCAGGGCTTTGAAGGCGTTGTGAAACGTCACAAGTTCGCCGGTGGTGATTCTACCCACGGTGCCAAAGGCTGGCATCGCCGCTCCGGCGCGATCGGTCAGCGTTTGTTCCCCGGCACGGTCATGCGCGGCATGAAGATGCCCGGTCACATGGGTCAAGTCACCCGCACCACGCAGAACCTCGAAGTCATTCAGGTTCGCGAGGCCGACAACCTGATTCTCATCAAGGGCGCGATGCCCGGCGCGGAAGGCGATTACGTCATCATCCGTGAATCCAAAAAACGTCCGAAGGGTTGGAAACCGCCGGTCACGGTCGTCTCCAAGAAGGCCAAGGACAAGGCTGAAAAGGCCGCTGCCGCTGCCGCCGCCAAACCTGCCAAGAAATAACGAGCCATGAAAATCTCCATCAAAAATATTTCCGGGAAAAGCTCCGGTGAATTTGAAACCAAATTCGCCGTGGTTGAAAACGGCAAAGGCACCCAGGCCGTCCACGACACCGTGACCGCGTATCGCGCGGCGCAGCGCAGTGGCACTGCCTGCACCAAGACCGTCGGCGACGTCCAAGGTTCCAACAAGAAACCGTGGAAGCAAAAAGGCACGGGTCGCGCCCGCGCCGGTTCCTTCCGCTCACCGCTGTGGGCGGGTGGCGGCGTGGTCTTCGGACCGAAGCCCCGCGATTTCACAAAGACCATTTCCAAAAAGACCAAGCAACTCGCGTTGCGCAAGGCCTTGAGCGAACGCCTCAAGCTCGGCGACGTGATTGTCGTGGACGATTTGAAATTGTCCTCCCACAAGACGAAGGACTTCGTCAAAGTCATTGACGCTTTGGAACTGACCGGCACCACGCTCATCATTTCCAACGGCGATGAAAACGCCAATCTTAACCGTGCCGCCCGCAACATCTGCGGAGTTACGCTGACCACGAGCGACTCGCTCAACACCTACGACGTGCTGCGTCCGGACAAACTGCTCTTCACCAAGAGCGCGTTTGAAAACGTTGAAGCCCGTTTGAACAAGGAATAATTATGAACGTTTTTGACATCATCAAGACCGTCCGCCTGACGGAAAAAGGCACGCGCCAAGGCACCCAGATTGTCCGCTCTCACAAGCGCGACAAGCAGGGCAAAGCGGTTTTGGACGGCAAGGGCAAACCTGAAATCGTCGAGCGCCCGCTCAACCAATACACCATCGTCGCCGACCGTCTCGCGAACAAAACGCAGATCAAGCAGGCCGTGCAGGAACTCTTCAAGGTCAAGGTCGTCAAGGTCAACACCCTGAACGTCCGCGGCAAAGCCCGCCGCCAGCGCACCGCGCAGGCCGGCCGCGCGCCGAGCTGGAAAAAAGCCATCGTCACGTTGAAAGCCGGCGACAAGATTACTTTGACCTAGTCGCAATTTGAAATCACGAACGGCGCGGAATTATTTCCGCGCCGTTTTTCTTTTTTGGCTGGGACAGCTTTTGTCCGTCCCGCTCTGGCAAAATCTTCCTCGTCAACCGCCGCTGTGAACAACTCCGCATGGCTTCACCGCCGACGAGGAACTAATTTAGACAGGATTAACATGATTCACAGGATTTTCAGAACAGCATTTTTTGAATCCTGTAAATTCTGTTAATCCTGTCTAAAAAATCAAATGAACCGAATCCTCCATGTGGACGGCGACAGTTTTTTTGCGAGCTGCGAGATCGCGCTTAATGAAAAGCTGCAAGGCCGCGCCGTGTGGGTCGGCGGCGGGCGGCGCGGCGATGGCATCGTCATCGCGGCGAACCGCGAGGCGAAAAAGTTTGGCGTCAAGACCGGCATGGCGTGCTTCGAGGCGAAGCGGATTTGTCCGCGCGGTGTTTTGTGCCGTCCGCATTACGACCAGTATCGCCGGATTTCAACGGAGATGTTTCAGGTGCTTGAACAATACTCGCCGATGCTCGTGCCGGTTTCGATTGATGAAGGCTTCCTTGATTTCACCACGATGGATCGCCATGTGTTTCGGAATACTTCGCCAGAAAAATATGTCCGCGAAATCTGCGATCGCATCACGCGCGAGGTGAAAATTCCCGTGTCCGCCGGCCTCGGCAATTCTTCGCGCCTCGCCAAGCTCGCGACGGACGCCGCCAAGCCGGGCTTTCTTGAAATCAAACCCGGCGACGAAAAAGAATTTCTGAAAGACCGTTCCGTGCGCGAACTTTCCGGCATCGGCAAGAACCGCCAGCGTTCACTCGCGGCGTTGGGAGCATTGACGTTTGGCCACGTCGCTAAGATGCCATCGTCGTTATTGAAACAAAAGTTTGGCATCTGGGGACAGCAACTCTGGCTGTTCGCGAATGGAATGTGGAACGAGCCGCTGCTGCTCGAAGTGAAAGACCGCACAACGATCTCCAGCAATACCACGCTGCCTTACGACGAGCCGGATTACGAGGCGGCGCTGACGTTCGCGTTGAGCGAGGCCACGCGATTGGTCGGCCAGTTGCGCCGCGAGCAGATGCAGGCGCGCGAGTTGTCGCTGACGATCCGCTTCGAGGATTTTTCCGAAGTGGGCGGCAGCCATCGTTTTCGTGCGCCACAATTTTTGAACTCAATCATCAACGCTACGTTGGAAGGAATTTTCCGCGACATGATGAACGGACAATTCAAACCCGTGCGCCAGATCCGTCTCGCGTTCTGGAATCTGGAACGGCTCGACACGCAACCGACGCTTTGGGGGCGCACCGACGCGGAACGCTGGGGCGCGCTCGACAGCGCGACGAACAAACTGACCAAGCAGTTCGGCAATGCTTCATTGATGACCGGCGCGCAACTCGCGCTCCGCCAGCTTGACGACGCGCATAAAAATCCGAAGGCGAAATGTCCGTTCGCGCCGCAGCGCGAGATCGTGAAAAAACTCTGGGGCACGGATGCCGACCCGCTCGCGCACAAAGGTGATTGGGAAAAACGTCTGGCAAAAGTGAGTAAACAAATACAGTTTCATCATTGAATTCGCAGGAATAATCCACCCTAAACCAACGGGAATTTTCTCGACGCACAACCTTGGTGGGCGCAAATTTGAAACAGGCAAGGCCAGTTCACGTTGGCTTTTATCTGCGGCCAAAAGTGGACCGCAAAATTTCAACAACCCGCCCGCGAAAATTTATTTTCTGGAAAGCCAATCCCAATTAAGCCAAGCTGTTGGTTAAAAATTTATGGACGTAAAACTTCCCAAACTGGGCGAGGGCGCTGATTCCGGCGTCGTGGTCGGCATCTTCGTGAAAGAGATGTGGCTCGGCCGCTCCAACTTCGCGGCGGACAACAACCTTCAAGGTGAGTTCGACGAGTTCCGCATGTAT
>JANOBC010000244.1:0-4002 GCA_031411455.1 Limisphaerales bacterium
TTGAAAGCCCTTTTGAAAAAGGCGAGCGAAACCCTCGGCGCGGATTATTACAAAACGCCGCGCGATGTCATCCGTTCGTTTGTCGGCTTGCTCAATGTCCTCGACCAGAATCCCGGACGGGACTGGCAAAGTTTTCTTGGCGATGTTTCCTTCGCCAAGGCGGACAACATGATTTCGATTGAGGAGGAAATTGCCAATGGTGTTCCGCCGCCCGCAGACATCGAGGACAATCTCGCAACTTTCAAACTTTGATGAGCAAGGAGGCGTTTTCACTTCTCCATTCCGGCGTTCAAGAAGCGATCTGGAAAATGGGATGGAAAGAGTTTAAGCCGATTCAAGTCCAGGCCATCCAAACGATTTGCGAAACTGAAAAGCATCTGGTCATTTGCGCGCCGACCGCTGGCGGCAAAACGGAGGCGGCTTTTTTGCCCATCATTTCAAAACTCGCAGCCAATCCACAGCCGTCGGTGCAGGCGATTTATGTCGGTCCGCTGAAGGCATTGATTAACGACCAGTTTCGACGATTGGAAGAACTTTGTGAGAAGATGGAAATTCCCGTTCACCGCTGGCATGGCGACGTGCCGGCGAACCAGAAAAAAAAGCTGCGGGAAAAACCATGCGGCATCCTGCTCATAACGCCAGAATCGCTGGAATCCAATTTCGTCAACTACGGCGTGCAAGTGCCGCGCGTGTATCAGCATCTTTCCTTCGTGGTGATTGATGAATTGTACAGCTTCTTTGGCAATGAGCGCGGCGTGCATCTGCAAAGTCTTTTGAGCCGACTGCAAAACACAATTGGTTTTGCTCCGCGACTGGTCGGACTTTCCGCCACGCTCGCCGATCCGCAACTGGCGCGGGCTTTCATTGCGCCGGACGCGGTTGAATCGGTTCATGTCATCGGAGAAACAGCGGCCAAGCGTGAGGTTAAATTTCTCATCAAAACATTTTTAGAAGCTCCGCCGGAGCGGGACATCGCCGCACCGCGTCTGACGCCCGAACAATCGCTGGCACTCGCCAGCAGCTTGACGCCGCAAGCGATAGGCAAAGAGAAGGAGCTTGGGGCATTGATTGAGCAACGCAAGCGAGCGGCGGCAACAGGCAAGCCCCAAAGTGGCGACGCATTGGACGAAATCGCCGATGACATCATTCGGAACTTCAAAAATTCCACCAATTTGATTTTTGGAAATTCCAAGATGGTAATTGAAGATTTGGCGGACAAGTTGCATGAGCGCGTCAGCATAGAAAAATGGCCGGTTGACCCGTTTGTGGTTCATCACGGCTCGCTTTCAAAAGATTTGCGGGAAGACGCCGAGGCCGCTTTGAAAAGCGGTGTTCCAACCACTGCGCTTTGTTCCAGCACGCTGGAAATGGGCATTGATATAGGCAACGTCCGCGCCGTCGGCCAAATTGATGCACCGTGGAGTGTGGCTTCGATGGTTCAACGGCTCGGACGTTCCGGGCGGCGGGATGATGAGCCGCAAATCATGCGAATGTATTTGCGCGAACGTTCACCGCATAGCCGAAGCTCACTGACGGATTTACTTTTTCCTGATTTGCTGCGCGCCGTCGCCATGACGCGGCTCATGCAGGAAAAATGGCTGGAGCCATTTGAGCAAAATCGGTTGCACGTCAGCACGCTCATTCATCAAGTCTTGAGTTTCCTCAAACAGACCGGCGGAATGCCCGCCGTGAATTTATTTCGCGCGCTATGCCAGCGCGGGCCGTTTCGGAGCTTCAATCAAAAGCAGTTCGAGGTGTTGTTGCGCGGCCTTGCCGAACATGACTTGATCGAACAGTCCCCGCAGGGCGCATTGATCCTTGGCTTGTTGGGCGAACGCATCACCGCGAAATTTGATTTCTACGTCGCCTTTCAAACTTCGGAGGAGTTCGTCATTCGTTGTGGACAGGAGGAGATTGGCAAACTGCCGGAGACGTTCATCCCGCCAGTGGGCGAAAGCATGATGCTCGCGGGCAAACGCTGGCTCGTCGTGGAAATCATTTTCGATAAGAAGTTGGTGCTTGTTGTTAATTCACCCGGAAAAAAACTCACGCGATTCGGGGGCGCGTCCGGCGAAATCCATACACGAGTCATGCGGGAAATGAAAAAGGTTTTAATGGATAAAGACGAACCCGCGTATCTCGATCCAAACAGCAAAAAACTTCTTCGTGCGGCTCGCCAGATAGCTTGCATCGTCAGGCTGGATACAACGGATGTTGTTTTTGGCAAGCAAAGCATTCAGTGGTTTCCGTGGGTCGGCACTCGTGCCATGCGGACGCTTTCGCTATTCGCCAGTTCCTCGAAAATTGCGTGCGATACGGACAAACTCTCAATCACTTACAAACTTTCATCACCGGAAGAATTTTACACGCATCTTCGCGAAGTCACCGAATCCAAGACGGATGCAGTTGCGCTCGCCAGCCTCATGCCGAATAAAACTGTGGAAAAATTCGATGAATTCGCCCCCGAACAGTTGCTTGATGAAGCCAATGCGAAAAGCAGATTGGATATTTTGGGCGCAATTGAAGCAATTAAAACCCTTCTAGACACTTAAATAATAAAGTGGGTTTGGATGTCGAGAATTTTCAATTTTCTCTCAATTGATTTGATACGGATATCCAAGTTAATTTCACGGAATGAAATCTAAAACACGAAGCTCTTTCGCTCCACAACATATCCGCCTAGCAAGTTAAATCGCCCACAACTAATGGTGTTTTCCGCCCAAAATACCCGCAGTTTCGCATTGTGAAAACGGACGGATTTTCATACATTTTTGGTATTCGTTGCCGCACCAAATTTTACCCGGAATTGCACCATAATTATGTCGAGTATTTCTGATTCGTCTGAAGAAAAAATTGAGTCGCCAGACCGGATTGCCGATGGCAATTACGATGCTTCCAAACTGTCCCAACTCAAGGGACTCGAAGCCGTCCGCAAAAAACCCGGCATGTATATCGGCGGCACGGACGAGCGCGCGCTGCATCATTGCGTGTCCGAAGTCTTGGACAACTCCGTGGACGAACATCTCGCGGGGCATTGCAACCACATTGACGTGACGATCCATGTGGACGGGTCGATTTCCATCCGCGATGACGGGCGCGGCATTCCGGTGGACATCAACAAGGACAGCGGACTGCCCGGCGTCGAATTGGTGCTCACCACGCTGCACTCGGGCGGCAAGTATGGTCAGGGCGGCTACAAATTTTCCGGCGGCACGCACGGCGTCGGCGCGAAGTGCGTGAACGCGGTCAGCGAATGGTTCGAGGTGGAAGTATCGCGAGACGGCGCGGTGCATCACATGGAGTTCGAGCGCGGCCAGACGATGAAGAAGCTGGAAGTCATCGGCAAGGCCAAGGGCACGGGGACGCTCATTTCGTTCAAGCCGGACGCGGAAATTTTTCGCGACACGGTGACGTTCAAGTCGGACATCATCATGCAGCGGTTGCGGGAACTGGCGTTCTTGAATTCCGGATTGGAGATCACGTTCACAGACGAGCGTGGCACCGAGGGGAAGACGGAGCGTTTTTTTTACAAGGACGGCATCATCGAGTTCGTGAAGCAGCTCAACCAGAGCAAGGACGTACTGCATCCGAAGGCGATTAGCTTCCACAAGGAGATAAAGGTGGAGGTCGCGGACGCGCAACTCGAAGTGCATGTCGATGTGGTGATGCAATACAACGACAGCTACAACGACCAGATCCTCTGCTACACAAACACGATCAACAATCCCGACGGCGGCACGCACTTGGTGGGCTTCCGCTCAGCAGTGACGCGCTCGATCAATCAGTACGCCAAGTCGAACAACTTGCTGAAGGAAAAGGATCCGCAGATCACGGGTGACGACGTGCGCGAAGGTTTGACCGCGGTGATTTCGGTGAAGCACAGCGATCCGAAGTTCGAATCGCAAACCAAAGTGAAATTGCTTTCGCCCGAGGTGGAAAGCGTCGTCAGCTCGCTGGCTTACGAAGGTTTGATGACTTATTTTGATGCGAATCCGCCGGTGG
>JANOBC010000245.1:0-2273 GCA_031411455.1 Limisphaerales bacterium
GCAGGATTTGATCGAGCAGCGCCAGCATCCCGACGCAGTTTCCTTTGGCGGCTGGGCGATTGATCTGCATCCGAGCGATGGCGTGTTCAGTGAGAAACCTGGCTGCCAGCAATGGCATTCCAAGGGCGTGTATCAGATTCCCTATCGCAGCCTTTACAGCCGCAACATCAAAAATCTTTTCCTCGCCGGCCGCATCATCAGCGCGTCGCACATCGCGTTTGGTTCGACGCGCGTAATGGCAACGTGCGGCCATAGCGGCCAGTCTGTCGGCATGGCGGCGGCGTTGTGCAAAAAATATAAGCTCAATCCGCGCGACATCACGGCGCGGCCTTACATCACGGAATTGCAGCGCGAACTGCTCAAGCGCGGGCAATACATCCCCGGCGTCGCGTTGGAGGACAAAGACAACCTCGTTAACAACGCCTCCGTCGCCGCGAGCAGCGAGTTGAGCTTGAGCGAACTCAAGCCGTGCGGTGAAACGCGCGCGCTGGATTTCGCCCGCGCCATGATGCTGCCCGTGCAGGCCGGGCCGATGTCCAGGGTGACTTACCTCGTGGACGTTTCCGCCCCGACGGAACTAGAGTGCGAACTACGCGTGAGCAGCAAGCCCGACAACCACACGCCGGACGTGACGCTCAAGACGCTCAAGCTCGCGCTCAAGCCCGGCGCGCGGCAGAGCGTGGCGCTGGATTTCGGCGCGGTCATTGACGAAGCGCGCTACGCGTTCGTCTGCCTGATGGCGAACCCGCACGTCTCGATTCACTTGAGCGACCAGAGGCTCACCGGCGTGCTGGCCGTCTCGCAGAAGTTCAATCGCGCCGTCGCCAAGACGCCGCGCCAAGAACCGCCGCCGGACAGCGGCATTGAGGCATTTGAATTCTGGATTCCTGAACGCCGACCCGGTGGCAAAAACTTCGCCTGCCAGATTTCGCCTGCGTTGAACGCGTTTGGCGTGGCGAATCTCACCAACGGCTTCGCCCGCCCCGTGCGCCAGCCAAACGCTTGGGTCGCCGCGTTCGAGGACGAGCAGCCCTGCCTCAAGCTCACTTGGTCCAAGCCGCAGAAAATTTCGCGCGTCGAGCTGATGTTCGACTGCGACTACGATCATCCGATGGAGTCCGTGTTGATGGGGCATCCCGAACGCGTTATGCCGTTCTGCGTGCCGAACGTGGTGGTGCTGAACCCGCGCGCCGTCCGCGACGCGAAGCCGACGCAACCCGTTGCCGCCACCGTGAAGGCCGTCGGCGCGAGCGGTTATGCGACGGAGTTGCTGCGCAAGAACGGCAATAGAAATAGCGCGAGCGAAACGTATCCGCCCGGCCTGCTCGCGCGCCTCGTGGACAATCACGAATCGCGCCGCGTGCTGGAATTTGAAACCCAGGTGACGACGGATTGCCTGGAGATTCACCTGACCGCGCCGAATGAATTCATCCCGGCGGCGCTTTTTGAAGTGCGGTGTTATGTCTAATTCTTCCAAGCGCATGAGGTTTTCATGGGGCGTGGCGCTGGCCGCTGTTCTGGCGGTCGTGTTTGCATCGTCTGCCCGCGCGGCATTGTTCGTGAGCTTCCAGCAGGGCGACCTGCGCGTGGGCGCGGCCTTGGACACAAGCACGGCAGGCTCGCTGGTCAATTCCAACTATTCCGCCCCGTCCACGACTCTTCGGTCCGACCAGCCGAGCACGGGTCAAAACGGCAGCGGGTTGCTCGTCGGCTGTTCGAACGCGCCGGTCTATCGCAGCCTGCTGGCGTTTGATGTCTCCTATCTGACGAACTGGATCGGCACGAATGTGCAACTGGTGGACGTGGTGGCGTTGCGGCTGACGCAGGACAACAATTCCGGCGTTGGCGCGGGCACTACGCATGGAGTTTGGACTTCATCTTCATTCAACGAAACGAACGCCACCTGGAACGTGCCGCACGGCGCGGGCTCGACTGCTGGCGGCGATTTTTCAACCAACCTGCGGAATTATTTTGTCACGGCCGCCACGACGACCAACCGGGTGGTGACCTGGGGCAGCCCCACCAATTTCTGGGGCGCAAGCGGCGGCACCGGCCCCGACTTGTTGGTGGAGGCGGTGCGCAACGCGCTGACCAACGCCTCGCGCACGCTCTATCTCATGGTGAAGCGCAACACGGAAAATACGAATGTGTTTTTCGCGGACTACATTGACGACGAGGATGCGCGCGTGGATTTGCGACCGGAACTGTTGGTGGGAATCGGTTCCGTTGCGGCGGCGACGCCCATCGTTTGTTTCGAGGACAACTTCAACGGC
>JANOBC010000246.1:0-4004 GCA_031411455.1 Limisphaerales bacterium
AAACCGTTTCCGCTCCGGCATACCAACGGTGTCGGTGGACGGAGCATAGTATGCCTGCTTCATGCCGTGCTTGATGTCTGGCTGCTGCGGCATACTTGCCACAATCTCCGCCGCTTCGGTGGCGACAAAGGCACTGGTGTCCTCGGCTGGTATGTTCTTCAACCCTTCGCACTGCGCGACGTTGAAGACAAAATACATCCGCAGCAGCGGGATTTTTTCCACCTCGCCTGATTCCTTGTCCGCCACTTCGAGATGTTTCCAGAACACGACGGGACAGGCCTTTTCGCCTTTCTTCACGTTGCCGCCAAGTTGTATTGCCTGACGGAAGGTGAGCCAGTGCGGTGATTCGTAGCCTGCCGCCATGAGCAGGAAGGGATTGATGCCGCGATACGGTTTTTTCGTGACGAGATTGCGGGGCAATCCGGTCTGCACTTTCCACGGCTTGTGCCAGGGGACAGTGCCTTGCGAAAGCAAGTCAGTGATGCGGTCGGTGATGTGCTCATACGATTTGATGTTCATATATTTCCTTTGGTTGTTTTGTTTTTGAAGAACCCTGTTTTCCCAACATGAAGCGTAGAGCGGAGCGATGTTTGGATGGAGACGGCAGAACTTGCCAATTCTGGCAAGTCGGCATCGAACCAAATTAAAAGCCGGTCACGCTGTTGGGCATGACCGGCTGTGTGAATTTATTCCGCCTTGTATTTGAGTTGCGACACCAGACATTCACCGGGGTCAACGTCATTACGCGGGCCGAGATATACCGGCTGATACAGGGCAAGGCTGTCGGGATAGGCGTAGAGGTAACGCACTTCTACCACAGCGCCGACCGGAGGGATTTGATGGTTAGCTGGGATGGTGACGTTGCCGCAAGAAACCAAGTTGCGTCCTTTGAGGAGACTGACTTCAACACTGCGCTTGGTGTTGATCTTGGCAACAACAACCGACGCCGTGGCAACGAACTTGAACTTTAACTGCGGCCCGCCGCTGTTTGGCTTGCCGGGAACATACGGAGCATCAAGCCGTTTGAACACGATGCCTTCGCGATTCTCACGCCGCAGCCGTTCCCACATTTCCGTCTTTTGCTTCGTCTTGAACGCGGTGGCAACGAGCCGGATGTATTTGCCATCGGCATCGGATAACAGCAGCAAATCCACCAGCCGTGAGAACCGTTCGCGATACGGCAACGACCGCAGGTTCTCACCGTCCATTTCCAACAGGTCAAAGACGAAGTAATCATCGCCGATGGATTCGCCGTCAGTGATCAAGCTGCCGGAAAAATTACGAAGTTCGTTTGCAACTGTTTCCGGCAAGCCGATGATCAATCCCTTCTTGTTGATGCCCTCAAGGTTCTCGTCCTGCTTTCGGGTCAAGAGATGCCGCCCGTCATGCTTCTCCTGCGCGCAATAATTGTCATCACGCAACAACGCCTCGACCTCGGCTTCCTCCACCGCATTCAGCAGTTGGGGCAAGATGCCTGACGCCTGCTTGTCGGTGTGCTGATACGGCGTTCCATTCTCGCCTTCGGTGTATGGTGTTCTGGGATGATTTTTCTTTTCCTTCACCACCTGATCGAAGATCCGTTTGGCACTCTCGTAATCTACCGGCACATCGGTCTTGGTGCCGGTATTCATTGTTGAACCACGCCGACCGTGGGCGTAATTGACGACAAATAGGTTGCCCGCTGGTTCAATCGCCACTTGATAGACTTTATCCGATGCGCCTTTGCGGTGATATAACGTCACGCGTTCTAGTGTTTCCATAACTGCATTCATGCTGTTCCTTTCGTTTGATGGTTGTTTTGTGAAGAACCCTGTTTTCCCAACCTCAAGCGTAGGGCGGAACGGCGGATGAAGGCAGACGGCAGAACTTGCCAAAGCTGGCAAGGTGTAAAAAACGATTGGTGTTGACCAAATTGTTCCGCGCACTAGGCTTCGGCTTTGTGGCGTTTATCCACAATCAAAACAATGGAGGCAGAGGCCAAAGCTCTGGGGATGCCGGGCCAATTGGTGATTTTATTGTCGGAGCCGTGGGAGTGGCGGTTAGTGCTTTTTTTGCCCTCGTGGTCATTGCCGCCGTCGGGTTTTTAACCGCGCATATTCTGGTGAGTTGGATCGGTTCAGGGCTCGGCCTTACCCATGCTTGGCTGCATCTTCAAACCTCGGCTTCTGAAACCGCCGCCAGTCTTTCTGATTACGGCGCATTGGTTGGACGCAACCTATTCTTCGGCGCATTGGTGGGTATCATCCTCGGTGCGATTCGTTTCAAACGTCTCCACGCCAGCGAACGATTCCGCTGGATGCTGGAAACGGTCATCTCGCCGGATGGCTACAATGCGCTGCGGGCCGGCATTGGTTGCCTGCTGCTCCATGTTTCCATCAGCCTGGTCATCGCCCTGTTTATCAGCTGGATGGGCGTGGTGTTGCCGCTGCCGCATTTGGGAACGGGAAACCATATCGCGCTGCTGGCAACGGGAAGCCATTTCGCCCTCGGTGGCGGCGGTGGAGATGGACCACCGGAGATTGCACTTTTGGAACAACTGATTGCCGTCATCGTCATGCTCGCCATTGTCGCCGGTGCGATTTTTACCTTGGCGTATTGGGGAGCCGGTTCGTGGGTGCTGAACAAAGTGTCATGGGCGACTGGTGTCAGCGGCGCGGCGGGCGAGGCCAGCTACCGCCTTGCCGCTCAATTCGGTTTGATCATGTTTCTGGTCATGGCTGGAAAACTTCGCGGTCCACCCAACAACCGGACAATGACTCCAACGGAACGAGCATGCGAGATACGTATGCTCAAATACGAAGACGGGCAAAGCATTTTACACATGGTTTTCAAGGGGTTATTCACCGGATTTATCCATGCCATCTTATATGCCTTGGCGGTAGCCATTGGATCGGCAGTATTCGGACTTACGGGAAATTAAAAAAGAGCGATTCAAAGAATCGCTCTTGTGTGTTCACCTCGCCTTGCGGTTCAAGATGGTGACTTCGGACTGCGGTGAGACGTAGAACTGTTTGGGTGGTGGCTGAAACCGAACCGGCTTGTCGAAGCGGGTTTTGAATTGCCGCACCGGCCGATTCATGATGACCACCGCCGAACTGTAATTGACGCGAAGCACACGACACAACCTGCCGTCAAAACGGAAGATGTCGCCCGCGCGCAGCCGGAACGGATACTGATGCAATTCCCAGATGATGCCGAACTCGGCTTGGTTTGGATCGTGGCCGTTGCGCTTCTTCGCTTTCATACACCGCAATCCTCCATCGCGTCCACAATGGCATCCTCGTCATCGCCCAAAATCTCGACGATGCCGGCTTTGAGCGCCGCGCGGTCGGGATCGGGCTTGGCGTTCTTGGGACACGCCGGACACCGCAAGACATTGATGACCGAGCCGCCGAACTCGAAACCGATGGCCTTAAATTTCTCGCGGTAGCGGGGCAACAATTTGAGTTTCGGTGATACTTCCGTCCAGGTCTTCGCCTCGGTGTAGCAGAGGCTGGTTTCAAAGATGGCGTCGTGGCGAAGATGATAAACATCCCACGGTTCGTCACAGGTGGTGCAATGAACATCCATGATAAATCTCCTTTCTTATGTGTGTGGTTGAAGTGTTTCCACCTTGTAGCATATGCCACTGGATACATTGTCAGCAGACGGCAGGACTTGCCAAAAATGGCAACCAACGAAATTTTCTCTTTCCAATGCGGCGAGGAATTGACGCCACCGGCTTTCCGTTGCACAATCGCCAAAATTTCATGGCAAAGGGAAGCGCACAGAATCAGAACCCCGGTTCCGCCTTTGATTTTGAAGCCCAGCTCTGGGCTGCGGCCGACAAGATGCGCGGGCACATGGAAGCTTCGGAATACAAGCACGTTTGCCTTGGCCTCATCTTCTTGAAATATATTTCCGACGCCTTCGGGGGAAAGCCAGAGCAACTGCTGTTCGATTCCTCCGATCCCAAAAACGAATGGTTCATCAAGGACAAGTCGCAACGCGCCGAAACCGCCGAG
>JANOBC010000247.1:0-1980 GCA_031411455.1 Limisphaerales bacterium
GCAGATTTTCAGTGGCGAGGACAACAGGAGATCCATGGTGCGGCCTACCGCACCCTCGGTCGAATTTTCCAGCGGCACCATCCCGTAACCGACGTTGCCGGACTCCACCGAGCGAAAAACCTCATCGATGGAATTGCACAATACGACCGGCGCCTGCGCACCAAAATGCTTGATCACCGCCTCTTCACTGAACGTTCCGCGCGGGCCGAGGCTCGCAACCGAAAAGGCGTCCTCCAGAGCACGGCAGGCGGAAATGATTTCGGTGAACAGGTGCATGACCACCTTGTCGGGCAACGGTCCAGGATTGTTCTCCGTCAGCCGCCGCAGCACCTGGGCTTCGCGCTCCGGGCGATAAACCGTACCGTCGTCCTTGAGTTTGCCGATCGCATGCGCCGTCGATGAGCGCTCGCTGACGAGCTTGAGGATCTCGATATCCAGCGCATCGATGCGTGCGCGCAATTGCTTGAGGTTGTCCGACATGGTTACGACGCCGCCGGAAGATAGTGAACGGCAAGCACGCCGGCTATGGCCCCAATCCGGTCGATGACCTGGCGGGATACCGCGCTGTCGACATCGACCAACGTGTAAGCCATGTCTTTCCGGGACTTGTTCAACATGTTGTGAATGTTCAATCCGGCCTGTGCCACCGCCGTCGAAATCTGTCCCACCATATTGGGTACGTTGGCATTGGCGATGCCAAGCCGATAGGGCGATTCCCTGCGCATGATGACATCCGGAAAATTCACGGCGTTGCGAATGTTGCCGTTTTCCAGATAATCGCGCACCTGGTCGACCACCATGATGGCGCAATTTTCCTCGGCTTCGAGCGTCGAAGCGCCCAAATGCGGTGTCGCCACCACGGCCGGATGTCCCTTGAACCGGCTGCCGGGGAAATCGCAAACGTAAACCCTGAGTCTTTTGGCGTTGAGCGCGTCGAGCACGGCGTCGTTGTCCACGATGCCGTCGCGTGAAAAATTGAGCAGCACCGCGCCGGATCTCATCAGACGAATGCGTTTGGCATCGATCAGGTTGCGCGTGGCGTCGAGCAAAGGAACATGCAGCGTCACGAAATCGCTGCCGCGGAGCACTTCCTCGATGCTGTGCGCCTTCCTGACTTGTGATGGCAGGCTCCAGGCGGCGTCCACCGTGATCTCCGGGTCATAGCCAAATACATCCATGCCGAGTTTGATCGCCGCATCCGCAACCAGACTGCCGATTTTCCCAAGGCCAATGATGCCGAGCACGTGCTGTGGAAGCTCCATGCCCGCAAAATTCTTTTTACCGTCCTCGACTTTTTGGTCGATCTCCTCGTCGGTTCCGGACAAGCCATCGGTGAAGCGGATTGCAGGAATGAGATTGCGCGCGGCGATCAGCATGCCCGCCAGCACCAGTTCCTTGACCGCATTGGCATTGGCACCCGGCGCGTTGAATACCGGGACACCACGCTTGCTCATGTCGGCCACCGGGATATTGTTGGTCCCCGCCCCCGCCCTGCCGATCGCACGCACCGAAGCCGCGATAGGCATCGCCTTCATGTCATGGGAACGCACCAGGATCGCATCAGGAGAATCGATATGCGTGCCGACCGAATAGCGCTCCGCCGGAAGCCGCTGCAAGCCGGTCGCCGAGATGGCATTCAAGGTAAGAATTCGCACGGGCTCAACCATGACTTTTCTCAACCATGGCTTTTCTCAACCAAGGCTTTTCTCGAATTCCCGCAGATAGCCGACCAATGCCTGCACGCCTTCGATCGGCATCGCGTTGTAAATGGAGGCACGCATGCCGCCAACGGAACGGTGGCCTTTCAGCTGCAGCATGCCGCGCTGCTGAGCACCCTTCAGGAAAGCCTCGTCCAACGCTTCATCCTTGAGCTTGAACGGCACGTTCATGCGCGACCGATCGCGCTTGTCGACCGGGCTGACGAAAAAGCCGCTCTGGTCCAGATAGTCGTAGAGCAGCCCTGCCTTGGCGACATTGCGT
>JANOBC010000248.1:0-11832 GCA_031411455.1 Limisphaerales bacterium
CCGATGACCTGCTGGATGTCAGACAATTTAATGCCGTGTTGATCGAGAATGCCGATGCGGTAATTCATCAGTTTGTCGTAATCTGGCTCGTCGCGCGTGGTGCGGCGGAGTTCGGGGATCTTGGTCTTCTCGGCGACGGCGATCCAGATTTCCGGCGTCAACACGCCTTCCATGTCCAACGTGACAATGACTTGTTTCATGCGGCGCGGAGTTTTTCAAAATGCCGGGCGCGTGTCCAGCGTCGGCAAAGCCCGGCAGTGGTATCATTTCAAAACGTGAGTCGTGCGACATTTTCAAAATACACCACCCACCCAAGCACGCTTTCATTTCATCAATGAAGCCACAAACTACTTGAAAATAAAAACGGAAGGTGCATTGTTGCGTGAAACATTTCAGCCATGAAAAATAAAATCCTCCTCCTGCTTTGCGCGCTCGCTTTCACCTTCGGCGGCGTCAACCAATCCCGCGCCTCCGTGGACGAATCGCTGAACGTCGTGGGCGACCTGGTGCTGGTTCGCCCCGGCTGCTTCATCGTCACCGTGGTTGGCACGGCCATCTTCGCCGTCGCCCTGCCCTTCGCCGCAATGTCCGGCAGCGTGCATGATACGGCGGACACGCTGGTCATCCATCCAGCGGAAGCCACCTTCACCCGTCCGCTCGGTGATTTCACGACGTTGAACTGACCGCGTGAAGTCTGCGAAATTCGCCCTCGTCTTCGTCACCGCGCCGGATTTGAAAACGGCGCGCACCCTCGCCAAGTCCGCGCTGCAAGCGAAACTCATCGCCTGCGCCAACTTGGTTCCAAAAATCGAATCGCATTACCGCTGGCACGGGAAAATTGAATCCAGCGCGGAAGTGCTGCTGATTTTGAAAACGCAAAAAAACCGGCTCGCGGCACTGGAGAAATTCGTCACGGCGAAGCATCCCTACGACACGCCGGAATTTCTCATCCTACCCGTGTCGGGTGGCAGCAAAAAGTATCTCGGCTGGCTGGCGGAAAATTGCGCGTGACCAATCGTCTGACGCGCTCCGACCTCACTCTGCCTTCAGCTTCTCCAACTGCTTGCCTTCGCGCTGCAAAATCGTCGCCTCGACCTTCGGCACATACATCTGCGTTTCCGCCGGCAAATGCGTGGCGATGCGCTCGTAGCTTTTCGTTTTGTATCGCGCCAAAGTTTTTTGCACGGTGCCTTCGCCGCAGTTGTAAGCGGCCACGGCGAGCCGCCAGTTGCCGAACATCTGGTGCAGATGCCGCAAATGTTTCGCGGCCGCACGGGCGGCGGGTTCCACTTGCTTGCGCTCGTCGAACGGCCAAAGGCTCAAATCATATTGCTTCGCCGTCGCGGGCATGAGCTGAAACATTCCGCGCGCGCCCACCGGACTTTCCGCGCGGCGGTCAAAACCGGATTCCACTTCCGCCAGCCAGACGAGTTCGGCGGGAACTTTTTCGGCAACGAAAATGGGCTTCAACTGCGGCACCAGTTCCGTCGCCCGCTTCGGCCACGGCGCGGCGGGTGCCAGTTTCTGAATCCAGATTTCCTGCTCCGCCTTGAACGTCGGGTTGGGTTGGGGGATCGCGTTGGTCTTGGGTGGCGGCGCGAGCGCCGACAATTTTTCCGCCGCGTCAAAATAATCTAGCCGCGCCCGCAGCCACGCGCCGTAGGGTTGCGTCTCCTCGCGGGCTTCCAGCAAGGGTAGCACGGTTGTGGCCGCGTCCTTGAGTTGCGCGAGATCGAGGACGTATTCGCCGCCTAGATAGTTCTGGTAGTGCTGGAGAAAATCTTTCACCTGCTCGCGGTCAACCTCCTGCAAAGCGCGGAGAACATTGGTATCGAGGTGGTCATCCGCCCATTGCTGCGCGGCGTCCAGCAACGTGCTGGCGTCAAGGGTCGTGCTGTTCGTTTGCGCGGATGAGGAAAAGCCAACGCACAACAGAACGAGAATGGCGGCGATGAATTTCATGCGGAGAACTTTGCCACAGAGCGGACGGAAAAACAAAAGCGGAAGGCGGACATCCACCACTGAATGCACGTCCAAAAAATTCCGTAACTGCCTCCTTCTCCCCTCGGAGGGGAGAGGGGGAAGACACTGGCCGCGCGGCCATCCCGCCGCTATTCCGCCGCCACGAACTTCACATCCACCGGCGAACCGATGCGCAGTTCGATGCCGGTCGCCGTGAGCTTGCCGGTTTTGGCTTCGATGGAAAATTCCGCGACGTTGTCCGACTTCTGGTTGCCGGTGAACAGCCAGCGACCGGTCGGGTCAATGCCCAGCCCGCGCGGCACCTTGCCGCCGCTGGAAATGTTCTGCACGAAGGTGAGCTTGCCGGATTTTTTTGCGGCGAAGACGCTCACGCTGTCGTGGCCGCGCAACGTGGCATAAACAAACTTGCCGGAGGGATGCACGAGGATTTCAGCGCCGGTAAAATTTTTCTGAACTTCTACGCCGACGGGCAATGCGGAAATCGTCTCGTGCGGTTCCAGCAATCCATTCTTCGCATCCCAACTGAAGCGTGAAATGGAGCAGCCCATTTCGTTGAGCACATACACGGACTTGCCATCGTGGCTGAACGCCAGATGCCGCGCACCCGCGCCCGGCGGCACGTCGGCCATGGAGTAACCGTATTGCACTTCCAGCGCGGCGTTCGTGAGATTCATTCGATAAGCCATCACGCGATCCAAACCAAGGTCGCAGGTGAGCGCGAAACGGTTGCCCGGATCGGCGGCGATGAAATGCGCGTGCGGCGCGGTCTGGCGATTCGTATTCACGCTACTGCCGGTGTGTTGCAGGAGCGAACCGTCCGCACCAATGCGGCCGTCGTTCTCCAACCGAAAAGATTTTACGCTGCCGCTACCATAGTTCGCGGCGAGCAAAAATTTTCCCGAAGCGTCCACGCTGACGTGGCATGGGCCGTTGCCGCCGGAGGATTTTTCGTTGAGCAATTTCAGCGCGCCGGATTTTTTATCCACGGCGAAGGCGGAAACGGAGCCGTTGTTGCCGTCGAATTTTGTGCTGTTGGCGGAATAGAGAAAACGGCTGTCCGGCGAGAAATTCAGGAAGCACGGGTTCGCCACTTCGGCGGCAAGTTCCGGCGTGGAAATTTTTCCCGTGTCCGCATCCAACCGCGCGACATAGATGCCTTGGCTCAAGGCATTCGTGTAGGTGCCAAAATAAACGAAGAATTCTTTCGCGGGCGCAGCAGCTATGAACGTGAACGCGACGGATGTGAAAAGAATTTTTCCGAACATGGCTTTCATACGACAAACTCCAGTTCCTGCCGGTGCGGAATGATACCGCGCTCGTAGGCCGCGCCGAGAAAACGGCGGATAGATTCCCGGCCCTTTTCACCGTAGTCGAGCGTCCAGTGGTTCACATACATCCCGACAAATTTATCCGCGAGGTCGCGCCCCATGTCGCGGGCGTATTGCAGCGCGTGCTGCACGGCTTCGGGACGATGGTCCAGGCTGTATTGGATGCTCGCGGTGAGCGTATCGGAAATCTGCTTGCGCACTTCCGGCGCGTATTTTTTATGGATCACATTCCCGCCGAGTGGCAACGGCAGGCCGTTTTGCTCGCGGCCCCACCACACGCCGAGGTCTTCGCACAGAACAAGTTTTTCATTTTGAAATGTGAGCTGGCCTTCGTGGATGATGAGGCCGACGTCCGCGACGCCACTTTTCACCGCCTGAAAAATCTGGTCGAACGGCACGACGACGTAATTGAATTCCTTCGCGGGCTTGCCGAGCCAGAGTTGCAACGCGAGGAACGCGCTGGTCATGGTTCCCGGCACGGCGATTTTTTTCTTCGCAATTTCTTCGCGGGAAAATTTTTGTTTCGCCACCAGCATCGGGCCATAGCCATCGCCCATGCTCGCGCCGCTGGGGAGGAGTGCGTATTTGTCCGACACGAACGCGTAGGCGTGGATGCTGACGGCGGAGATGTCCAACTCGCCGCGCGTGGCGCGCTCGTTGAGCGTCTGGATGTCTTGGAGGATGTGTTGAAAATGAAAGCCGTGCGTAGGAATCAAATCCTTCGCCAGCGCGTAGAACATGAACGCGTCATCGGGGTCGGGCGAGTGGCCGAGGGTCAAAGTTGTTTGTTGCATCGGCGAAAATTAAACGAGACGACGGACGCTGTCACGACGAGAAGCTCGCGGGTAGTGGGTCAGTTTGAAAACTGGTGGGACGAGCGTCCCCGCGAGCCGATGCGGCATACGGTCAACCCAGCGTGGAAAAGCATTTGTTTCCAAACCATCGCCGACCGCTCGCTTCAATAAAAAACCAGCGGACGCTTTCGCATCCGCCGGTTTTTGTTTCAAACTCAAATCACAGCGACGTCATCGCCTTGTCGAGCGCGGCGTAGAGCTGGTTCATCGTAGCTTCCGTTTCATCGCCCATGTTTGAAAGGCGGAACGTGAGGCCTTTAATTTTTCCGTAGCCGCCATCAATCAGGAAGCCCTGATCTTTCACGAGCTTCTGAAGCTTGGCGACATCCACCGTGCGGCCGCCGGGCTTCGCGCCGTTGTTCACGCAGGTGAGCGTGACGGATTCAAAACCAGCTTCGGGGAACAGCGTGAAGACGTGCTTCGCCGCCATATCGCGCGTCATCTGATTCGTCTTTTTGTGACGGGCGAAACGCGCGTCCAAACCTTCGGCAAAAAATTCGTCGAGCTTGCTGCTCAACGCGTAGATGTGCGGAATGGCCGGCGTGCTGGGCGTCATGCTGTCCTTCGCGTTCTTCTCAAATTCCACGAAGTCGAAATAATAACCGCGATCCTTCGTCGTCGCCGCCTTGGCGAGCGCGGCGGGCGACGCGGCGAACACCGCGAGTCCCGGCGGCAACGCGAACGCTTTCTGCGTGCCAGCAAGCAACACGTCAATGCCCAGTTCGTCGAACTTGATGGGCAGCGCGGTGAGCGAGCTGACGGCGTCCACGATGAACATCACGTCGGGATATTGTTTCTTGAGCGCGGCGATTTCCGCGAGCGGCGACATCGTGCCGGTGGAAGTTTCGTTGTGGATGAGCGTGAGCGCGTCGAATTCGCCCGTCGCTAATTTTTTATCAATTGCTTCGGCACGGATCGGGGAACCCCAATCCACTTGCAGCGCTTCCGCCTGCTTGCCGCATTTCTTGGAGACATCAAACCACTTGTCCGAGAACGCGCCGCACATACAGTTGAGGACTTTTTTCTGGACGAGGTTGCGCACGGCGCCTTCCATCACGCCCCACGCGGACGAGGTGGAGAGATAAACCAGTTGCTTGGTGTAAAGCAGTTGCTGAAGTTGCGGCTGCATCTTCGCGTAGAGGTCTTTGAAACCCTGACCGCGATGACCAATCATCGGGCGGCAAAGTGCTTGGAAGGTTTTTTCGCTGACCTCAACGGGTCCGGGGATGTGTAATTTAACGTGTGCCATAATTTGAACGTGAATTTTTTCACAAGCACGGTTCAGCGGCAAGTTTTATTGCCGGAGAATTCGGTGCAGTTAATGCCGCTAAAAAATTCATCGTGGAGGGACACCAATAAACACGGATAAAAAGATTTGGGGTTATGCCCTGACAAACAATGGCTCAACGCGTCCGCAGATGGCGCAGACGAACGCAGATTAAATTCATTTATCTGCGAAAATCTGTGGCATCTGCGGATAAAACCCCGGATTGTTTGTGAAGTGCATAATCCTTAAAAGATTTTATCTTTTCTGCATCCGTGTTCATCCGTGTCCATCCGTGGTTGAACAATTCCTGCTGTATGGATTCAATTAATAGCCCACGGCATCAAACGTCGCCACCGAGTTGCGCTTGATCCGGTAGAAACGGTTCGGCGTGGTCGCGGCGACACCCACTTCATTTGTGACGGCGATGTTGTTGGTGGCGGTGAAACCCAGCGCCGTGTTGGTCGTCCACGCCGTGAGGTTGGTGGAGACGAGCACCTGATAGGTTCCGCCTTCGAGGGCGCTCCACGTCAAGGTCACGTTGCCATTTGTCTTGTTGACCGAGGGCGAGCTGACAACTTCCTGCAAGTTCGTTGCGCCTTTGAAATAAAGTGTGATTCCCGTATCGGCAAGCATCACGTTCGTCGTGCTCGTGCCCGCAGTGGGCGCGTCGAGATACCAACGACCGACGTTGTAGGGAAACCAAGAAGTGCCATTCGTGGTGATGGGAATAAAATAAGCCCATGTGCCGTTGGTGTAATCCGGCGTGACGCACCAGCGGGTGTTGTAAAGGTTCAAGTCGTAGAAAGCGCCGTCGCCGTTCGTGACGCCCTGCGTGTAGCCGTGGTCGCCGAGATAATCGTAGTCCTCCCAAAAATGACCGAGCGCGTATGTGCCGTTGACCGCCGGGCCGTATTGCGTGGCAGTGAGCGTCGTTTTGTTTTGCGCCGTCTGCGCCCACGCGGGCAAGTTGGTGCGACCAGTAATGTTTAGATTGGTCGTGCCGTATTGGCCGTTGCGAAGAACATAACCAGAAACCATCCGCCGCACCCCGCTCGCGGGATTCGTCGGATTGGAATAACCATACGGACCATAAATTGGCAGGCCGTCGTTCGCCCAGCCGATGATGGGCGAATGTTGGAACGTCACCGTGTTCGTGTTTTCGGAATAATTTTTGGTGGCGCTGTCGTAATTCACATTGTCGCCGAGCTGATAGCGCACGCCGATGGGGTTTGCGTGGGAATGATAATCACCCTGCGGTTGCGCGTGATTCAGCGCGTAGTCGAAGGAACTGCCCTCGTTCGGCAGCGCATCACGATTCCAAATGCCATCGCCACTGCCAATGCCAGCGGTGGGTGAGGCGTCCTTGGAATTGGCGAACGAATACGAAAAGCCATCCGACATATTATAAATGGAAACACCATCCACCAGTCGCCCGATGACGCCGATGCTGGTCAAAGTCTTGCTCGCGGCGGTGTTGGTCACGCCCGCATTGCCGCGCGGAAAACGATAGACACCCGTGGCGGTGTTTTGATTTTTCGGCACATTCGGATTGCTCGACGGTCCCATCACAAACGACGCCAAGCCGGAGTTGCGGAGATAAATCCAGTTCGTCGAGTAATCAATCTCATGCACGCCCGCATAAGTCGGCGTCGTCTGTCCGCCGGTCCAAGTGGTCGCGGAAATGCCCGCCGTGCGGTTGGCGACACTGGTGTAGTAGCGGGCATATTTGCCGCTGTTCACCGTGAACCACGACGTCAGCATCGGATCAGCGGCACCGGCAGTAAGAGTGCAGAGCAATGAACCAATGATGAAACTGAATCGGGGTGAGAATTTAGTTTTCATGCGCGAATTCTAGGCGAGGCAACCTTAAGGCAACGTGAAGGAAAATTATGCACGCCACTTCAACGACTGCACCTGCGCGTGTTCGGGATGTTTCGCGTCGAGCACGCGCAGTTCAAATTCCGCGCCGTCCTTTGCCAGCGTCGCCCGCACCCAACCGCTCGGACGACCGGCTTTGAAAACGTAACCCGTCGGCGGCAGGTTGATGAGATGCACTCCGCTCGCGTGCTGCGCGATGTTCCAGTTATGAGTGTGGCCGAAGATGAACGCCTTCACCTGCGAACGCTGCGCAAAAATTTCCGCCAGCGCCGTCGTCTCCGCCTTCAAGCCATCCACTCCGCCTGGCGTTTGCAAATTATGATGCCCCACGATGATCGCCGGCTTGTTTGGACGCGCGGCGAGTTCGCGGTCAAGCCACTCAAGCTGCGCCGTGCCGAGCACGCCGGGCGTTGAGTTGGTTTGGTCCAGCGAGTCGAGCAGGAACCAGTTCGCGCGGTCGCTGCTGAAAACAGCGGCCTGACGTTGAGGAACGGATTTTAATTTCGCCGCGGCTTGCGGAAAGGCGCTCCAGAAATTTTCACGTTCATCGTGGTTGCCCAAGTTCAGATGCACCGGCGCGAGCGCACGGACGGGCGCGAGTTGTTTGGCAAACGTGCCGTAATCTCCCGGCTGTCCGTCTAACAGTGCGAGATCACCATTCACAATGACCGCCGCCGGTTTCACCGGCCACGCGGCGAGTTCGCGCACGCAGGCAGCCAGATTGTCCGCCACGTTCACGCCGCTCTTGTGCTTGAACGCCGCATCCGCCGCGATATGCGTGTCCGAGAAAAAAGCGAACGTGTGCTTGTCGCGTGATTTGCCGAACAGCCCGGCGTAACTGGCCGGCGCGAACGCCGTGGCCGCACCGACGAGCGCGGCGCGTTTTAGAAAATCACGGCGGGAAAATTGTGGCAGCGTGACGGGCATAAAATTACAACAGCAATCCAGCCAGCGAAGCCGTCATATAAGCCGCGAGCAGACCACCAATCATCGCGCGGAAACCGAGCTTGGCCATTTCGCTGCGACGCTCCGGCGCGAGCGAGCCGATGCCACCGACCTGAATCGCGATACTGGAAAAATTCGCAAAACCACACAGCGCATACGTCGCAATCGTGAAGCTGCGGTGGTCGAGATTCAATTGCTCCGCGTTGCCCGTGAGATCAAGGTAGCCGACGAATTCGTTCAGCACGATTCGCTCGCCGAGAATTTGCCCGATGCTCAAGCAGTCCTGCGTCGGCACGCCCATGAGCCACGCAAACGGCGCGTTGATCCAACCAAAAATATTTTGCAGCGTCACTGGATTTTTAACGCCGAAGTGCAATTGCGGAAAACCCACGACATAATTCGCCAACGCAATGATGGCGATGAACGCGATGAGCATGGCGATGATGTTCAGCGCCAGATGAAAGCCATCGCCTGCCCCGCGACAAATGGCATCAATGGAATTCGCCGTCGTGCGCGGCACGGTGGCGGGCGAAGTCCCGGCGGTTTCGCTCACTTCCGTTTCCGGCAGCATGATCTTGGCAATCATCAGCGCGGCGGGACAATTCAACACGGACGCGGTGAGCAGATGCCCGGCGGTGTCGTGATAGCCCGCCTGCATTCCCATCGCTGCATAAACCGCCGCCACGCCGCCCGCGATGTGCGCCATGCCGCAGACCATGATGGTCATCAGCTCGCTCTTCGTCATGCGCGGAACGTAAGGGCGGATGACCAACGGGGCTTCGGTCTGGCCCATAAAAATGTTCGCGGCGGCTGAAAGTGTTTCGCTGCCACTCGTGCCCATCGCCTTGCGCATCACAAAGGCGACCGCGCGCACGACGCGTTGCAAAATTCCCCAGTGATAAAACAACGATGACAGCGCGGAGACGATAACGACCGTTCCTGTTACGAGAATCGCGAAGACCAGACTGTGTTCCGGGCCAAAAGATTTGCCCAGCGAACTGCTGTCCGCCAGCGGGCCGAAAACAAATTTCGTTCCGTCCGTGGAAAACTGGATCAACTTCTGCACCACCTTGCCGGCGATGATGAAAAAGTCTTTACCGAACTGCGTGTTTAGAATCAGCAGCGCGAGGAGAAATTGCAGGCCGGTGCCCCAGATGACCGTGCGCCACGGAAATTTTTTGCGGTTGTAGGAGATCGCCCACGCGACGGAAAGCATCGTGAGCCAGCCGAAGAAGCTAATCAGTTTAGGTTCCATTATTTTTTGGCCGCGTGCTCCAAAACTTCCTTGTAAATGTGCGGATGCAGCACGCCGACGAACGGAAGATTGCGATACCGCTCCGCAAAATCAAGCCCGTAGCCGATGACAAAATAATCCGGGATCTCGAAGCCGACATAGTCCGCCTGAATTTTTTCCACGCGGCGCGCGGCTTTGTTCAGCAGCACGCAGGTCTTGATGCGACGCGGCTTGAGCGCCTGCAACTTCGGAATCACGCGGCTCAAGGTTTTTCCCGTGTCGAGAATGTCGTCCACCAGCAGCACGTCACGGCCTTTGACATCAATGCGCAGTTCCTTCGTGAAAACCAAATCGCCAGATTCCGTCCCCGCGCCGTAGCTGGAAACACCCATGAAATCGAGGCGCAGCGGCGAGTTCAGATGCCGGATCAAATCCGCGAGAAACATCACCGTGCCGCTCAAGAGCGAGACGACCACCATTTCGCGACCGTGAAAATCTTTCTCGATCTCCCGCGCCAAAATCTTGATGCGCTTGGCAAGTTGCTCTTCGGTGATGAGAACGCTTTGAACGTCTTTGCGCCAGCGAGGGGGAACGGTTTTTTTGGTAACAGCCATGCGCTGAATCGTAAATGGTTTTTGCCGGTTGCCGAGATATTTTTCCAGCCTCATCAAACAAAACAGAATGTCACTGATTAGCGATACACTCATCACCTACAAAGCCATAGCCTTCTTTCATGGCAAAAATCGACCCCAGTTTGAGAGCTTTTGGTTTTTCAGTTAAGCGTTTGCGTGAGTTGAAAGGGCTTACCCAAGAAGCCTTGGCGGAAAAAGCCGACCTTGACCGGACTTACATCAGCGACATCGAGCGTGGCGCACGCAATCCCGGCATTAAAAATGTGATTCGCATCGCCAAAGCCCTCGGCGTTTCCGCCGCCAAATTCTTTACGGAGGCAAAACCATGATTGCCTTCAATTTGTTTGGTGTTCTTCCCAAGAAATTATCGCCTGAAATTAAAATCCTGGCTGTCCGGCATCATTCAAAAGCTTCTGAAGCCTACGTTGACGTTGAATTCACCTTTGACAGCGGCGAGAAAAAGAATGTCAGCATTCCGGTAAATTACCGCCGCACCGGATTAGATGCTCAATCTGAAGATGATTGTAAAAACATCATTGCGACAGCCTACAAATGTTTCACCAAAGAAAATGTCCAGTCTTGGCTTGCAGCGGCCAAGCTGTTTTGGTCAGAAGGAAATAAAGACGTCACCCGGCCATTTTTTGAAGTGCTAAAGAAAAAATTAGGCGGCTGGGCGTGTCAGGCTTGTGAATTGCCTCAAAATCCAAATTGGGCACGAAGAACGCAGGACATCAAAGAAATGGGCTACACTTTTGCAACGGATACCAAACGCTTTTGTAGGAAGTGCGGGTGCAATCGAACGCACTTGTTGCTGCTGCCCATTCCGCGTGGTGCGGAAACTGGTTACGAAACATGGTCGCCTCAACTGCGCCGGAAAATACTAAAGACCCTTGAGTGTCTTGATGCTTATGAAAGCACAACTCGCCCGGCGGCTTCGTTATTGCCCGACCACAAGTTCCCTGAAATCAGGTGGGATGAAGACACGCGGGATGAAAATCCTGATGAAATGTGTGATGAAGAAATCAAAGCCAAGTTTCAACTTTTAACCAACCAGCGCAACCAGCAGAAAAGAGAAGTCTGCCGAAGCTGCTACCAGACCGGTATTCGTGGCCAGCCGTTTGGTGTGAAATTTTTCTATGCCGGAGACGAGAACTGGCCAGCTAAAGTTCCCAAGAAAGGAAAAGCCGCTGAAAAAGGCTGTGTCGGCTGTGGCTGGTATGATGTCGCTAAATGGCGGGCCGCTTTGAATCTCAAGCTGGCTTCTCCAGTAGCTGCCAAGAAGTAAGTGAAACATTTGGGTCTGGCTTGTTGGCGGCAACGGCTTGCAAAGATAGCAGCAATGCTTTTCCAATGACTTCGGCGAGCCTTGGCGGAACTGCATTGCCGATCTGCCACATGGCTTTTTTCATGCTCCCGCAAAAAAAATAACTGTCTGGAAAAGTTTGCAGCCGCGCCATTTCTCGCGCCGAGAGGCAACGATTTAACGAGGGATGAATGTGGGTGCCACCGTGGTTTTCTTTGATGGTCATGCTGGGCAACCCCGGATACTGGCGCTTCCAAGCATCAAAGAATGTCTCGTAAAGTGAACCGCCGGGAGGAACTTTTGAAATTCGTTCCTCCATGTCTTTGGAATGTTTTGTCCACTCGTGGTTAATTTCCGGAATACGCTCGCTCGCTGGTAAGCCAGCCAAGCCGCTTTCAATAGGCTTGT
>JANOBC010000249.1:0-3603 GCA_031411455.1 Limisphaerales bacterium
GAATCCAGCCGCCGTGGCAGATGAACGCGACGAGCTTGCCTTGCTCAAAAAACTCTCGCGTCAATGAAAGCACTTTCGGGTCGCGCCGCAATTTATCCGGCATGAAACCGCCGGGAATCAGCAGGCCGCAAAAATCTTTGCAGTTCGCGTCCTTGAGCAACAGGTCGGACGCGGCGGGATAGCCGTGCTTGCCGGTGTAGGTTTTGATTTCCGGCGCGGCGCACTTCAACGCGTAGCCTGCCTCCTCAAGCCGCAGCTTGGGATACCAGAGCTCGAGGTCTTCATAAACGTCGTCGAGGAAGGCGAGCAGAGTCTGATTTTGCATGGCGGAGTTATTCGCGAAAACCGCGCGGCGAACAAGTGCAAAGAGTTTCAACCATCGTCCTGCCCCACCAAGTTTGCGGCTCGACTTTCATTATGAACCAATTAAGACTCGGCACGTCCAATCCCCAACTTACCTATGAAAAACGGATTCATCCTTTCACTCTTACTCGCTGCGGGTGCGGCGGGCGGCGGCTACTGGTTCGGCCAGCATCGCGCGCCGAATAAAACCACGGCAGCAGAAATTTCCACCACGCCGGATTCGCCCCAGGTGCCGGGCTTCATGAAACTGCCGCCGGTAAAAAATCCGCCGCCGTCCGCCGCCGACAACAAAACGGAGAAGCCCACGTTGGAAAAACTATCGGTGGCGGAACTGGAGGCCAAACTTTTGGAGATGGATAAAAAAAGCCGCGCGCAATCTGGCTTTGGTTTTCAAAAGGTGCAGCAGGAACTTTTCATGCAGCTCGGCAACTTGGCGGTCGCGGACATCCCGGAACTGCTCAAGTTCGTGGATAAAAATTTGTCGCAGGCGATGAAATGGGGCGTGCGCTATCAGTTGCTTTCGCGCTGGGCAGATGCGGACGTGTCGGCGGCGATGGCTTACGCGAACGCGATGACGAACAAGCAGGAGCGCGAGCAAGCCATCGGCATCGTAGCTGGCACATGGGCGGGGAAAGACCCGAAAGCCGCCTCAGAATGGGTCAAGCAGCTTCCAAAAGGACAACTCCGCGACCAGGTGTTGAACAACATCATCGGTCAGTTGGCGGCGACCGATCCGCTTGCGGCGCTAGACTTGCAACAAACTTTGGGCAACTCGGGTTCACGTCGCTACGGCATGGGTTATTCCTACCAGATTTTTTCGCAGTGGGCGCAGAAAGACCCGGCCACGGCAGCGGCAAAAGCGACCGAACTGCTCACCGGCCAAGCACGTTCACAAGCGTATCAAGCCATCGCGTCATCGTGGGCGCAAAACGATCCGCAGGCGGCGATGACTTGGGCGAACTCATTGACGAGCGCGAACGACAAACGCAACGCCATCAGTTCCATCGTCGCTTCGTGGGCGCAGAAAGATGTCACCGGCGCGCTGGCTTATGTGAAACAGTTGCCCGAAGGCCCGGGGAAAAATCAGGCGATGAACGGCGTCGCCCAACAATGGGCGCAACAAGATCCGGCGGCGGCGATGGCGTATGTGAATTCCTTACCCGCTGGCAAGAGCCGCTCGGATTTGCTCGGCGGCATCATCAATGGCTGGATTCAACAAGACCCGGACGCCGCGGTAAAGTTCGCCAAAGATTTGCCAGCAGGCACGGAGCGTAATAAAGTTTTGGCCAGCGTGGTCAACCAGATCGCGTGGCAAAATCCGTCCGAGGCCATCAAACTCGCGGAACTTCTCCCCGCCAGCGCCCTCGGAAATTCCGTCTATCAAATCGCCAGCAGCCTGTCGCAGTCCGATCCGAAGGCGGCGATGGAATGGATTAAAACGTTGCCCGAAGGTCAGGCCAAACAAAACGCGCTCCAAAACGCCAGCTATCAACTCGCCGAAAATGATCCGAAGGGCGCGGCGGAATTTGCGTCGTCACTGCCGCCGGGACAGTCGCGCGATCAATTCATCAACAACATCGCGAGTTCCTGGGCGCAGTCTGACTCGGCAGGTGCGCTGGCGTGGGCGGAAAAATTGCCTGAAGGCCAGGCGAAACAAAACGCCCTCAATTCCATCAGCTATCAGATGGCCGCACAAGATCCGCAGGCCGCGTTGAAATACGCGCAAGGCCTGCCCGCCGGCAGCCAGCAAGATTCCTTCACCCGCAACGCCGCGACGCAGTGGGCGCAAAACGATTTGGCCGGTGCGCAGGAGGCGATGCAAAATATGCCGGACGGCGCGGCGAAAAATACTTTCCTTCAAGGCCTCGTCAGCGGCATGGCTTCCAGCGACCCCGAAGCAGCGGCCTCTTACGTTGCGAACCTGCCCGCGAGTGACGCGCAAAATTCGGCGGCCATTTCTGTCATCAGCCAGTGGACGAGCGCCGATCCCGAGGCGGCTTCAAAATGGGCGGCGGGCTTCACCGGCACTTCGCGCACGCAGGCGCTCGATACCGTCGTGGCAAACTGGGCGCGCAACGATCCCCAAGGCGCGGCGACCTGGCTCGCCGCTCTGCCCGATGACACCGCACGCACCAAGGCCATGCAGAACTATATCAACCAAACGCAATACCAGTATCCCGATCTCGCGGCGGCGTTCGTCCCGTCCATCGCCGATGAGCGGCAACGCAACAACACCATCCAAAACATCGCGCGCAACTGGCTCCGCACCGATCCCACCGCCGCCGGCAAATGGCTGGACACAACGACGCTGCCGCAGGACAAGAAAGACCAGTTGCTCAACAGTGTGAAAAAATAGGCGCGCGATTTTGCGCGGAGCGCGGAGCATTGCTCCGCGTTCCATATTTTCATTCGCCCACCGTTCGTATCGCTGCTATTCTGCGCGGCCAAATAATGTCCGCGCCTAAACACAACCCTGACGCCATCGCGCAACTCAAGGCTGCCGCCGAGATTCTCGAACAGGCGTCCGCCAACCGCGCGCTGCTCGGCGCGTTGAGCCAGGAGGAACGCACGCGGTTGCTGAAGGCGGCGGGCGACATTTATTGCCCCGACCTGACCCAGCGCCGGAAGCTCGTCAAGGCCACGGTGAAACTGCGCAAGGCCGAGAAGAAGCAAAAGGACGACACGAAGCTCAACGAAACCGGCATCCGCAAATTGCGCCGCGAAAAAGTTTTCACCACGCCGAATGTTTTTCCGCCGAAAGATTTCGTGCAGGAGGAAATCAAAGACAATCCTGACTTTCGCGAAGTTGTGGAGCCGCAGAACTGCTACATCTGCAAACAGGATTACTCCACGATTCACCATTTTTACGATCAGCTTTGCCCGAAGTGCGCGGAGTTGAATTTTTTGAAGCGCACCGAGACGGCGGATTTGCGTGGCCGCGTGGCGTTGCTCACCGGTGGCCGCGTGAAGATCGGTTATCAAGCCGGCATCAAACTATTGCGCGCAGGCGCGCAACTCATTGTCTGCACCCGCTTCCCGCGCGACTCCGCGATACGTTATGCCGCCGAGCCTGATTTCAAAGACTGGGGCAGCCGGCTGGAAATTTTTGGTTTGGATTTGCGTCACACGCCAAGTGTCGAGGCGTTCTGCAAGCATCTGCTCACGACGCGAAACCGTTTGGATTTCATCATCAATAACGCCTGCCAGACCGTGCGGCGTCCGCCAGATTTTTACGCGCAC
>JANOBC010000250.1:0-6468 GCA_031411455.1 Limisphaerales bacterium
AGACCCGGACATCATCATGGTCGGGGAAATGCGCGATTTGGAGACGGCGCAGATTTCCATTCAGGCGTCGCTCACGGGTCACTTAGTCTTGAGCACATTGCACACGAATGATTCGCCCGGTGCGGTGACGCGTATGGTGGACATGGGGGTGGAACCGTTTTTGATTTCATCCACGCTGATGGGTGTGCTCGGCCAGCGTCTGGTGCGAACGAGTTGCAAAAATTGCCGCACGCCGTTCGAGCCGACGGAGCAGCAATTGGCGATGTTGAATCTGTCGCCGCACGATTTGGGTGATAAAGTTTTTCATTATGGCCGGGGTTGCCAGACTTGCAATGATACCGGCTACAAGGGGCGCAAAGGGATTTTTGAGCTGCTGGTGGTCGGCGACGCTATTCGCTCGCTCATCAACGAACGTGCGCCAACCGTGGTGGTTCGCCAAAAGGCGGTGGAGCTGGGAATGGTCACGCTGCGGGAGGATGGCTTGCGCAGCATCTTTGATGGTGATACTACTATTGAAGAAGTCGTAAAATATACTTGAAGCCTTAACCTCATTCTTCCATGCCAAAATATTCTTATGTAGCGCTGGACGCCCGTGGCAACGAGACCAAAGGCAGCATTGAGGTCGGCAGCCAGAACGAGGCGATTGGCCGTGTGAAGGAGATGGGATTATTCCCGACGAAAATCACCGAGGCGGAAAAAGAAAAGCCCGCCACCAAGGGCAAGGCTGCCGCCAAGCCGGCGGCCAAGGCGAAAGGCAAGAGCAAGGGCGGGATAAACATCAACCTCGCCATCCCCGGTTTTGGCGGCAAGGTGAAGCCGAAGGTGCTGACGACTTTCACCCGCCAGCTCGCGACGCTGGTGGATGCTGGTTTGCCACTATTGCGGGGCTTGCGGGTGCTTGAAAAACAGGAGCGCAATCCCGTGCTGAAAAGAATTTTGGGCGAACTCGCCACCTCCATCGAAGGCGGCAGCACGTTTTCCGAAGCGCTCGCGCAGCACCCGAAGACGTTCAACAAGCTGTTCGTCAACATGGTCAAGGCCGGCGAACTCGGCGGTGTGCTCGAAGTCGTATTGAAACGTCTAGCAGAATTTTCTGAAAAGGCGCAGAAGATCAAGGCGAAGGTCAAAGCCGCGCTGTTTTATCCCAGTGCGGTCATGATTGTGGCCGTCGGCATCATGGTGCTGTTGCTCACGTTCGTGGTGCCGAAGTTCAAGGAAGTATTTTCAGGCATGGGTGTCAAAATGCCAGGCTTCACGCTGTTTGTCTTGGCATTAAGCGATATTATTAAAAATAACATTTTGGCAACACTGGGCGCCATTGCCGTCTTGGTCATCATCTTTCTGCTCTTCATCAAAACCAAATTTGGGCGGCGGCTTTGGGATAAGTTTCAATTGATGGTGCCTGTGTTCGGACCGGTGATTAGCAAAGTGGCTATTTCGCGCTTCACACGCACCCTCGGAACGCTGATCAGCAGCGGTGTGCCGATTTTACAGGCGCTGACCATCGTCAGAGAAACCGCTGGCAACGTCATCATTGCCAACGCGGTGACGAAGATTCACGAAAGCGTGAAGGAAGGCGAAACCATTACTGCGCCGATGGAAGGTTCCGGCGTGTTTCCGCCAATGGTTGTCAGCATGGTGGACGTCGGCGAACAGACCGGCGCTATGCCGGAAATGCTTCTGCGTATTGCTGATGACTACGACGAACAGGTGGATAACGCTGTGGCCGCGATGACTTCCCTGTTGGAACCTATCATGATTGTCTTCTTGGCCGTAATCGTCGGCAGTATCGTCATCGCGATGTTTTTGCCCCTGATTGCCATGATCAGCAACTTGAGCGGTGAAGGCGACAGCGGCGGCAAAGGCAAAGAGTAGCCAAAAACGGGATAAGTCAGAATTTTTCGCACCCGAACTTGACAAAAATAGCACCCATGAGTAAATACATTGTATTCACATTGCATGGGCTATCTATTTACATCTGACCTGATATGGAGTTCGATTGGAATAATCTGCCCTTCGAGCTTGGCTCACTCTCCCAGCGGGACATCGAGGAATCTTTTGAAGATGCGTTTGCCGTCCGGCTGCTCCCCGATTCTCCCCGGTTTGGAGTTCAAGCGCGGTTTTTCAACCTTGGAATGTCAGCGGGGGGAATTGGCATCGTCAGCGTCTATCGCACCAATGGCAAGATTGTCCGTGTGCTCTCGGCCCGCCCGTTTGAACCGGAAGAAAGATTTTTCTACCAGCGCAAATTGGACCAGACCCTTGCGTAACAAAATTGCGCATCAGAATTTCAAACCTCACTCCGTGACTTCCGCCTCAATCAATAAAACTTTGTGAGAACCATTGCCACATGGGAAGAAGTGCCGATCTTCGACAGTGAAGAGGCCGAGGCGATTTTTTGGGGCGACCATCGTCCTGACCTGCGGCTGATGGAGGCGGCGACGGCGGGCAACGCCGAGTCGTCCGAGTCGGTGACGGTGACGCTGCGGTTTGATCCGCGGATGCTCGCGCGCATCAAGCGGTTGGCGCGGGCGCGGTATCTCAACTATCAGAGCATGGTCAAGCAATGGTTGAGCGAACGGATGGAGCAGGAATTGCGCGAACGGTGAAATCTAAAATTTTTCAAAACATGAAAACCAATCAATCCAATCTTTCAACTCAACGGGCGTTCACACTCATCGAACTGCTGGTCGTCATCTCCATCATTGGGGTGATTGCCGGAATGACGCTCGTCGTGGCTGGCTCCGTGGGCAAGACCAGAAAAATCAGCGTGGTGAAAGGGGAGCTAGCGGCCATTGCCTCGGCGCTGGAAAATTACAAGGCCAAATACGGCGTCTATCCGCCGAGTAATAAAAATACGGCTTCAGCCACTTATACACCCGCGATGTTAAGTCAGCTTTACTATGAGCTTTCTGGCACGAGCGTCAAAGGCGCGGACTTTGTCACGTTGGATGGCAGTTCAAGCATTCCCATCAATGATTCGGGAAAAGATGTGAAAGCCGCTTACGGTGTGGGTGGTTTTATTAATTGCTCCAAAGGTGGTGGTGAGGACGTTGCTGCCGCCAAGAATTTCCTTCCGAGTATCAGCCACAATCAGCTTTATGTAAATTGGACAAATCCAGGTCCTAATGGTGCGGCCACGACGATTCTAAAAACTTCCGTCGGCGGCCCAGACGATAATTACAATCCATTGTCTGCCACCGGTAGCGACCGTCCGAACCCCGTCCGCTACGTCTATCCCGGCACCAACAACGTTGGCGGCTACGACCTGTGGGTGCAGTTGCAAATCAGCGGCAAAAAATATCTCGTCTGCAACTGGAGCAAATCCGTTCAAGTCAATTCAACCATGCCCTGACCTATGCGTTCCGTCCAACCCCAAACCCTCGTTGGCCGTGTGCCGGTGGAATGGCACGACAGCCTCTGGCTGCCGACCATCACCCTGCGTTCGTGTGCGGCGAACCGGCGTGGGACGGCCATAAAAACTTTGATTCAACGCCCCCTTTTCACGCATCCTATGCGACGCACAAATCAATTTAAGCTCATGAAAAACAAATCCGTCTCCGCGCGCCGCCAACGGGCGGGCTTCACCCTTGTGGAACTGCTCGTCGTCATCGCCATCATCGGCATCTTGGCGGGAATGTTGTTGCCCGTGTTGGTTTCCGTCAAGCGCCAGGCACTCATTACGAAGGCTAAGACCGAGATGGCGGATCTCGTCAACGCCATCAATGCCTATGACACCGAATACGGACGTTTCCCCTTGATCAAGCCAGAGCAGGCCATCGCAGGCAGTAGTGATTTCACGACCGGCTTGGTTTTTGGACCGGGTTACAATGGGAACAACACAGGCTACGCCTACGACAATAACAGCAACGTTGTCGCCGTCTTGATGGATTTGGAAAAATATCCGAATGGCAACATCACTTCCAATAACGCCCACGTCTACAATCCCAAGCAAAACAAATATCTCACCGCCAAACTCTCCGGTTACGATTATGTGGCCAATGATCCTACACCGCTTGGTGGCGTGGACAACACCGGCGTCTATCGTGACCCGTGGGGCAATCCCTACATCATCACCGTGGATGCCAGCTATGACGATCAAAGCAGCGACCTGCTTTATTCGCGCCAAAGCATTTCCCAGAGTTCGGCGGCAACTGGCTTCAATGGTCTGTCCAACCCCAATGCCAATCCCAACACTGATAATTTTCTCTATCACGGCAAGGTAATGGTCTGGTCCGCTGGCCCGGACAAAACTTATGACATCGGTCCGTCCAATCAGGGCAAGAACAAGGACAACATCTTAAGTTGGAAGTGAAATGAAATCCGCGTCACCACTTGCAGGTTTAAAATTGTCGGCTGCCCGCCAGAATCCGGCGCGCAAAACCTTCAACCCGCCGCGCGCCTTCACCCTCATCGAACTGCTGGTGGTGATCTCCATTCTTGGCCTGCTCGCCGCGCTCGGCGTGCCGGCGCTCAAAAATCTGGGCAAGTCCAATCAGGCCACCAGCGCCGCGCAGCAGTTGCTTGATGATGTCGGGCGCGCACGCCAGTTGGCCATCGGCCAGCGCACCACGGTCTACATGGTTTTTGTGCCGACCAATTTTTGGGGGCCGCTGGCTGCCCAGCAGCATATTGCCGCCGTCACCAACTTGGGCGAGATGCAACTGACCGGCTACAATTTTATTTCCCAAGGCAAGCTCGGCGACCAGCCTGGGCAGCGGCAGAACAACTGGGAATACCTTTCCACCTGGCAGTCCCTCCCGCAGGGCAATTATATCGCCGCGTGGAAATTTCAACCGCGCAACTTCCCGGCTGTTTCCGTCAACGGCGCGTTCAACGTGCGCGGCTTCAGCTCCGCGTATGAATATCCATTTGTAAAATTTCCTTTCCCCACGGAAACGAACGTTTCCATCTTTTCTCCGTATCTCCATCTGCCCTACATCGCCTTCAACTACCTCGGCCAGTTGACCACGAACGGCATTGACCCGTCGTATCAGGATGAATACATCCCCATCACGCAAGGCACCGTGGGCTACGGTTACGATGGCCCGACCAAAACGCCCCGGCTCACCATCGTTGCTGACAAAGACATCGTGGAAACCCCGCTTGGCAACAGCACCAGTTCCATGTTCACGCTCGTTCACATAGACGCGCTCACCGGCCGCGCCCGGCTGGAATTCCAAAAAGTGCAATGAAGATTTCCCTCGCCCATTTGAAACTTGCCCGGCGCGAATCGAAACGCGACGCCGCCTTTCCGCTCTCCGCTTTCCGCTTTCCACTTTCTCCCGGGTTCACGCTCATCGAGATCGCCCTCTGCCTCGCCATCATCGGCTTCGCGCTGTTGGCGGTGATGATCGTGCTGCCCTACGGCATGAACACGCAGCGCGACAACCGCGAAGAAACCGTCATCGGTCAAGACGCCAGCGTATTGCTTGAAGTTCTCCGCAACGGCTCACGCGGCGCGGATGATTTGACGAACTACGTCTTCGCCATCACGAATTACTGGACGGTCTATAATGCAAACGGCAGCGTCGTTAAAACCAGTGCCAACGGTTACACCTTCGCGGAGGCTTTGGTTGACGGCGTCCGCGTTGACTACTACCGGCTCACCAACGGCGCCAACATCATCGGCCAGATGAGCCAGCCGGAATTGTCTGATTTCATCGGCGGGCAAGAAGTGCAGATTCCCAACCTGATGTTCGGCGGCATCAGCAATCACGTTGTCGCCTACGTCCGTTCCCTCAGCGGGTTGGCGGCGGAGAAGCCCAGCCAAAGCAATCCCATCATGGTTGAGAATTCCTTCTCCTACCGCATCTACTGCGTGAACGGCACGATGATGCTCGACACGAATTTGTTTCAAAATGTCTGGACTCCCAAACCTTACCCGGTGAACGAGCAGGTGTTTCACAATTTCAACTACTGGCGGGCGACTGTGGGCACGTTCGGCACAGATGTTCCCGGCGTATTTTCCGGCACGCCGAATCCTTGGGTCAAAGTTCCGTTTTATCCGTTTGATGCCGCCACCCGCCAGCGCGATATGCGGCTCACCTTCCTCTGGCCGCTGCTGCCCAACGGCAAGACCGGCAACGGTCGCCAGACTTTCCGCGCCACGCCCGCTGGCAGCCTTCGCTCGGATGCAAACCATTTCGGACTGTTTTTTTACGAGCCGCAAAATTTTTCGCCCGCACCGTGAATATGAAGTTGAAAGTTACCAGTTACAGGTTGCAGGTTATCCGCCGGAATCCGGCGGCAGGTGGAACTTTCAACTTTCAACTTTCAACACTCAATCCAGTTCGAGCCTTTTCCCTCGTGGAACTCCTCATCGTCATGGCGCTGCTCTCGCTCATCGTCATCGCGCTCATGGCAGTTTTCAGCAGCACCCAGCGCGCGTTCCGCGCCGGCGTCTCGCAATCCGACGTGATGGAAGGCGGACGCGCCACGATGGAATTGATCGCCTCCGACCTGCGG
>JANOBC010000251.1:0-2447 GCA_031411455.1 Limisphaerales bacterium
CGGTGGCATCGCGCTTGAGAATTTTTGCGTGCGCATGCGGCGAGCAGACCGGCCAGACTAAGAGAAAATTCTTTCCGCATGTCAGGTCAACCACATACATCGCAACGCCCGTGACGAGCTTGTGCGCGCTTTCGTGGGGGACGGTAGCACCCGCGTCTCGCGGGTGATTTTCGGCGTCCCGCCGAAAATTTCGTTCTAACAATTTATGTTTGTCAGACGATGGTTCGGGCGCGACGCCCGAGCCAGCCCGCGAGACGCGGGCGCTCCCATCAGTAAAAAATTTCTCCAGCAAACTGGTGATGAGTCCGCTGCGATACTCCGCCGTGCCGCGCACGTCTGAAATGGGTGTGAACTCCGTCTTCAGAATCGGCAGCGCGTTGGCAATTGTCTCCGCGCTCCAAACTTTGCCGAGCAACTCCGCTTCGGTTTTCTTTGCGCGTGAAGGCATGGCTGCGACCCCGCCGTAACCGAGACGAACATGGCGAATAACATTTTGCGCATCCACATCCACGACGAACGCGCCCGCCACGGTGCTGATGTCCATCTCGCGCCGCTTGGAAACTTTGAGCCACACCGTTTTGCGCGTGAGGTTCGGCGCAGACGCTCCTCGCGGAATCACAATCGCTTTCAAAATTTCGCCAGGCTGAAGAGCTGTCTTACGATACGAAACAAAGAATTCGCTGATGGGCAATGTCCGCTCACCGGTTGCTGATGCGGTCACTACCTTTGCATCCAAAGCAAGCAGGCAAGGCGCGCTGTCGCCAATCGGGGAGGCGGTTACGATGTTGCCGCCCATCGTCGCGCGATTGCGGATCTGTCGCAAACCGAACACGCGCAGCATATCGCCGAGCATCGGAAATTCTTCGCCAAGGCGATCTTCGATTTCCGTGAGCGTGACGGCGGCGCCGATGTGCCATTCGCTGGCCGTGGATTTAATTTCCTTCAGTTCCGCGATGGCTTCGGTGGAGATGAGTGTGGAGAATTTTTTGTAACGCTTGGTAATGTCGAGGCCAAGCTCCGTTGCGCCGGCGATCAATCGCGCGTCCCGATTCGCTTTGAGCAATTGAAATAATTCTCCGAGCGAAGTTGGACGAAAGAATTTTTCGCCGCCGCTTTCGTAATTCGCCGTGCCGAGTTTGGCGTCTGAATTTTTCAGACGCTGTTCAAACTCGTCGCCATTTCCGCTTTCCGCTTTCCGCTTTCCGCTTTGATAGGCTTCCAACGCGGCGTCGCGGATCGGACGGTAGCCGGTGCAGCGGCAGAGGTTGCCGGCGAGTTGTTCGTCCAAATCATCGCCGGTTTTCAAATCGTCACGGTAATAGCCCTCGAACATCGAGCAGATGAAGCCGGGTGTGCAATAGCCGCATTGCGAGCCGAGATGCTCAACCATTTTTTGCTGCACAGGATGCGGGCCAGAAAATGCGGAGTGCGGAGTGCGGGGTGCGGAATTGCAAATCCCCTCGACGCTCACGACCTCGCGGCCGGCGACGAGGCAAACAGGCATGAGGCAACTGTTGACGGCGCGATACGCGGCCTTGCCGTCGGCATCGCGCTCGATGATGGCAACGGAGCACGCGCCGCAATCGCCCTCGGCGCAACCTTCCTTCGAGCCAGTGAGTCCAGCGCCGCGCAGAAAATCGAGCAGCGTCGTGTTCGGCGAAACCGCTTCGACGCGAACCGGCTTGCCGTTCAGGGTGAATTCAAATGTGGTGGACATGGTTGTGCTGGCGATAGCTTGGTGTGGAACGGCATGGCTGGGAGACCTCATTACTATGGAGAAATTACTCCTCACGGCTTTCGTCGCAAGGCAAAAATCCGTGGCGCGCCCGGTGTGTCCGATATGAAATCCAAGCTTGCCCTGACCCTGTTTGCCGCTAAAATAAAACCGTAATGTTGAAAAACAATTCACAAGTTGTCATGCTGGTCGTCGCTGTAGTAGTTAGCGACGCCGTTGGCACTTGTTGAACGAAGATTTAACAAGAACCCACGGCTGGTAACGGCTGTGGGTTTTTTGTTACCCCGGCCTAGCCGCCACCAACCAAATGAAAAGTATGAGCAAGACAATCGAATCCGTGAAAGCTGAATCCGCGAAAGCAAAACCTGCAAAATCCGCCGCGAAGAAACGCGCTGAAGTTGGCCCCGCCATGTGGGGTCGTGATATTTTTGTCGAAGCCCTCGAACGCGAAGGCGTCGAAGTTATTTTCGCTTACCCTGGCGGCGCCTCCATGGAATTTCACCAGTCGCTGACCCGCTCCAAGATTCGCACGATCCTCCCCCGCCACGAGCAGGGCGGCGTTTTCCAGGCCGAAGGCTATGCGCGCGCCAGCGGCAAAGCCGGCGTTTGCATGGCGACCTCCGGTCCCGGCGCCACGAACCTCGTCACCGGTTTGGCCGACGCCTTCATGGATTCCATCCCCGTCGTCGCCATCACCGGCCAGGTGCCGCAG
>JANOBC010000252.1:0-22402 GCA_031411455.1 Limisphaerales bacterium
CGGCGGCGGCGGGCGCACGGATTCCCGGCACGCCCCTCTCGACGCAACGCAAAGTCATCGCGGCAGTGAAACGCGCGTTAAAGAGTGTGAGATGAAAAAATCATGTTTTGCATTTCTAGTTGTTGTATCAAGTTTGGCTAACTCGGCCTTTGCACAGAGTTGGATATACCAAACGAACGAGCCAACTTTGGGTTATGGTTCTGGTAGCGGTCTTGCAGTTTCGGCAGATGGAAACAAGCCAATAGCAGCAGTCTATTATTACGCTAATCCATTCAGTTATACCGGGCAAGAGAGGCCGATTTTCCACTCAACCAATTCTGGAATGATTTGGTCATCAGGTGATTCACTATCGCCTTACTATGGATGGGCGCTTGTTTCTTCTTCGGCAGACGGAAGCAGACTGGCGGTTGCTGCGATTGACGGTTCAGTTTCTATTTCAACCAATTCAGGAACGAGTTGGACGGAAACAATTTCTCCTCTGGGCCAAACTTGGGACTCAATTGTTACTTCACCTGATGGCCAAACATTGGTTTTGGCAGGAGAAAATACTGCAGTTTACATTTCAACGAATTCAGGAATTAGTTGGAAGATTAGTCAGCCGAACGTCCCCTCCAATTTTTGGCCCTCAACAATTGCGACGGCCTTGAATGGCGGAAAGATTTTTGCGGCTAATTTTTTGGATTCAATCTATTTCACAACAAATTATGGCATGTCTTGGGACGCAGCTACAGCACCGGCTTCGCTGTGTTGGAGCCTAGCATGTTCAGCCGATGGGAAAAAACTCGTTGTTGGGGCTTATTATAGTCCAATTTACATATCAACGAATTCTGGCACGACTTGGACGGCGACTGACACGCCAACAGCAAATTGGATATCGGTTTCCAGTTCGGTAGACGGTAAGAATCTAGCTGCGATTCAAGAGGACGATGGACGAATTTACACTTCAACTAATTCAGGAATGAATTGGGTAACAAACGATGCACCCAGCACAAATTGGATTCGAATTGTTTCGTCAGCTGATGGGAGCAGATTGTTTGCTGTTAATGAAAACGGCCAAATTTACAGCAAGTTCTTTGTGCCATCTCCAGTATTAAATCTTGTCTCGACGTCCAATCATTTGTTGCTTTCATGGACAGTTCCTTCAACGAACTTCGTATTGCAGAAAAACTCCAATCTGGCTTCGACCAACTGGTCAGTTGTTACCAACGCACCAGTATTGAACCTCACCAATCTACAAAATGAGGTTGGAATTTTTCCGACAAATGGCAGTGTGTTTTATCGTCTGTCCACGCCATAATTTTATTTTTCCATGCAAGATTTCACCGCGCTCGACGGCGCTATTCTCGTTGATAAACCTTCCGGCCCGACGTCGCACGATGTCGTGGACGCCATCCGCCGCAAGTTCGGCATCAAGAAGGTCGGCCACTGCGGCACGCTCGACCCGAACGCCACCGGTTTGCTCATCATCGTGCTGGGGCGCGGCACGAAATTGTCTGAACGGCTCATGGGCGACGACAAGGTTTATGAAGGCACGATTAAATTTGGCGAAGCGACGGACAGCTATGATTCCGACGGCGAAATCACCGGCTCATTGCCGGTGATGCCGATGACGTTGGATCAGTTGAACGAGGAAGCTGCAAAATTTATCGGCGACCAGATGCAAATTCCGCCGATGGTTTCCGCGATCAAAAAAAACGGCGTGCCGCTCTACAAACTCGCGCGCCAAGGCATCGAGGTGGAGCGCGAGCCGCGCCTAGTTCACATCTATAATTTTCGTTTCACCGAATACGCTGAACCGCTCGGACAATTTCGCGTGGCCTGCACGAAGGGGACTTACATCCGCAGCATCGCACACGACCTCGGCCAGAAACTTGGCTGCGGCGCGCACCTGACGACGCTGCGGCGGAGTGCGTCGGGAAAATTTGACGTGCAGGACGCCTTGACGCTGGATGAGATTTTGAAACTGACGGTGGCGGAACTGGAGAAGCGGGTGATGCCGTTCTTGAAGCTGGCGGCAGCTTAAAAAGCCACAGATGCACAGAGATGAAACACAGATTGTTCTTCCGCAGATTGCGCGGATTTTCGCAGATGCAACCGGTAGCCAAGAAAATCTGCGGGTTTCTGCAGAAATCTGCGGACGGTTTTATCTGTTTTCATCTGTGCCCATCTGTGGCTAAATTTTTTTGAAATGAAATTGATTCGTGCCGCAACCGAACTTGGCAATGGCAGCCGCAAGGTCTGCCTCGCCATCGGCGTGTTTGACGGTGTGCATCTTGGTCATCAGCAAATCATCCGGCAGACGGTGGCGGATGCGCGGTCGCATGATGCCGTGGCGCTGGTTGTGACGTTTGACCAGCACCCGAACGCGGTCGTCGCACCGGAGCGCGTGCCACCGAACATTTATACGCGCTCACAAAAATTGCGCGCGATTGAATTGCTCGGCGCGGATGCATTGCTTGAAATTCCCTTCGACAAAACTTTCAGCGAGAAGTCCGGCGAAGAATTCATCCGTGAACTGGCGCATGACCTTGGAAAAATTTTCAGCGTGTGCGTCGGCGCGGATTTTGTGTTTGGCCGCCAGCGCAGCGGCAACGTGGCGTTGCTGAAGACGCTGGGCGCGGAATTGAATTTTCACGTCCACGGCCATGCGGCGGTGGCGCTGGACGGCGAGACGGTGAGCAGCACGCGCATTCGCGAAGCCATCCGCACGGGAAATTTAGACGCGGCGAGTCAGATGTTGGGGCGAACGTATGCGATTTGCGGGGCGGTGATTGCAGGCGACAAACTTGGACGCAAGCTGGGTTTCCCGACGGCTAATTTGGCGGTAGCGAATTTGGTGCTGCCGCCGAATGGCGTCTATGCGGCTTGCACGCAGGTGGACGGAAAATTTTTTCGCGTGGCGTTGAACCTCGGCCTGCGCCCGACGGTGGCGGCGGCGAAACCGGAGTTGCGCGTGGAGGCGCACTTGCTGGATTTTGTCGGCGAACTTTATGGCCGCGAACTGGAAGTGGAGGTGGGTTCCAAGCTGCGTGAGGAGCGGAAATTTGCCTCGCCCGCCGAGTTGCGCGAGCAGATTGGCCGGGATGTGGCGGCGGTGCGGACGCAGGGGTGAGTTGGGCGGAAACTTCATTTCTTCTAGGTTTTTCGAGGGTTTATTGCCGTTGGCGGTGAAGATATTCCTTGAAATTTTTGCAAAAGCCGGTAGCATGGCGGCACGTCAGTCTTCTGGAGTTAGCGATTCCAAGATTCACAAGTGAACGCGGGTGAGTTATGTCAGAAGCCCTTTTTTGTGCGGATGGAGAATTAATTTCTCTGAACTGAATCGGTTTTTCCCGGTCTGAATATTTATGTTGAAACGCAAAGTTACGACGCCGAAGAGTGCGTCGCCCAGCAGCCGTCGCAGCGCCAAGCCTGCTAAAGCTCCCAAAATCGCCAAGCCAGCCAAGGCTTCCGCCGCGCCCGTGCGCCGCCGGTTCGTCATTTCCAGCAAGGCCATCAAGCCCGAGGCTCCGAAACCGAAGGCGGTAACTCCAGCGGAAGTCGCGCCCAAGGTCGCATCCAAGGTCGCGCCGAAAGTTGCGACCAAGCCGACGGCCAATGGCACTGCGCCCGCGCCGACCATCCCGACCACCCCGCCGACCACGGTGGATTTGACCGAGACGGTCAAGACACTGCTGCATCTTTCGCAGGAACACGGCTACGTCACCTATGACGACATCAACGATGTTCTTCCCGATAATTTGAGTCCTGATGATCTCGACGCGTTGCTCACCAAGCTCCGCAGTCTCGACGTGGAAATCGTGATGGACCAGTCCGAGGCCGAGCGTGCCGAGCGCACCAAGCAGCCCGAAGCGCAGGAAGAAGCCGTGGACGATGACGCGCGTCTGGAAATTTTGGACGACCCGGTTCGGATGTATATGAACCAGATGGGCAAGGTTCCCTTGCTCACCCGCGAACAGGAAGTCGAGATCTGCAAGAAGATTGAAGACGCCGAAGTGGCGATGAAGGCCATCGTCTACAGCCTTGGTTTCACGGCCAAGGAGCACATCGCCATCGCGGAAAAACTGTTGTCCGATCCGCCGAAGGAACGTTTCGACCGCGTCATCGTGGACAAGAAAATCGCCAATCGCGACGGGCATTTGCTCGACTTGCGCAAGCTCATCAAGAAAGTCCATCAGGCCGATGCGAAGGTGGATGAAAAATATTTCCAGTGGCAGAAGGCCGCGCAGAAAGGCCGCAAGGAATCGCTCGGTCGCGAAGTGAAAAAGATGGGCGTGAAGTTGCAGGATGCTTTCGGCAAATTTTATTTCAAACAGAAGGTCGTCGAAGAAATGATTGTCGTCGCCGGCAACATCTACGAAAAATTTCAGGCCAGCATCCGCCATCTGGCAGAACTGGAAGCGCACCGCACCACCGCAGAACGCCGCGCGGCCATCGAAGCCGAGCAGCAAAAGATTTCCACGCTCGAACAGTTCGTGCGGATGCCGCGCGAGGAATTTTACAAGACCTTCAAGGAATTGAAGGCCGCCGCCGACCGTGCGCTCAAAGCCAAGACCCACATGGCCGAAGCCAACTTGCGCCTCGTCGTTTCCGTCGCCAAGAAATACACGAACCGTGGCCAGTCGTTCCTCGATTTGATTCAGGAAGGCAACATCGGTTTGATGAAGGGCGTCGAGAAGTTTGAATACCGCCGGGGCTACAAATTTTCCACCTACGCCATCTGGTGGATTCGCCAGGCCATCACGCGTTCCATCGCGGATCAGGCGCGCACGATTCGTATTCCGGTGCACATGATTGAAATCATGAACAAGCTCTGGCGCGCGCAGAAACAGCTCACGCAGGAACTTGGCCGCGAACCCACGCCGGAAGAACTCGCCGACGAAATGCACATGCCCGTCTCGCGCATCCACGCGTTGCTCAAGATGGCGCAGCAGCCCGTCTCGCTCCACGCACCGGTCGGTGACGACGGCGATGTGAGCGTAGGTGATTTTATCGAAGACAAGTCGGCGGAAAATCCGTCCGACGTGACCAGCTACAGTTTGCTCCGTGAAAAACTCGGCGACGTGCTGACCACGCTGACCGAACGCGAACGCAAGATTCTTGAAATGCGTTTCGGCCTGATTGACGGCTACGAACGCACGCTCGAGGAAATCGGCAAGATGTATAACGTCACCCGCGAACGCATCCGCCAGATCGAAGCCAAGGCGTTGCGCAAGCTGCGTCACCCGACGCGCGTGCGCCACCTGCAAGGCTTCCTCGAAGGCGTGGAGCTGGCGTAAGCAAAATAAAATTCAAAACCGCGCGTGAAAAAATCACGCGCGGTTTTATTTTTTTAATCCCTCAAATGCCAAGGCAAAACTTTCAGGCTGGAATCCGATGCCACCATGATGCTTGAACGCGGGACAGGAATGTCCTGTGAACCCGCAGATAAGAATGTCTGCGCTACTTGACCCGCACCATCGTCTCGTCCGGCGGAAGGGCCGCGAGCAGTTCTGAAACAGTTTTCGTCTGCCCCGGCAGCATCAGCTCCGGCGCAATCTCGCTCAACGGCTGCAACACAAACCGCCGCAGATGCGCACGCGGATGCGGCAAAATCAATTCCGGCGTGTTGCGGATTTCATTTCCAAATGCGATCAAATCCAAATCAAGCGGTCGAGCTTCGTTGAGAATTTTTTTGGGCGTGCGGCCAAAAACTTTTTCCAACTCTTGAAGTTTTTTCAGCAGCGACTCCGGCGTTTCACCCTTTTGCGGAATGAAACCGACCACGGCGTTCAGAAATTTGGGCGAACCCGGCGGGCAATCCACTGGCGTGGTCTCCCAGATCGACGAACATTTGATGGGATGGTCCGAGGCGAACTTGACGTGCGTGAACGCCGCCTGAATAGCTTCGCGAGAACGACCGAGATTCGAGCCAAGCGCGACGATGGCGAGTTTTGAAACCGCTGACTTCTGGCCTCTGACTTCTGACTTCATTTCAACCCCAGCACGTCCTGCATGTCGTAGAGGCCGGGCTTTTGTTGGACGAGCCATTGCGCGGCGCGGAGCGCGCCGTTCGCGAAGGTGTCGCGGCTGGAAGCTCTGTGAATGAGTTCGACGCGTTCGCCCGTGTTCGCAAAGATGACGGTGTGATCGCCCACCACATCGCCGCCGCGAATGGCGTGGATGCCAATCTCGCCGCGTGTGCGTTCGCCGACGATGCCTTTCCGTCCATGCCGCAAGGCTTCCGCGAGTTGCAGCTTGCGCACGTCGCCGAGAATTTCGAGCAGCGTGGTGGCCGTGCCACTGGGCGCGTCTTTCTTGAGGCGATGGTGCATCTCGACAACTTCGAGGTCGAAGTCTGGGCCGAGAATTTCCGCCGCCTTGCGCGTGAGCCAGAAAAGCGTATTCACGCCAGTGGAATAATTCGTCGCCAGCACGATGGGAATTGATGATTGATGATTTACGATTGCCGATTTTTCCGTTTCAGAAAATCCGGTGGTGCCGATGACGATGGCTTTCTGATGCTGCGCGCAGAGTTCAGCGATGGCGGGCGTGGCTTCGTGGAAACTGAAATCAATCACCACGTCGCACTGGCCGATGACAGCGGCCAGGTCATCGCCGCAATCCACGTCGGCGACAACTTGCAGCGCGGGAAAATTCTTGGCGCAGGCGATGAGCGCCTGACCCATGCGGCCTTGGGAACCGGTGATGATGACTTTGGTCATAGGCTTCGGAGGAAAACTTTAGACAGAATTAACAAAATTTTCAGAATTATTTTCTTCCGTCTCCAATTCGGTCAATTCTGTAAATTCTGTTAACAATCATTCCAACACATCGCAGCGCTTGAGCGTGGTGCGGAGGACTTCCCAGTTTTTGGGCGACATCTGCACGAGCGGCAGGCGGTATTCTTCGTTAATCATTTTCATCATCGCGAGCGCGGCCTTCACGGGCGTCGGGTTCGTTTCGATGAAGAGGTCTTTGAACAGCGGATAAAAACGCGCGTGCAACTGATACGCTTTCTTGGCATCACCGCGCGCGAAGTAATTCACCATCTGCGAAACTTCTTTCGGAATGACATTGGACGCCACGCTGATGACGCCGTTCGCGCCGACGGACATGAAGGGCAGCGTGAGCGAATCATCGCCGGACATGATCGTGAATTTCGGTCCGAGCGCGGCGCGCAGTTGGCTGACGCGGTCGCAGGTGCCGCCGGCTTCTTTGATGCCGACGATGTTTTTGCAGTCGTGCGCGAGGCGTTTCACCGTGTCCACGGCGATCTCCACGCCGCAACGGCCGGGGATGCTGTAAAGAATGATGGGCAATTGCGTCACCTTGGCGATGGCTTTGAAGTGCTGGAACAAACCTTCCTGCGTGGGTTTGTTGTAATACGGCGCAACTTGGAGCGAGCCGTCTGCGCCGGCCTTCTCGGCGGCTTGCGTGAGCATGATGGCTTCGCTGGTGGAATTGCCGCCGGTTCCCGCGAGCACTTTTACTTTGCGCGCGGCGAATTTCACGGCGAGCGCGATGATCTTGATGTGTTCCTCGTAGTTCACCGTGGGCGATTCGCCGGTGGTGCCGACGGGGACGATGCCGTCCACGCCGCCCTTGATTTGAAATTTGATGAGGCGTTCCAGCGCGGCCTCGTCCAGTGCGCCGCCGCTGAACGGCGTGACAATTGCAGTGTAGGTTCCCGTGAACATAATCGTAATAAAGGCGCGTAAAATAACAGAAACGCGCGTCTTGGCGAGAGTGAATTTACGCCGTTTGAAAACGGAGTGGTTAAGTTTGGTGGGGCGAGCGTCCTCGTGAGCCGCTGCCAACTTACGTTCGCGGCTCGCGCGGACGTTCGCCCCACCAGCTTTCAAATTGCCACCACTTTGAAAATAGTCGCCTTCCCCGTAGCGGCTGGTAATCATCTGCCGCGCACATGACTGGCGACTACCAACTCGTGGAATTGAAGAACGGCAGCCAGACGCTTTACTCGTCTCGCTACGGCGAAAAAATGCACCCCGGCCTCGGCCCGCAGGCGGAGGCGGAACAGCTTTACGTCCGTCAGTTGCGACTCTGCGAGCGGATGCAGCGGGCGACGGATGAATTTGTCGTGTGGGACATCGGCCTCGGTGGCGCGGCGAACGCCATCACCCTGCTGCGCGCCACGGCGGGCATCGCCGGGCGGCTGCGGCTGGTCAGCTTTGACAATACCAGCGAGCCGTTGGAATTCGCGCTGAATCATTCCGGCCCACTCAATTATTTATCAGGCTACGAAGCTCCCGCCACAGAACTGCTGCGCTCCCGCCGCGTGAACTTTGCCAACGGCCAGCTTGCCGTGAATTGGCAATTTCACCTCGCAGATTTTCCCGAGCTTTTGAAAACCGGCGGTGACAACTTAAAATCCATCGCGCCGCCTCACGCCATTTTTTTTGACGCGTTTTCTCCCGCAAAAAATCCAGCGATGTGGACGCTGCCAGTGTTTCAAAATCTTTTTCGCAGCCTCGATCCGACACGTCCGTGCGCGCTGACGACTTATTCGCGCAGCACGCTGATCCGCGCCACGCTGCTGCTGTCTGGGTTTTTTGTCGGCACTGGGCTTGCGACGGGGATGAAAGAAGAGACGACTATCGCTGCCAATGATTTGAGTCTCGTGGAGCAACCGCTGGATGCCCGCTGGCTGGAACGCGCCGCGCGCTCGGACAGCGCCGCGCCGCTGCTGGAACCGGTCTATCATCGCGAGAAACTGACGCCCGCCCTGCTAAACGCGCTGCATGGGCATTCGCAATTTATCGGGCGGAAGTAAATTTCAAAGCGCCATCAATTCAGCCAATAACTGCCGCGTTTTCTCCGGTGACTCATGCAGGATGGTCCGCCAGCCGCGCGCCGCACCCGCCGCGATGTTTTCCGCGCGGTCATCAATGTAGATCAAATCCGCGCCACGCCGTCCGCACATTTTTTCCATCGCTTCGTAGATGAGCGCATCTGGCTTCATCGCCCCGACTTCGTGGGAAAAAATGTAGCCGTCAAAGTTTTTGAAGAACGGAAAATTTCGCCGGACATGTTCGATAGCGAGGTCGTTGGTGTTGGAAAAAATGTAGGTCTTGAACCCACGCTGCCGCAGTTCCGCATGGAGCGCAATCGTGTCGGGCATTTCCGCAAAGATGTCGGCGAAGTAGGCGCTGAACTCCGCGAGGTCGCCGCGAAAACCAATGGCGTCGCGAACGGCCTCATAAAATTTTGGACGGGTGAGCCGACCGGATTCGTAATCCACCAGCAGCGGCGAACGGCCGAGGAAGGCGTGCAATTCTTTCAGCGCTTGGGAACTGCGCGCGGCAATTTTCCGTTCGGCGATGGAGTAATCAAAATCCACCAGCACTTTGCCGAGGTCGAAAATAAAAAGCGGAGAATTATTCATGGCCGCAAAAAAAGCGAAACGATGGTTGTGTTTGTCGCGCGGCGATGTGGGATGGACGATTCAGATAAAGTAAAATGGCAATTAAGCCTGCAAAATCAAGGTTAATTCACTTTAACCCGGCACAATTTCAACTAACCAGCGACCAAAGTGATTTGCCGACAAGCTCGGCCAGTTCGTATTGGTTGACCGGGACCGCGCTCCGAGGTGGGCAGGGCGTTTGGCTGTTTAGTCTGACGTAGGCGAGCTTCGCTTCTTTAGGTTGCATTCGTAGCCGAGAAGGTTTTCCAGTGCTTATTTTTCCTGACAACCCGGGTGCTACGGTGGGCGGGTCGAGTTCTTTTTTTACATTTTCGGCAATCATTGAAAATGTGTTCGCCGCTGTTTATCCTTCGTTATGCGCATCGTTCAAGTTCCGCTCGGCAGCCGCCGCTACGCCATCAAGGTCGGAGGCGGTCTGCTGCCGCGACTCGGCGCGGAGTGCGCGCAACTCAAGCTCGGCCAGCGTTGCGCAGTCATCACGGATGCCAATGTCGGCAAAAAATTTGCCAAGGCGGCGTTGAAATCACTTTCCGCGTCGGGCTTTGAACCGGTGCTGATCACCGTTCCCGCTGGAGAAAAGTCCAAGCGCATGGCCATGGTGGAGTATTGCCACGACCAACTTGCGAAGCACCGGCTGGAGAGAAAATCTTTCATGGTCGCGCTCGGCGGCGGCGTGGTGGGCGACCTCGCGGGCTTCGTGGCGGCGACGTATCTGCGTGGCATCCCGTTCGTGCAAGTGCCGACGACGCTCCTCGCGCAAGTGGATAGTTCCGTCGGCGGCAAGACCGGCGTGAACCTCAAGTCCGGCAAAAATCTCGTGGGCGCGTTTTATCAGCCGCGACTCGTGCTGTGCGATTTGGACACGCTCAAGACTTTACCGCGTCGCGAATACATTTCCGGCCTCGCCGAGGTCATCAAATACGGAATCATTTACGACGCGATTCTGTTCGCGCAGCTCGAACGCAATCTGCCCAAGCTGCTCGCGCGTGATTCCGAAACGCTCGCCGCCGTCGTCGCGCGCTGCTGTGAGATCAAGGCGGAGGTCGTTGGTCAGGACGAAACGGAAAGCGGCCTGCGCGCGATTCTGAATTTTGGCCACACCATTGGTCACGCGATTGAGAACAGTTCCGGCTACGGAAAATTCCTGCACGGCGAGGCGATTGCCATCGGCCAAGTTGCGGCGGCGAAGTTGTCGCACCAGCTTCTCGGTTTGCCATCGGGTGATGCGGGGCGGATTGAAAAATTATTCGTCGCCGCCGGGTTGCCAGTGAAAATTAAACTGGCCGCCGCGCGTCGCAAAAAACTTTTTGCTGCCATGCGGCTCGATAAAAAAGTGAGCGATGGCGAAGTGAAGTTCGTGCTCGCGGAAAAAATCGGCAAGGTCGTCTGGGGACAGAAAGTTTCGACGGACGCCATCAGCGCGGTGCTGGCTTAATTTTGGGGCTGGGCCGCCGCGCAGCCGTTGGAGCGCCCGCCCGCCTTGCTGGCAAAGCCCCATCGCTGAGCTTCCGGCGTGGTTTTTCTTTTCGTGTGTTTTGCTAGTTCGCGGTTTTTATCGGGGGCACCGAAGGATTCACCCATTTTTGATTCCCAATTCCCAGACGCTTTGCGGTAGTATGAGCCGAGTCGCTATGACCGAAAACGAATTTAATTATTGGGCATTTCTCAGTTACAGCCAGCAAGACAATCGCGCGCCGCGTTCAGATGCGCCGACGGTGAGCAGCGTTTGCTGGGGGGATTGGCTGCACGAGGTCTTGAAGAATTTTTCCATCCCGGCGGATTTCATGGGGCAGGTCAATGCGCGCGGCGAAATTATTCCCGAAAAAATTCACCCCATTTTTCAGGACGATCAGGAGTCGCCCACGAACGCCACGTTGAGCGCGGAGACGCGCCAGGCGTTGACGCAGTCGCGCTGCCTGATTGTGATTTGTTCGCCGCGTTCCGCCCGGAGCCTCCATGTGAACGAGGCCGTGCGTTACTTCAAGCAACTCGGGCGCGGCAACCGCATCTTGCCCATCATCGTGGCCGGCGAACCGAATGTCAGCGACCGCAGCCAGCCCGGCGCTTCGTCGGCGGACGAATGTTTTGTGCCGGCGTTGCGTCACCCGCTGAATGTGGATGGAACGCTGGATACCATGCGGCGAGATCGCGGCTCGATTTTTGCGGACGCGCGGCATGGAAATGATCAGCGGGAAATTCTCGCCCAGAACGACGACAGCGCGGAAGCCGGACTGGAAATTTGTAAAATTAAACTCATCGCCGGACTCATCGGGGTTGGATTCAACGGCCTATGGTCGCGCGAACAACAGCGCCGCTTCACCGGTTTTGCCAAGGCCGAACATCAGACGCGCGTGGCGTTGAGCGAACTGTCGGAAGCCAGAAATCAAATTCGCGCCGTGCAGAATCAATTGCTCGAAAAACAAAACCTGCCGCCCGACATTCACCGCCAGATTCAGGACGCGCAAAATCAAGCGCACGAAACGCGCCGCCAGCTTGAAGAATTGCAAGCCGCCGCCCGCGACACGCAAAGCCAGCTCGCGGAAACGCGCCAGCAAGTTCACGCCGCCGAAGGCAAAGTTTTGGAAGCGCAACAGCAGGCGCGCGACGCCCGGCAACAGCTTGAGGCCGCCCGCCATGAAGCGCGCGCGGCGCAGAACCAAGCGCTCGAAGCTCAAAATCTGTCCCCCGATTTACAGCGCCAGATTCAGGAAACGCAAAATCAATTTCAAGCCGCCCAGCAATCGGCGCGCGCCGCGCAAAGCCAGATTCAAGTATTTCAAAACCAAGTTCGCGACACGCAAAGCCAGCTTGAAGCCGTCCGCAATCAGGTTCGCGAAGCGGAAGCCCAAGTCGCGACCGCCCAGCAGCAAGCCCGCGACGCGCAGGAAAAAGTTCAAGCGATCCAAAATCAAACGCGCGACGTGCAAATTCAAATTCAAGCCGCGCAAGAAAAAACTCTCGCTGCCCAACGGCTCGCCAAAGTCATGGCGTTCCTCGCGGTGCTCGCGGCGCTGGCGTCCGGCATTGCGGAGTGGCAACGCTCATCCGCCCGTCCGACTTTGGGGGAAATTTCAGCAACGCCCAGTTCTCCCCCCGTCGCCGCCGGGTTGGCGGATGAACGTCAGCGCACACAGTCTCTGGAACAGTTACCGAGCAGGTTTGACGAGGTAAATTCCCTGCCCACCTCGACCAACGCCAGCACCCTTGAGACAAAAAATGTGGATGCAAACGCCGCCAACGATGCAATTTTCCAACACCAACTCACCGTGCTGGTAAGCTGGGTGAAAACAGATTTGCCCGCCGCCATCACTTGGGTCGAAAACTTGCCGCCCGGAAATAAAAAAAACCTAGCTCAATCGTCCTTGGCAGAAATCTGGACGCAGACCGATGCCAATGGCCTCGGCACTTTTGCCCTCGGCTTGCCGCCGGGCGAAGCGCAAACTTTTTACCTCACGACCGCGTGCTGTCAACTGGCTCGCCGCGATTTGCCGGGCGCGGTGGAGTTGCTCCAGCCGTTTCCCGCTGGCGAATTGAAGCAGAACATTTTGGAACAAGCCGGGCGCAGTTGTGATTGGCCGCAAATCAATTCAGCGGCGAAATTTATTTCCACGCTGCCAGCGGGCGACGACCAGAAAGCGCTCATCAATGGAATGCTTTCAAAATGGTCCGCCACCGAACCTGAATCTGCCATCAACTGGTTGCGCACTTTCCCAGAAACCAATCCGCAAACCGAACGGGTGCAGTCGGTCATCCAAGCGTGGTCGCAAACTGAACCCGCAGCGGTGGCGAAATGGCTCGCGACGTTGCCGCCTGAAGCGGCCAATGATGAAACGATCAACGCTTTCATCACCGGCGCCGTTGCCCAGTATCCCGAATTCGCCGCGCAATGGACTCAATCTGTAACCGGTGAAACCCGGCGGCAAAAATTTCAAGCCGAAGTTGCCCGGCTCTGGATGAAAACTGATTCTGCTGCCGCCACGAAATGGCTGGACGAATTGAATTTGCGGGAAGCCATCAAGCAACGGTGAAAAAAATAAATGGGATGCGCGCCGTCGTTGCGTTGCCGTAATTTTTATCGCGTCACGTTCGCGGACAGAATTTTTCCCCTCATGCCCATGGGTGATCAGTAATTCTTCCGGCTGCCCACTACGCCGACTGGCGTATGGCTAAAATTTCAAAACTGTGTGAAACTGACGTCATGAAAATTCAAGTGCGAAATTTGAAAGCCATTTTTACCTTGCTGACACTGGCGTTGTTCGCGGCGTCCGCCCCGGCGCTCACGCTCACCAACGCTGTCGTCTTCGTCACGCAAGTGCAAATGCCGCATGAGAATAACGGCAATGTCTCCAACACTTTCGTCTCCGTCGTCTCGGCGTTCGGCAATCACGTCGCGGACACGGAACACGCCGGGCGCGGCGGCGATCTTTGGCTGCTCACCACGAATCTCGGTCTCGTCAATCTCACGCGCCGCGCGGGCTTCGGCACGAACGGCGTGCAGGATGGCATCGGCATCGGTGTGCGCGACCCGGCGATTCATTGGCTGGGCAAGAAAGCTATTTTCAGCATGGTCATCGGCGCACCGACAAATTCCTCCGACACGACAATTTTTTATTGGCAGCTCTACGAAGTGACGAATCTTTCAACCGTCATCGCGAACACGAACACCTTGCCCGTCATCGTCAAAGTTTCCAACCAGCCGACGAATTACAACAACGTCAATCCGACTTACGCCACGGACGACCGCATCATCTTCATGACGGACAAGCCCATTGCCGCCGCGTCGAAAATTTATCCGCAGCTTGAGGAGTATCGTGGCAAGCCGACCGTCACCGGCACTTACAGCCTCGATCCGGCGACGGGCGATTTGCGCGTGCTGAACCACACGCCGAGCGGCGCGTTCAATCCGTTCGTGGACAGCTTTGGCCGCGTCATCGAGACACGCTGGGATCATCTCGTGCAGGACGCGAACGCCACGGACGACCGGCTCAATCTAAACTTCAACGGTGCGTTCACCTTCACGGGCGAGGCGACGAACGCGGCGACGATGCCCATCGTGGCGGAATTTTTCCCTGAGCCGCGCAACTACGACACGACCAACCGTGTCGCGCTCGGCGTGAACGGCAACGCCTTCAATCTTTTTCTCCCGTGGATGCTGCCCGAAGTCGGCGGCGAGGAAGAAATTATCAATCACATGGGCCGACATGAATTCACTTCCAGCACGATGGCCGGTTCGTTTTTCGGCGACACCAATCTGCTTTCGTTTAACAACCTCACAACGCGCGCGGCAGCGGGTGTCACAGCGGCGAACACGAACCTCATCGAAAGTATGTTTCAAATCGTCGAAGACCCGCGCACGAACGGAACCTATCTCGGCGTGGACTCGCCGGATTTGTCGGCGAACGGCGGCGCGCACGCTTCAGGACGCATCATCGGCCTCGTCGGCCCGCCATCGCTGAACCCAGACAGTATGACATTTTTCTATCTCACCGGCGGCTCCGGCTTCAACTACCGCAATCCGCTGCCGATGTCCGATGGGAAATTAATTTCCGTCGTCACACCCACGCCGGGGATTTTTGACACGAACCTCGGCACGGCCACGTTTCCGAAATCATCCTTCAACTACCGGCTGATGCTGCTGACGAACAGCGCGTCGTCGCCGCTGTTCACGACGAATCAGTTTCTCCTCACGAGCCAGTTGTCGAACAACGCCGTGTATTGGAGCGGCAGCACGCGCGTGACACACACGAACGCGCTGTGGGAATTGTCGCCGGTAGAAGTTCGCGCGCGCTCCGTGCCGTCGCCGTGGAATCCCGGAGTCGCGAGCATCGAGCAAAATGTTTTTGCGGCGATGAACGTGGACATGGCGACGTTTCAGGCCGACCTCGCGAATCGCGGCCTCGCCCTCGTCGTCAGCCGTAACGTGACCGCGCGCGACGGCAACGACAAGCAGCAGCCTTACAATTTGCGCATTCCCGGCGGCTCCAATTCCATCGCTAACAGCGGCAAAGTTTATGACATCACGCACCTGCAATACTTGCAGGCGGATTTTCTGCGCGGCTACACCAACGGCCCGACCGGTGGCGCTGTGCCTGGCCGCCGCGTGCTGGCCACGGCGATGCACGACGCAGCGGCGTTCAATTATCCGAGTTCAAAAACTGCGTCGCCGATTGGCGGAACCGAGCTGATGGCCGACGGCTCGCAAGCAACGATTGTTCCAGCCAACCGCGCGGTGACGTGGCAGCTCACTGGCACAAACAGCAACGACAGCGTGGTGAAGGAGCGTTACTGGATCACGTTCCGCCCCGGCGAAGTGCGGACATGCGCGAACTGCCACGGCATCAACATCGGCGACCAGCTTGGCCGTCCCGCGCCGACGAACGCGCCGCTTGCCCTGCAAAAGCTGCTGCAATTCTGGAAGACAAATTCCGCGAGCGCCTATTCGCTCATTGTGAGCAACGGCAGCGGCGGCGGAAATTTCGGCGCGGGCAGCATCCTCACACTGACGGCGAGCAACGCGCCAAGCGGGAAAATTTTCGCTGGCTGGAGCGGGGCAGGGGTGAGCAACGCTGCCGCGCCGACGACCTTGTTCATCATGCCGACGAACAGCGCGACGGTGATGGCGGTGTTCACCAATTTGCCGCCGCCGGTGTTCGGCAATTTTCAATTCGCCATCGGCGCCAGCAATCTCACGCTCTCGGCGACGGCGCTGCCGAACCAGCTTTGGATTCTGCAAAGTTCCGCTGACTTGCTGACGTGGCAGGATGTGGCGACGAATGTTTCCACCGGCGGCGGTCTCGTGCAGTTCACGAACGCCATCGGCAGCTCGCCGCAGAAGTTTTACCGCATCAAGTCGCCGTGAGTTGTTGGGGTGGGTTTTGAAAAGGCACTTCAGGAAACGCCCCGGCTGATTTAAGGAAGACTACTCTGCGCCGACAATTCCCGGAAATGTGAATTGATTCAATCCTCATCAAACTTTCGCTGCACGAGCGCTTCAAGTTCGGTGATGGCGGCGGAGGCATCCGCACCTTTGACGTGGAGGGTGAGTTTGCTGCCGGGGCCGGCGGCGAGCATCATCAGGCCGATGATGCTCTTGCCGTTGATTTTTTCGCCGTCCTTTTCCACGAAGATGTCGCTGCCGAAACGGTTGGCTACTTTCACAAACATGGCCGCCGGCCGGGCGTGGATGCCGGACTTATTGACGATGGTGATTTCCTTGGTGAGGAATTCTCCATCAGGAAGTTTTTTGGCGCTCATGCTTTTGCTCACGAAAAAGTTAGTCTTTGTGCCGGGATTGCGCCAATGGAATTTTCAGCTATCTGCCGCCGGCTTCGGCACGGCGGGGTTCGCGGCCATTTGCGCGAGGATGCGGTTGTTCAATTCTTCCGCCGCATTGTAGCCGGACTTACGGAGCTTGACTTGGAATGCCGCGACTTCGATGAGCCTCGCGATGTCGCGACCGGGGCGCACGGGAATGACGACGTGCGGAATGTCCACGTCGAGAATTTTGACGTATTCCGTCTCCATGCCGAGACGGTCCACGTCTTTCACATCTTCCCATGATTTGAGTGAGACGATGAGGTCCAGACTCTTTTCTTTGCGAATGGCGCGCACGCCGAACATCTGCGCGACGTTGATGATGCCGATGCCGCGCACTTCCATGTGGTCGCGCGTGAGTTCGGAGCTGGTGCAGAGAACCTGCCGTCCGTCCACGAGCACGGCTTTCACGACGTCGTCGGCCACGAGGCTGTAGCCGCGTTCGATGAGCGCGAGGACGGCCTCGCTTTTGCCGATGCCGCTTTCGCCGCGAATGATCACGCCGATGCCGAGGATGTCCACCATGCAGCCGTGTTCACTGGTGCGCGGGGCGAACTTCATTTCCAGATCAATCGTCGCCTTGTTGATGAACTTCATCGTGACGAGCGGCGTCTGAAAAATCGGCACGCCCACCTGCGCGGCGGCGGCAAGAAATTCCTTGTCCGGCTTGAGATTGCGGCTGAAGACGACGCAGGGAATCTTGTAGGCAAACAGATACGCGTAACGCGACTCGCGCTTTTCCTTGCTCTGCTCGCGCAGGTAAAAAACTTCTGCATGACCCATCACCTGCATGCGTTTGTAGGCGAAGTAGCGCGTGAAGCCGCTCAACGCGAGGCCGGGACGGTTGACCGTGGGTTCGCGGATGGTGCGGTCGAGGCCGTCCTCGCCGGCGAGCAGTTTCATTTCGAGCGCGTCGCCGTGCTCCTTGAAAAATTGTCCGACAGTGACGGTTTGGCGTTCCATGGGGTTAGTGGTTAATTTTTAGTTTTGAATTTGAGTGAGCTGTTGCCCGCAGCTTAACTAAAAATTAAAAACTCAAAACTTAAAATTACAGGTTGAACTCCGGCCCCAGATAAATCTCCCGCGATTTTGGATCGTTCGCGAGAAATTCCGCGCTGCCTTCCACGAGCACCTGGCCTTTGTGGATGATGTAGCCGCGGTCAATCAGCTTCAACGTCTCGCGCACATTGTGGTCGGTGATCAAAATGCCGAGGCCGCGCTCTTTCAGGCGGCGGACGATTTTTTGCACCTCATAAACCGCAATCGGATCAATGCCGCTGAATGGTTCATCAAGCAAAAGTAATTTCGGACTCGTGACCAGCGCGCGGGTGATTTCCAGCCGTCGTTTCTCGCCGCCGCTCAACTGATACGCCTTGCTCTTGCGGATGGGCGTGAGGTCGAGTTCTTCCAGCAAATATTTCAAGCGCACCGCCTGCTCGGCACGCGAGAGCTTGCACGTCTCCAGAATCGCGAGAATGTTTTCCTCCACCGTGAGCTTGCGAAACACGGACGGCTCCTGTGTGAGATAGCCGATGCCCAGCCGTGCGCGCAAGTGCATCGGCATCGTAGTGATGTCGTGCTCTTGAAAACTCACGCGGCCTTCATCCGGCTTCACCACGCCGACGACCATGTTGAACGTCGTCGTCTTGCCCGCGCCGTTCGGGCCGAGCAGCCCGACGATTTCGCCCGCGCCAACGCCGATGGAAACGCCGTTCACCACGCGCCGCCCGCGATACTCCTTCGCGAGTCCGTCCGTCGTGAGTAAAATATTTTCCGCCACGGCCACGTTGCCGGGCGGGTTTGTTTCAAAATCAGGACTGCGGTGCGTTTCGCTCATGCGGATTTCAAAGTTTCAACGGCGAAGACCCATTTGTATCGGTCAGGCTTTGGTTCAACTGTATGTGGTAATCTTTGAAGATAAAACGCCCGGCGGCGCGATCCCAAACCAGCGGCTCGCTGGAAATGGTTCCTTGCGCGGTGTCCACCAACGGCGGTTTTCCCAGCAGACCAGTGAAGGTAATCGTCTCATTCGTCACGGAATTCACCACGCTGTAACTATACACCGCCATGGCCGCAGTGACGTGATACTTCTGGTCTTTACTTTTTTCATCCACGAAATCAATCACCACATTCGTCTCGGCGGTCAGACGGCTCAAACGCTGACCAGTCTCCGGCACGTTCACGGTCAACTGTTCGCATGTGAGTATTATTTTCGGATCCACCACGCGCACGTTGCCGAGGAAAACCTGTTCACGCGTGTTGTTGTCGTAATAGCCGGACTTGGACCAGATTTCCGTCTTCTGGCCCGGCGCAGTTTTTGGCAAGGCCGAACCCGTCTGTGACCAGCTCGCGCCTGCGCAAATCGCTAGCAATAAAATTAAAATCGTTTTCATTTTTTTATGAGTTCAGATTCAAATACCGCGTGGACATTATTCGAGAGCGTCACGGACATCGCGTTCGTCTGCCACACAATCCGAAAGCCGTCGCTCTCCACATGGACACTTCCGTCGCCGGACACGACTAGCAGATGGCTCGGCGAATAGGCTACGCTGTCGAGCGGGGCAAATGTGCAACTCGCCGCCGTGGCGGAAACCTGCGGCGTGCCGTTCGTCCTGAACGTGTCCATGTGAAATTGTTTCACGTCCAGCAAACCGCCGGGCAACGGCAACGCCTCCGCGCCGGACAGCCGCGCCTTGATCTGCTCGCCGTTCGGCGGGTCGTAATAAACATCCGTGGAAAAATCCTGCGCGTGGCCGATGGGCGGCAGCGATTGCGCGAGGTTGCGCCCGGCGACGATGCAAAAAATTACCGCCATCAGCCCGCCCCAGAATATTTTTCCACCGGATTTCATTCGGAATATTTTTTAACGAACTGCGCCCATTTGCCCTGCGCCCGCAAAATCAATTCAATCGCCTCGCGCACCGCGCCGCGCCCACCGGCGGTTTTCGTGACGTAGTGCGCCGCTGCCTTTGCCTCCGCCACGCCATCACCAACCGCGATGGCTAATCCTGCGCGCTTCAACGGGCCGAGGTCAATGATATCGTCTCCGACAAAACAAACGTCCGACCAGTTCAAACTTTCCTGCTTCAACAAGCTCTCAATCGCCGCCGTCTTGCTCGTCGCGTCCCCCTGTTGCACGAGAAAATCAATCTTCAACTCGTCCGCTCGCAGCTTCGTCGCGAGCGATGGCCGCGCGGAAACCCAACCGACCTTCAACCCCGCCCGCCGCGTTACCACGAGGCCGAGGCCATCGCGGATGTTGAAGCGTTTGAACTCGCGCTCGCCGCCGATGAAAATGGAACCGTCGGTCAGCACACCGTCCACATCGCAGAGGAAAAGTTTGATGCGCTTGGCGCGTTGTCGGATGGCGGTGGAAATTTTTGCGGGCATGGAATTAAAAAAGAAAAATGTTCAGCGCCCGGCATTGAATGCCCAGAGTCCAGATGTTGTGGTTGGTTTCAGGGCGAACGTTTTTACGCGCTGAAAGCGCATTCACATGACAGCCCAGGGCAACGCCCTGGGTATGCAACCCGAAAGAACGCCAGCCCTGAAGGGGCGCAACAAAACGGTCGCACCAATTTTGTTTCGCCCTTTCAGGGCTTGAAAAAATTTGAACCGGCAAACCCAGGGCGTTGCCCTGGGCTATCATGTTCCGGGCTTTCAGCCCGTGGCGGGGGAAATTTTCGTCGAGGAAAAATTTCATTCGCCGGTCACGCCTCGGCGGTTTCCATCGCGGTCAATTCACCGGCAAATTCCAGACACGCGCGGATGTCGGCCTCGGTGATTGAGGGATAATCCTCCAGAATCTCGGCGTGGGATTGGCCGGCGGCAATGGCGCCGATGACGTTGCTCACCAGCACCCGCGTGCCGCGCACGACGGGTTTGCCGTGGCAAACCGCCGGTTCAAGCTGGACACGATCTGAAAGCCATGTTTGCACGCGAAAAAACTAGCTGCGTTGGCGGGGCAAAGCAAGGGAAGACGGGGCTTGGCCGTCCGTCAGCCCGCCGTCCACGTCGCACAAAAATAATTTGATGCGCTCGGCGCGTTGGCGAATGGCGGCGGAAATTTTTGCGGGTATGGAAAAATTCAAAGCGCGGAGATAAATTCTTCCGCAGAAACTCCCGCTTGCCGAAGAACGCCCGCAAGAGTTCCGACTTTCACTTCGCGGTGATTTGGAACGACGCAGCCGGATGCTCCGCGTCGCATGATGATGTGGCTGCCGCACTGACGGGCAATTTCAAAACCGAGTCATTGCAAAGTCTTCACAATTTCCGAACCGGAAATGCGCGGCAACTTAGGCATGAGCCGGAATCTCGAACGTGGTCAGCAATGCTTGTCCTGACTGTTTCAGCGGGAATTCTTCCAGATAAAGTTCCGTGGCTTCGCGCAGGTTGCTGATGGCTTCCGGCACCGTCTCGCCCTGCGTGGTAGAACCTGTTTCGGGATTGAAGGCGGTGAAACCGCCCTCCTCGGCTGGAATCAAAACAGCGGTAAGCGTCATGCAATCAATCTGCCCGAATATGCTTTGGAGTCAAGCGGGGCAATGACGAGCCGTCGGTCAGCACGCCGTCCACATCGCACAAGAATAATTTGATGCGCGCGGCGCGCTGGCGGAGGGCGGATGGCGGCTGAAATTTTTTCGGACATGGAATTCAGAAATGAAAACGAAGCAAAGACCAAGTCAAAGGGAAAGCCTCAATTAAATCCCATTTTTCAATTTTCGCCTGCATATCTCCCGCTGTAGGTGCTGGCGTCAATCCGTTCACATTGTGAGCGATGATGAGAAATGGTAAAGCGAGAACAAAGGTGAATGGGCGCAATATCGGCAGCCGTTCGGTGATAAAACTCAAGCCAATCATAATTCCCAAGCAGCACAACCAAATCGCGCTTCCCACTAACGCGAAAGCCATAAATGGAAGAACGAGCACAATCATAATTTGAAACGGAATCCAAAGCAGAAAGCATAGAATCGTAGTAATGAAGCTGAATGGAATATTGACCAACGCGAAAGCAACCTGCTCCCAGCGCGGAAGCTGGTTGAGAAGCCAAAAAAGCTCTGCTCGCTCTGACTTTATATCGCGCATAAACGTAATCGGTCTAACGAAAATTCGGTTTCATAACAATCATTGATTCAAATCTTCGGGCACAGGCCGAGCGTCTTTTAGAGCAAGCTGCCCGTTAAAACAATAACGGCAATTAGGAAACTGGGCGTAAGGATAACCAATATCCGACAAACGACTCGGATCAATCTGAATTACCTCTTTCGGAACATCGCCATCGTGTGTCCGAACCCAATCAAGAACAATAAAATGCCTGCCATCCCGAAACCGAATCATGTCGCAAGCACCAACGTTGTCATCCACTCGGACGATAATCTGCGTCGGCTCGTAATCAAATCCGGCTATATCCATAAAGCGTGATGTGGCCTAACATTCAAACAAACCGCGTTCTGCGAAACTTTCGGCATTGAACTATTTCATTTCGCCGCTTCGTAAATTTTTAACAACGAGCGCAACACCGTTGCCATCTCCGCCAGCGGAATCATGTTCGGCCCGTCGCTCATGGCTTTGTCCGGTTGCGGATGCGTCTCGATGAACAGGCCGTTGGCGCCGACGGCGAGCGCGGCCTTTGCCAGCACGGGCGCAAATTCACGCTGGCCGGTC
>JANOBC010000253.1:0-4450 GCA_031411455.1 Limisphaerales bacterium
GCCGCGAGGAAGCCGTGCGCGACCATGATGAGCACTGCGCCGGTGATGCCGATGAGGTTCAGGCTCGCGATGCCGAGGAAAATGAAACCCATGTGCGCCACGCTGGAATTACCGATGAGCAGGTTCAAATCTTTTTGGCGCATCGCGACCCAGCCGACATACAAAATGTTTCCGACGCAGAGCCACGCGAGGATATTCGCCCAACTTTGCGCGGCGTCCGGCAACATCGGCAGCGCGATGCGAATGAGACCGTAGATGCCGAATTTTTTCAACACGCCCGCGTGCAGCATCGCGGTCGGCGACGGCGCAACACCATAACCAAGCGGCGCCCAGGAGTGAAACGGCCAAAGTGAAACCAGAATGCCGAAGCCGAACAGGAGGAGCGGGAAAATAAAATGCTGGGCGTTGTCCGAGAACGGATGCGTTTTGACGTGTTCGATGAGCTTCGGGATATCGAACGTGTTCGCGCCGGATTGCAGATAGAGCGCGATGAGGCCGATGAGCGCGATGAGCGCGCCGATGCTCAAGTAGAGCGTGATCTGGAACGTCGCGTAGTTCTTCTTTTCGCCCCGGCCCCAGACACCGATCATGATGAAGGTCGGGACGAGCGCGAGTTCGTGCAGGAAATAAAAGAAGAACAAATCCAGCGACGCGAATGCGCCGAGAATGCCGCCGGTCATCACGAGCAGCAGGATGTAAAATTCCTTTTCGCGCGTCTGGATTTCCCACGAGCAGAGTGCGGCGGCGAAGGCGACGATTGCGCCCATCAAGATGAGACCAACATTGATACCATCCACACCGACGTGGTAGCTGATGCCGAGCGATTCGACCCACGGAATCTGCTGTTCAAACTGGTAGCCAGCCGCGCCGGGCACGAACTGGGCGAACATCTTTACCGCCAGCACCGCCGAGATAAGCGTGGCCAGCACCGCGATGGCGCGGATGATGACGCGGTAATTGCGCGGCACGACGACGAGCAACAACGCCGCAATTAGCGGCCAGCCTGCTATGTGAGTTAAAATGGACATTTCTTTTTAACGCAAAGACGCAAAGGTGCAGAGGCGCAAAGAAAATTCTGTTTTCTCTGCGTTGCGGCTTGGCGTCTTTGCGCCTTTGCGTTGAAATTTATTTTTCATTTTCCCAAAACGAAATAGAGCACCAGCACCACGCCGAGCACGAATAGAATTGTGTAGGTCTGGAGGTTGCCGGTTTGCACGAGGCGCAACGCGCGGCCGGTCAAATCCGTGCCGCCGCGAATCACGCCGATGATCGCGCCTTCCAAAATCCAGCGGTCAATGAAATCAAAAGTCGCCGCGATGAAATCGTGCAAGCGAACAAACGTGGCCGCGTAAATTTCGTCGAAGTAAAATTTGTTTTTCATCCACGTCGCCAAGCCGCCGAGTTTCTTGGGCAGCGGATCGCTGTCGGCATTTTTGTAGAGCATGAAAGCCAAGAACAAGCCGATTGCGACGGCACCGAGACCGCAGGCCATCGGAAAGGGTTTGCTGAGCGGTTCCATCAACTGTTGCGAAACGGAAAGCATCTCGTGCTCATGCGATAACTGAGAGCCGTAGTTATTCGTGATGCCGATGAAACCACCGGCGAACGAGAACACCGCGAGCACAATCAGCGGCAGCGTCATCACCAGCGGTGATTCGTGCGCGTGTTTCGCGTGGTCGGATTTTTCCTTGCCGAAGAAAACGACGAAGAACAAACGGAACGTGTAAAACGTCGTCAGCGCGGCCACGAAAACTCCGACGCCGAAGAGAATGTAATTATGCTGCTCCAGACATTGCGCGAGAATCGCATCCTTGGAATAAAAACCGCTGAACGGCGGGACGCCGCACAATGCGAGCGTGCCGATGGTAAAAGTCAAAAACGTGATAGGCATTTTCTTCCGCAGGTTGCCCATTTTCCAGATGTCCTGCTCATGGTGCATCCCGATGATGACGGAGCCGGCAGCCAGGAAAAGCAGCGCCTTAAAAAACGCGTGCGTGGTCAGATGGAACATCGCAGGCGTCGGGCCGTTCAAACCAACCGTCATCACCATGTAGCCGAGCTGCGAGAGCGTCGAGTAGGCGATGATGCGCTTGATGTCGTTTTGCTGCACGGCCATGAGCGCGGCGAGCAGCGCGGTGAAACCGCCAATGTAGGAAATGATGTGGAGCGAATCGGCGTTGAAAAGAAACAACGTGCGGCAAAGCATGTAAACACCGGCGGCCACCATCGTCGCGGCGTGGATCAAAGCAGACACGGGCGTCGGGCCTTCCATCGCGTCGGGCAACCAGACGTGCAGCGGGAACTGGGCGGACTTGCCCATGCAGCCGCAGAAAATCAGCAGCGCGGCAATCGTCGCACAGCAGCCGAGCGCGGCGGGGTTGGCGAGCATGGTGGTTTGCAATGCGCCGAAGCTCAACGAACCGAGCAAACCCCAGACCATTAGGATGCCCGCAAGAAATCCGAAGTCGCCGAGACGGTTGGTGATGAACGCTTTTTTCGCAGCGTCGCCGGCGCTGGGTTTTTCAAACCAGAAACCGATGAGCAGGTAGCTGGACACGCCGACCAGTTCCCAGAAGATGAACATCATCACGAAATTATTCGCGAGCACGATGCCGAGCATCGAGAACGTGAACAGGCTCAAGCACGCGAAGAAGCGCGCCATGCTGCCGTCCTCGTGCATATAGCCGTAGGAATAAATGTGGATCAGCCCGCCGACGCCGGTGACGACGAACAACATCATCATGCTCAACGCATCGAGCTTCAGACCAAAATCAATTTGCAGCCCGCCGATGGAAAGCCAGTTCGTCGAAGTTTCGCCGCTGAACTGCATTCCGTTGGCCTGGACGAAAAGGACGGAAAGAATGAACCCGGCGACCACTGCGCCGATGGAGATGAGGCTGCTGACGGTTTTGTTGCGGAGGAAAAAAAGCGTTATCACCGCCGCTGAAATCAGCGGCAGGAACAAAATCAGCCAAGGAAATAATTCGTGTTTCATTTTTTGTCCGCAGATGACGCAGATTTCCGCAGATTTAATTCAGGCAAATCCAATCTGCGTCCGTCTGCGGAATCTGCGGATGTCTTGTCTGTGTTCATTCTGTGTTTCATCTGTGGCTAAAATCAGAGTTTCATCGAGGTCAAATCTTCGACATGCGCGGACTGGCGTTTGCGGTAGAGCGCCACGATGAGCGCGAGACCGACCGCCACTTCCGCCGCCGCCACGGTGATGATGAAAAACACCAGCACCTGGCCGTCGAGCTTGTTGTTGAACCGCGAAAAGGAGACGAGCGCCAGATTGGCGGCGTTGAGCATCAGCTCGAGCGACATATAAATCACGATCAGGTTGCGGCGCATGATGACGCCGAGCAGCCCCAGGCTGAACAGCATGAAGCTCACGAACAGATAATGATGGAGGCCGACGTTCATATTTTTTCAACGCAAAGGCGCAAAGAAGCAAAGGCGCAAGGCACCAAATTCTTTTCAACCTGTTTCAATGTGTTTTTCATTTCTTCTTTGCGTCTTGGCTGCTTTGCGTCTTTGCGTTATTCCAGTTTTTTCTTGCTCAAAAGGATCACGCCGACCATCGCCACGAGCAGCAGCACGGAGACGATTTCAAACGGGAGCGTGTATTGCGTGAACAGGAGTTTGCCAAGCGCGTAGGTTTCGCCTTCGAGCGTGGGCGGCGCGGCGTCCGTTTTGACGGAGGCAAGCGCCTTCACAAAAATACTGACCACGATGCCGACGGAAACCAAACCGGCGGCGAGACCGAAAAATTTAATGCGACGGCGTTGTTCTTCCTTCAAGTCGAGCAACATGATGACGAACAGGAACAGCACCATGACTGCGCCGGCGTAAACGAGAATCTGCACCGCCGCGAGGAAGAACGCGTGCAGCAGCAGGAACAGGCCGGACATCGAGATGATCGTCAGCACGAGAAACATCGCGCTCGTGACGGGATTGCGGCTGAACGGATTCGCGACCACGAGCACGGCGCACAGCAGCGTCAGCGCGGCGAAGACGTAAAACAACACGTCCGTCACGTTGCTGGCGCTCAATAAATTGTTGATGGCTTCCATCTCAAAAAATATTTTAACTCAATTCAAAGGAACATCTTTGAAAACAAACTTCTGCGGATTTTTGCGCCAATCGAATTGAACGATTACATCAATCTTTTTGGCATCAAGTTTCAAATCTCCCTCTAAATTTCCAATGACAATGTCGGTAGCAATCATCGCCTTGCCTTTGTTGGTTTCCGGCTTAATTAAGTCAGTTTTTTCCTGAAGTTCGTCAAATCCCATCGAGCTGCTTACAACTTCGCTAAATTCAACTGCCTTGCCACGCACCACGAGATTGAGTTCGGTGTTGCTGTAAAAATGCAAATCCGAAAATGCGCCCTTGTCTGGAATCTCCACGGCATAAGTAGCTACGAACTGAATTTGGCTGTTCGTTGAAA
>JANOBC010000254.1:0-1582 GCA_031411455.1 Limisphaerales bacterium
AATGTTTGACGGCGCCTACCGCTTCACTTGAATCCACCTTTGGGATCGCGACTACTTCTGCCTTTTCCGGTAACGGCTCTGGTTTGCGCTCCAGCGCCAGTTCCAGCACCTGGTCGATCCACTTCACCGGATGGATCTCGAGCCGATTCTTCACGTTGTCCGGAATCTCGGCCAGATCCTTGACGTTTTCTTCCGGAATCAGCACCGTTTTGATGCCGCCACGATGCGCTGCCAGCAGCTTTTCCTTGAGGCCGCCGATGGCGAGGACTTCGCCGCGCAAGGTAATTTCACCGGTCATGGCCACATCCGCCCTGACAGGAATACCGGTCAGCGCCGATACCAGTGCGGTGGTCATCGCCGCTCCGGCGGACGGACCATCCTTGGGCGTCGCGCCCTCGGGAACGTGAACATGGATGTCGCTTTTCTCGAATGCGTCGTCCTTCACGCCGAGGCGGGCAGCGCGTGAACGAACCACGGAACGAGCGGCTTCAACCGATTCCTTCATGACATCGCCAAGCGAGCCGGTGCGCTGGATGTTGCCTTTGCCGGGCATCACCACTGCTTCGATGGTCAGCAGTTCGCCGCCCACTTCCGTCCACGCCAGTCCGGTCACTTGACCGACCTGGTTGTTTTTCTCCGCGAGGCCGTAGGTGAAGCGACGCACGCCGAGATAGTGATCGAGATTACGAGCCGATACCGTAATGCGCGTATCGCGTTTCTTGGTCAGCAGCGACTTCACCACTTTGCGGCAGATTTTGGAGATTTCGCGCTCCAGACTGCGCACGCCTGCTTCACGCGTGTAATACCGGACAATGTCGCGTATCGCACTTTCGGAAACAGCGATTTCGCCGTCCCTCAGTCCGTTGTTCTTTACCTGCTTGGGCAGCAGATAGCGCATGGCGATGTTGATCTTTTCGTCCTCTGTATAGCCGGACAATCGGATTACTTCCATGCGGTCGAGCAACGGTGCGGGAATGTTCATGGTGTTCGCCGTGGCCACGAACATTACGTCGGACAGGTCGTATTCGACCTCAATGTAATGATCGACGAACTTGTCGTTCTGCTCCGGATCGAGCACTTCGAGCAAAGCCGAGGCTGGATCGCCGCGAAAATCCTGTCCCATCTTGTCGACTTCGTCGAGCAGGAACAGCGGATTGCGCACCCCGACCTTGGTCATGTTCTGCAGCAGCTTGCCCGGCATAGAGCCGATGTAAGTCCGGCGATGGCCCCGAATCTCCGCTTCATCGCGCACGCCGCCAAGCGACATCCGCGTGAATTTGCGGTTTGTGGCCCGCGCAATAGACTGCCCGAGCGAAGTCTTGCCCACTCCCGGGGGGCCGACCAGACACAGGATTGGCGCCTTGAGCTTGTCCACGCGTTGCTGAACAGCGAGATACTCGACAATGCGTTCCTTGACCTTGTCCAGGCCATAGTGGTCGGCGTCGAGGACGTCCTGAGCCTTGATCAGATCGTTGCTGATCTTGCTTTTCTTCTTCCACGGCAAGCCGACCATGGTCTCGATGTAGTTGCGCACGACGGTCGCTTCCGCGGACATCGGCGACATCAGGCGCAATTTCTTCAA
>JANOBC010000255.1:0-5606 GCA_031411455.1 Limisphaerales bacterium
CGCGGTCGCTCTCGATGGCCACGACGCGGGCATGCGGCAGTCGGCGGCTGCCGTAGCATTTGAACTCCACGCCCTTCTTGAAGTCCACCAGATAAAATTCGACCTGCTCCGGGCTGCACCGCAGCGCGAGGTTGGTGATGATGACATGGAACAACGTGGATTTGCCGGAACCGGTCTTGCCCGCGATGAGCGCGTGCTGCCGCGTCCCTTGGCCGATTTCAAGGTTCTGAAATTTGGTCGCGCCGCTCCGGCCAATCGGCACGCGGAGAATTTCACTCGTTTCTTCCAGCCACATTTCCGTTGGCGCGACACTTTCAAACGGCACTTCCACGCGATTGGAATTTCGGCCAAGTTCACCGACGCGATGCAAAAAGTCCGTGGCGAATTCCGCCGATGGTGGTTCGTCAAAAATCAATTTCGCGCCCGCCGTCCGCCAGTTGGAAAATTCAAATCCGTTTTCGCCGCGCACGAGGCACACGCTGTTCTTCCGCAATTCGTCCGGCACAAAATCCGAGGGCGCAGCGTTGCGCTGATCCCAGTGGATGAGCGTGAACACGCCGCAGCGCGCTCCGCTGGCCGCGATGTTGCGCAGCCGTTTCGCCGCCGTGTCAGTGAAGTTCACGGGGAACGACGCGATGACGAGGACGTGATATTTCTCCGCCGTGCTGCCGGCCGACGCGTTGTATTCCGCGATGGTCGCGTATTCATTGCGAAGATACATCTGGATGATTTTCTCCATGTGCTCGCTCAAGTCCGCGAGCTTTTCTTCGAACTGCGCGGACTGCGTCCAGATGCGACTGTTGATCGCGCCCGCTTCGTAATCCGCGAGGTGCATGAGCGTGGCAAAATTTTGTCCCAGCCCGACCGGATCAAAAATCGTGAACTCCACGCGCCCCGGCGGCGTGGTGGCGAGCAGGCGCAGAATGACATTGTTGATCGCGGCGAGTGCTTCGGCATCACCTTGCTTGTTTGTTTCAATCAATAGCGAGCCGTGCTGCGGCTGCGTGAGCAGCAGTGGCAACGACATGACGGCGGGGCAGGGCAGGGCGAGCCGCTTGTCCTTGGGCAACGCGGTGAAAAACTTTTGCGTTTCGATTTCCACCCGCGCGAATTTGGCGGCGTTCAAGAATGACTGCGGTGCTTGCCAGTCGCGGGGATTTAGCGACGGCCAGTCGGGAAAAGTTTTTTCCGCCACCTTACTTGCTACCTGAATTTTTTCGCTTAACGGCAGCGCGTTCTGTTTCCAGCCCGCTTCCAGTTCGCGCCAGCCGTTTTGAAATTCGGTTTCCAGCCGCGAAATGTTTCGGGCGTGGGCGTCCGCCAGCAGCTTCAGGCTGGCGGCGGCTTCCGCGCGCAAGAGCAAAAGTGTTTCATCGTGCGCCGACTGTGCGCGCGCGAGCGCTGATTGGAGAAAGTTTTCGTTCCGTTTCTCAAGTTTAGCCACGCGCGTCTCCACCTCCACCGGACGCCGGTTCCGGGCCGCCGCGATTTCCTTTGTCCCACGCTTCCACTCGGCGTTGACGGCATTTTTCGTCTCCACGAATTCATTTTCAATCCGCGCCTGCTCGGACTGGAGCCAGAAGTCGGACTGTTCCGGCGCGGTATCCACCAATTGTTTTGCGCGGAGAAAATCGGCGGCAATTTTTTTTGCAAGCGGCGCGGCCGAACGAGTTCCCAAAAAACAAACCAACCAAACCAAGACCACCGCCACGAGCGCGGCGATGGCGACGGGCAACGGAATGAAATGGCCGAGCTTGGGCAGCACCATGGCCGGAAGGCCGATGCCCAGCAGCACCAACGTCAGCAGCCACAGCGGGGCAAACCGGAAAAATTGCGGCAGGAAAATTTTTTTGAACTGAACCAAATCTGCTTTGATTTTTTCACGGACGCGGCTGGCTTCGTCCAACATTCCATTTCCGTCATCGGCGGAACTTGTTTCCACGGACGCGGCTGGCACGTTGAGCAACCGCCGAAAACTTCCCACGCCGCCGAACGCGCTGCGCACGGATTTTTCCACCGGCTGAAATTCTGCCGCCTCATTTGCGTAACGCTGCTGAAAATTTTCCCCCGCCGCGTTTGCGTGCGCGCGGCTTTGATCGCGGTTCTGTTCGGCGGCAATCAGGCCTTGCTGCGCCCGGGTTTTGCAGTCCTCGTCCTGAGTGCTGATGCGCGATGACAACTGCTCGCGGATACGGTGGTGAGCGCGATTGATGCGCGCCGAGCGCCGCGCAAACCAGGCCTGCAATTTTGTTTTGGCTTCCGCGAAGCCGTCCACTTCCGCGCCCTGCCGCAGGGCGCTGGCGGAATTCATCTGATGATCGGCGGTGGCGAACGCCTCGTTGGCCTTCGCGGTTCCGACGCGGTGGGCAGACGATAATTGTTCCTCGCGCGCGGCAAAATCCTGCGCGACGCTTTTCAAGGCGTCGAGTTGCGCGAGCAGTTCCGTGGTTCCTAAAAGTGGGTTGGGGCTATTCACAGTCTCTCCTGATGCGTTTGAAAAGTTCATCCAATTTTTCCATCGCCGTCGTCGCCTGATTCACGCGCGGAACAAGTTCCGCCATAAACTCGCGGTCAAATTGCGCGCTGCGCTGGTCGCGCCAGTGTTCTTTCGTGTCCGACCAGCGGACGGAGATGTCCTTGGTCAAACCCGCGAGCCGGCTTTTGCTGCCATTCAAATTCATGACGACGTTTTTGTTTCGGCGGATGGCGGGGCGACTTGCGTGTAGGCGTCCAATGATTTGATCGCCTCGGTCAGGCTGATGACGCCCATCGCCATCTCGCCCGTCAGATAACCGCGCAAGGATTCCACCTGTTTTACGAGCGGCTCGGCGAGGCGTTCCAGTTCGTGCGTCCATTTTTTCAAGGCGGTGATTTTTTGTTCGGCCTCCGCGACGGCGCGCTGGGCGCGTTGCAATTCCATTTGCGCGAGGACGGTGGAATCGTTCATCAATGAAATCTTTTTGTTGAACAGTTCGCCCTGCGCCTCCTCCAGTTTGCGACGGCGGCGGCGCAACTGGTCATCCCAAAATCCGCGCTGCTCGACTTGCAGCCAGTGCCGCATCCGCATGACCTCGCCGCTGGCCTCATCCAGCGCGGGCAGCATCTGGCCGAGGTAGATGATCAAATCTGCCCGGAACGATTCCAGCGATTCAATGGACGTGACTTGAGCTTGGCTTGGCATTTATTTCATTCTCATCGTCATCCTCATCGTCACTCCCCCAACGAGGATGAGAATGAGGATGATCCCTAAAGTTTCATCTTTGGTTCAAATACTCCTCGATGCGTTGCGCCTTGCGGAGCAGGTAGGGCGCGTGGGATTTGGAAAGTTCGTTGAATTTTTTTAGCGCCTTCATTGCCTGCCGGAATTCCTCGGCAAATTTCTCGTGTTCTTGGTCCGACCAGGTGTCGCCCAGCGCCGCGAACCGCGCGTGCAACATGGAGAGGCGGTTTTCGAGGTCGGCGTTGAAGCGTTGGAGTTCGTCGGCGAACCGCCGCACCTTTTCGGGATCCATGATTGCCTGCGCCATAAAAATCTTTCAGTTGCGAGTGAGCCGTAAATTGGCACATCACGCGGGCGAACGCCACTGCAACTCGTGGCTGAATTGAAATTCGTAGCGGGCGGCTAGTCGCAGCGTGGATTTGTGATTGTTCTCGAGAAAACATTCTGTGATTTGAAACCGTTCGTGAAGTGGCGGCTGTTCTCCCTCACCCTTAATCCCTCTCCCGCTGGGAGTGGGAACCTAACGGGAGCGGGGGGCTTACGGCATCGCTTCGGCAATCGAGCGGCGATAAATGTATTCGTGGCGGCAAAAAATTCTCTCACTCCCAGCGGGTGAGGGCTGGGGTGAGGGAGAACGGCAGGAAAAACTGTTCGCTTCCGTTGCTCGAAAGTTTTTCGCCAAGAGTTTTTAATCTGCGGATCACGGCAGCGCATAAAATCATGTGCGCGGCGAAAGGATTTTTGTATTCTCTGGCATCCGCATAAGGAACCTATGACGACAACCACCGAATCTACGCTGCCCGGCGCTCCCGTTGCGCCCAAGCGCAGCGACTTGGAAATCAAGGACGCGCAACTCATTTTCAATTCCGTCTGGCGCGATCTGGAGGCGGAGTTTGGCCGCGAGCAACTGCGTTTTCCCAAGGAAATTATTTTGCTCGGCGGCGCGCCGGGCGCAGGCAAGGGCACGAACACCAACTTCATCGCCAAGGGACGCGGCCTGACTTGCCAGCCGATTGTCATCAGCTCGTTGCTGAATTCGCCTGAAGCCAAGGCGTTGAAAGATGCGGGCAACATGGTCGGCGACCGCGATGTGGTCGCGTTGTTGCTGCGGGAATTGTTGCGCGAGGAATATCACGATGGCGTCATCCTCGACGGTTTTCCGCGCACGAACGTGCAGGTGGAATGTCTGAAAATGCTGGTGGACAAGATGCATGAGTTGCGCCGCGAATTTTACAACACGCCGTTGAGCATTCATTTTCGCCAGCCCACGATTCACATCATGGTGCTGTTCGTGGATGAGAAGGAATCCGTCGCGCGCCAGCTCAAGCGCGGACGCGAGACGCGCGCGCTCATCGAAGCCGCCGAACGCACCGGTTCCGGTGAATTGCACGAGGATCGTCCCACCGACCACGACGAATCGCTCGCGCGCCGCCGTTATCGTGTCTTCAAGGAACAGACGTGGGATGCGTTGCAGTCGTTGAAGGAAATTTTTCATTACCACTTCATTAATGCCCAAGGCCCGGTCAATGAGGTGGAGCAAAACATCCTGCACGAGCTGGAATACCAGAGCACGCTGGAACTCGACCCGCGCACGGTGGATCGTCTGCGCGGCGTGCCGGTCGCCAGCCAGATCATCATTCATGCGCGGCAGGAACTTGTGAGGCGGCTTGACAGCTATGAACTGGAACACGGCGAACTGTTCGCCAGCGTCATCACCTTCATCGAGGAAAAAATCCTGCCAATCGTTTTGCGTCACGCCATCACCGGCATCGCGCACATCAATACCGAGGACAAGGTTTTAGCCGACCCGCTGGCGCTGGCGATGTTGATTGATGTGTTCTCCGAGCGCGGCTATCACGCGGCGGTGGATCTGCACCGGATCGAAATTCCCGACACGATCGACCTCGCGACCGGCAAGGTGACGTGCCGCATGAAGAAAGTTTTCCGCATCGAAATCCGTTTCCAAGGCTCGGAAATCCGGCGCGGTTAAAAAAACGGTAGTTTTTTCTTTTGGCCGTAGCCGCGAACGTAAGTTCGCGCCATTCGATCCCGGGAGAATTTGATTTGCGCCGACTCACGTCGGTGGTGGCGATACACGAAGGTTAAGGCAATAAAGCTCAAATCAGTTTCTTCAACCGCTTATCTTCTGACATCCGCTTGACTAGCTCCTTGATTTTTTGCGCCTGCGATTTGTGTGCTAGGAGCACGGCGTCGTCTGTCTGCACCAGAATGGAATCACGCAAACCGACCACGCAAATCGGCGTGCGGTTTTTGGTGCGCGCGTCGTAAATGATGTTTCGCGCCGCGTCCACGTGAATGAAATCGCCGACCGCCGCGTTGCCCTCGGCATCCTGCTTGATGTGCCGCGCGATCGCCGGCCACGCGC
>JANOBC010000256.1:0-2354 GCA_031411455.1 Limisphaerales bacterium
CAGAATCGTCGCGCCGACGTAGAAACCATTCGGTGCTTCGGAAACTTTTACGCCGCGACCGTCAGCCAAAACTTTTGCGCCCTGCTGCTCGCCGATGCTGATCAACTCCTGCACGCGGTCGCGATGCTGGCGCGAGATGACTGCCCCCATATCCGGCTGCGCTTCGCGATCCGTTGGGCCAACCTTGATGCGTTTCGTGGCTTCAACCAGTGTGGGCAAAACTAATTTCTCCGCCGCGCCAACGACGACGGCAGTTGAACCGGCCATGCAGCGTTCGCCCGCGCAACCGAACGCGGCTTCGATGACGCCGCGAGTGGAATTTTCCACGTCCGCGTCGGGCATGATGATGACGTAATTCTTCGCGCCGCCGTTGGACTGGACGCGTTTGCCATGCTTCGTGCCGGTTTCGTAGATGTAACGCGCAATCGGTGTCGAGCCGACGAACGAAATCGCTTTCACCTTCGGATGCGTGAGCAATGCGTCCACCACTTCGCGTCCGCCGTGGACGATGTTCAACACGCCTTTCGGCAGTCCGGCCTTTTCAAATAGTTTCGCAATTTTAATCGCGGTGAGAGGAACTTTTTCGCTCGGCTTGAGCACGAAGGTGTTGCCGCACGCGATGGCGATGGGATACATCCAGAGCGGGACCATGGCGGGAAAATTGAACGGCGTGATGCCGACGCAAACGCCGAGCGGCTGACGGATGGCCTCGCAATCAATTCCGCGCGCGATGTTCTCCAGCACTTCGCCCATCATCAACGACGGCACGCCGAGCGCGAACTCGATGACTTCCATGCCGCGCTTCACGTCGCCGCGCGATTCGACGAGCGTCTTGCCGTGCTCGCGGGTGTTGCTGCGGACGATGTCCTCAAAATTTTCGTCCATCAACATCTTGAAGCGGCCAAGAATCCGCGCGCGTTCGACGGGCGGCGTTTCCATCCACGCCGGAAACGCAGCGTGTGCGGCCTCGACGGCGGCGTTGGCGTCGGCAACATTTCCGACCGGACATTCAGAAATCACTTCGCCGATGGAAGGATTGAAAACGGGTGTGCGCGCGGTTTTGGATTCAATCCATTCGCCGCCGATGAAATTGGGACAAGGTTCAAGTGTTTTGCTCATAAAAAATTCGGTTTAACGTTTTTCAATTGGAAGGACGCGCCGTTCGCCTGGGCCGTCATATTGCGACAGGGGGCGGATGAGGCGATTGTCCGCGAGTTGCTCCATGATGTGCGCCGTCCAGCCGGTGATGCGCGCCATCACGAAGAACGGCGTGAACATGTCAATGTCGAAGCCCATCATGTAATACGCCGGGCCGCTGGGAAAATCGAGGTTCGGGTGGATGTTCTTCTGCTCGCGCATCGTGGCTTCGAGGATGTCCGCGATGTCGAGCCACTTCGACTGCCCGGTGAACTCCGCCATTTTGCGCGCATATTTTTTCATCGTCGGCACGCGCGAATCGCCATTTTTATAGACGCGATGGCCGAAACCCATCACCACGCGCTTTTCGCGGAGCGCGGTGAGCATCCATTCCTTCGCGCGCGACGGCTCGCCGACTTCCAGCAGCAGGTGCATCACCGCCTCGTTCGCGCCGCCGTGCAATGGGCCTTTGAGCGACGCGATGCCGCCGACCACGCCGCTGTAAATGTCCGACAAACTCGAAACCACTGTGCGCGCGGTGAACGTGGACGCGTTGAAACCGTGTTCGGCGTAAAGAATCAGCGAAACTTCAAACGCGTGGATGACTTCCGGTGCGGGCACTTTGCCAAAGATCATGTAAAAAAAATTCTCCACGAAGCCGAGGTCATTGCGCGGCGGAATAAAATCCTGTCCTTTGCGAAGCCGATAAAACGCCGCGATCATCGTCGGAATCTTCGCCATCATGCTGATGGATCGCTTCAGATTCGTTGTCGCGTCGGTCTTGTCCATCTCCATGTCTTCCGTGCCGAGAAAGCTCACCGCCGTGCGCAACACATCCATCGGATGCGCCGTGCGCGGAGATTTTTGGATCACGGACAGCAGGTCTTTGCTGATTTCGCGCTGGCCGCGACCGAGCGCCATGAAGTCCGCGAGTTGCTTCGCCGTCGGCAGTTCGCCATGCCACATGAGCCAGGCGACTTCCTCGAAGTGGCAATGCTCACACAATTCCTGCACGGGATAACCGGCATACACCAGCGAGTTGATCTCTGGCATCACTTTCGAGATGCGCGTCGTGTCCACGACCACGCCGTCCAGACCGCGATGGATTGTTGATTCGTCGCTCATGTTTTCGTTTTGTTTCGGAGCGCGGACAGCCTTGTCCGCGCGTTTTGATCACAACCGCAACTCGCGGACAAGGCTGTCCGCGCTCCTATCAT
>JANOBC010000257.1:0-15980 GCA_031411455.1 Limisphaerales bacterium
CGCTAGTTTCGAGGCGTGCGCCTTGACTTGTGCGGATTCAGCGGCGGAAAATTTTTCTACGCGGAACAACTGGGTTTTAGGCGCGTTCGCGAAACGCACGCCGGGCGACTTTGGCGCGAGCTTGCGGAATTCGTTGTAGGCCTTGAAATTTTTCATCGCCCCGACGAAACGCTTTTTCAGCGGCGGCACAGGCTTGGGAATCGGGATGAATTCTTTTGCGGGCAGCGGCATTTCCTCGCGCCCGGCGACGGCGACGAAATGTTCCGCGCTGTGCGCATCCATCAAGACGTGCGCCCAGGTGAAGATGACTTTGGTTTTTCCATCGGCACATTCGATGAGGTCGAAGCGCGCATTCTCGCCGTTGTCCACGTCCACGGGTTCGTTGACGAGCTTGGTGGCCAATCCGTCGGCTTCGCGATGGACGCGAACCTTCGGCGCGCTGGCCTGCGCGGGAATTTCCCATGTCGCATGACAGACGCCAGCGGTGCGCGCGCTGACTATAGGGTTGTTCGCGGCGATGGCATCGAGACGTTTGCGCAGCGCAGCGGCGGAAATCGCGCCGTCGAGTTCGATGATGATCTGGCAGGAATTGCCCGCGTAGCCGTGCTTGCGAAGTTCGTAGTCGAACCCGCGCATCAGGTAGTCAGCGCCGTTGAGTGGCCGTGAATTGCTCATGGAAAAAATTGAAGGCTGTTGGCTGCGCGCTGGCAGCCGACAGCCTTCGTGAAAACAGAAAGTTACTGGTTATTTTTGGTTCGGATCGTAATTGATCTCAATCACGCCCATATGTTGCGTCCAGTGATTGTTCGGGGAGAAAACAATGGTTCCCTGACCTTTGTAAAACGCCTCGGTGCGCTGGGTATCGCCGCCGTAATAATACGGGATGAATTGCTTGCCGGTCATATGATGGCCGGTGTCGGTCGGTCGACCGATGAGCGCATAGACTTCATCCATGCCCATGCCGAGCTGGATTTTTGCGAACGGGCTGTCGGCGGGAATCGGGATGGCGGCTTTGGCTTCTTCTTTGGCCGGTTCGGAGGAGGCGGAATCAGTGGTGCCGCAGCCGACGCCGGAAAACGCGAGGCCGGTCCCGAGTAAGGCTAGGATAAACAGGTTTTTTTTCATGGGTGATTTTGTTTTGTGGAATGTTTGCAGCGGTTTTACCGTTTGCAAACTGCGGTGCAAATTTTTCATTTGCTCCGCGCGCGGTCAAGCGCAATTGTCGGGCAGTCAAAAATCCAGTGGCATCCCCAGAACTGTTGAGAGCCATCCGGCTGGAAATGCGGTAGCTTGTCTGGCGACGCCTTGAAATTTTTTTCCCAATCTGCTGCCCGCGTTTTTTGGCTGGGCGGCCTGCTGTTTTCCGCGACGGCGGTTTTTGCGAACCTCCCCGGCGGCGGCAACGGCACGGGCGCGAACGTCACACTTACGGACGGTGGCACGACAGTCACGATGAACAATGGCATCGTGTCTATCACCTTCACCAAGTCCAGCGCGCAGATCAGCACGATCAATTATACGTTCAACAACACCGGGAGTTCGCAGACGCTGAATTTGGTTTCGGGAAATTCCAACGGCGGAAAACTTTATTGGGAGAACAGCAACAACCAAGGCTGCGTGTTCACCTATTCGCTCGTCGTGGATCCCGCGAGCAACGGTGGCAACTACGCCGAGGTTTCCATGGTCACAACCACGGTGGCGAACATTTCGATGGAGGTGCATTACTCGCTGGCGCGTGGGAACACCGGATTTTATTGCGCCGTGGTCTGGAGCCACAGCGCGACGGACGGCGCATTTTCTTTCGGCGAATGCCGCGACAACATCTACGCCGGTTCCATCTTCAACTGGATGAGCGTGGACGACGCCCGCAATAAATTGATGCCGGTTTCTGTCGGTTCAGCAGTCGGCGTGGACAATGCGCCCGTAGAAGTTTCGCTGTGGACGAACGGCCTCTACGCCGGTCAATACGAAGACAAATATAACTACGCCGCCGACTTCGGCGCGCAGCGCGTGTGGGGCTGGAGCAGCGTCGGCACCGGCGGGAAAAACGTCGGCCTCTGGAACGTCTCCGCCAGCGTGGAGTATTACAACGGCGGTCCAATGAAACGGGAGTTGATGGAGCACATGGGCACGACCATCTTGAACATGATCAACGGCGGGCACTACGGCGGCGGCGCGGACGGCTCATTCGCGGCGGGTGAAGTATGGTCGAAAGTTTCCGGCCCGTATCTCATTTACTGCAACAACATCACCAACACCATCAGCGGCACGAACGCTGCCGCGCAGGCGCTTTATGCGGATGCCAAAGCGCAAGCCGTCGCCGAAGCCGGTGCGTGGCCTTACAGTTGGTTTGCGAACTCGAATTACGCGTCCGCCACCAATCGCGGCACGGTCAACGGACAGATTGTCATTGCCGACAGCGGCGATCCGAACGCATCCGAATCCAACCTATGGGTCGGCGTGGTGCAACAACCGGTGACGACGACGGGCACCTATGATTTCCAGCAGTGGATGAAGCCGTATCAATTTTGGGTGAAGACCGACGCGAATGGAAACTTCACCATCCCCGATGTCATCGCGGGGACGAACTACACGTTATTCGCGTTTGGCCCCGGCTCGCCGGGCACGTTCCAGTCGCAATCCCTGACCGGCGGTAATTCGCCCAACACCGAGGACATTCCCGCCGCGCCTTTCAGCGTCACCGTCACCGGCGGCGCGACCAACAATCTTGGCACCGTCACTTGGACGCCGACGCGTGTCGGCCAGACAGTTTTTGAAATCGGTTTTCCCAACCGCACCGGCGACAAATTCCGGCACGGCGATGATTATTGGCTCGGCGACATCGGCCCCGCGACGAACGCGCCGAGTCCCATCTGGTCGAAGCATCTGGAATATCCGTTCGATTTTCCCAGCGAGCCAAATTACATCGTCGGCCAAAGCCGTTGGTCAACGGATTGGAATTACGTTCAACCCATTCTCAATGTCGCCGATGTGACCGGCACAAATTTTTTTGGCACCACGTCCACCATCACGTTCAACCTGCCTGCCGCGCCAACGAACGGCGCGCTCGCGTCAATTTACATCGCGCTGTCGTCCTGTTATCAGGGGCCGATTATTCTCAAGGTGAATGGCACGAGCATCGCTGGCAGCACCGGTTATTTTCCGAACTACAACAGTTCCAGCAGCGGCAGCGACTCGACCATCCGCCAGGCGATCCACGGAATTTTTTCCGACCAGCGCACAAATTTTTCCAGCACGCTGCTGCACGCCGGGCAGAACACCATCACCGTCAACATGAGGAAGGGCGGCTACTTCGCGAACCACGCGATGTATGATTATCTGCGCTTGGAATTCACCGGCTACACGCCGCCGACGCCCACGAACTGCGTCGCCTACGCGGGCAGCGCTTGCAATTTAATTTCGTGGCCGGTCACGCCGGGCGCGACCAGCTACAATCTTTTGCGCTCCACAACTGCGGGCAGCAGCTACGTCTCCATCACGAACGGCGTCATCGGCCCCGTCTGCGGCAGCGGCGCGAACCACGCGACCTACCTCGACACCACGGCGGCGAATGGCACGACTTATTATTACGTCGTGCGCTCCGTAAATCCGAACGGCAGCAGCACCAACTCGCCGCCAAGTTCCGGCGCGACGCCGTCCGCAGGTTTGTCCGCGAGCGCGCCCGCTGCGCCCACGGGTCTGACCGTCGCCAGCGCCACGCATCAGAGCGTGACGCTAAACTGGAGCGCAGCGGCAGGCGCAAACTTTTATTCCATCTGGCGCTCCACGGTCGTCAAGAACGGCGGCGGCGCGACGAATACCTTGAGCACTATTCTCCTGAACAACACGAATACCGCCACGACCTACACGGACACCTCGCCGACGGATGGCTGCCTCTACAATTATTTTGTCACCGCCACGAGCGCGGGCGGCACGAGCGGAAATTCCGCTGTCGTCGCGGCAGTTCCGTTGCCCACGCCGCCCGTGACCGCGCCCGCCGTGACGGCCACGATGCTGCTCACCACCAATTTCAACATGACGTGGCCTGCCGTTTCCGGCGCGGTCGGCTACGTCGTCCAGCGCGCCACGACGGCCAGCGGCCCTTACGAAATGTATGGCAGCATTTCCTGGCTCGGCACCACCGACTACGGCATCAACACCAACACCGCCTACTTCTACAAAGTCACCGCGATGAATGCGGGCGGCGTTTCCAGCAGCACCCTCATCGCCACGCGCCCGGTCGCACCGACGAGCCTCGCCGCCGTGGCGGGCAACACGCAGATCGCGCTCACTTGGCCCGCCGTCACTGGCGCTAGCGGCTACCTCGTGAAACGCGGTGCGAGCAGCGGCAACGCCACAAACATTATCGCATCCGGTATCACGGCGACGAATTTCACCGACAGCGGATTAACGAATGGCGTGACTTATTTCTACGTCGTCGCCGCCATTGGCACGGTCGCGAACAGCGGGAATTCTACGCAGGCCAGTGCCACGCCGGTGTTGCCCGCACCGCCGGTCATCACGAAATTCACCATCGCCGGCACCAATTTCAGCCTGATGGGAACCGGCGGCGTGGCGAGTTCCAGCTACTACGTTTTGGCGGCAACAAATCTCACGACGCCGTTCTCCAACTGGACGCGGCTGCGCACGAACCAGTTCGACGCGGGCGGTAATCTGAATTTTACCAACGCCCTGAACCCCGGCCAGCCGCAGACGTATTACCGGCTGCAACTGCCATGAAAAATTTGTAGCGTCCATCCGCCATCCGCCGTCTGGATGACCGCCAATCAACCATGAAAAAAACCTTGTTCCTCACTGCGCTGCTCGCGAGTGCCACCGTCTGCTCTTTCGCCGCTGAAAAATTTGTTCCGCCCGCCTCACCGCATCAGGTTGTGGATTTCAATCCCGGCTGGAAATTCATTCGCGCAGACGTAACCAACGCGGAGACCGTCGCGTTCGACGATTCCAAGTGGAGCGACGTGAGCGCGCCGCACACCTGGAACGACGTGGATTCCTACGCCAACATCATCAGCCACAGCGGCGGCGACCGGAACGCGTGGACGGGCATCGGCTGGTATCGGAAACATTTCAAGCTGCCCGCGACGGCGAAGGCTGGGAAAGTTTTTCTGGAGTTCGAGGGCTTGAAACAGGCGGGCCGCTTTTGGGTGAATGGAAAATTGGTTGGCCGGTTTGAGAACGGCGTCACGGCATGCGGCCTCGACTTGACGGAGTTCGTGAATTTCGGCGACGCGGACAATGTCATCGCCGTTAAAGTTGACAACAGCAACGATTACAAGGAAGAGGCGACGGGCGTGGGTTACGAATGGATGGGACGCGCGTTCAACCCGAACTACGGCGGGCTGAATCACAACATCCGGCTGCACCTCACGGGCAAGGTTTATCAGACGCTGCCGCTCTACGAAAATTTGAAGACGACGGGCGTTTATATTTTCGGCTCGAACTTCGACATCAAAAATAAATCCTGCGACGTGAACCTCGAGTCGCAAGTTCGCAACGAATTCGGCGACCAGCAATCCATCACGCTCTGGGGCGTGGTCGTGGATGCGGATGGAAAACCTTGTGCAAAATTTCAAAGCGAAGCGCTGGATCTCGTCAGCGGTCAGACGGAAATATTTTCAGCGAAATGCAAACTGACGGACGCAAAATTCTGGAGCGACGCGACGCCAAACCTTTACGATGTTTACGCGGTGTTGAGCGTGGATGGAAAAATTGTGGACGCCCAAAAAATCAAAACCGGTTTCCGCAAGGCCGAATACAAGGGCGGCGTCGGCACGGGCGGCGTTTATCTGAATGACAAATTTGTCTGGCTCACCGGCTACGCGCAGCGTTCGTCCGATGACTGGGCCGGACTCGGTCAGGCGTATCCCGACTGGCTGCATGATTACAATGCGCAACTCATTCGCAGCACGCACGCGAATTTTATCCGCTGGATGCACGTTTCGCCGCAGGCCGTGGATGTCCGCGCTTGCGACAAGGCGGGCATCATCCAAGTTTGTCCGGCAGGCGACAAGGAGAAGGACGTGCAAGGCCGCCAGTGGGAGCAGCGCCTAGAAGTGATGCGCGACTCGATGATTTATTTCCGCAACGCGCCTAGCATTTTATTCTGGGAGGCGGGAAATAATTCGGTGTCGCCCGCACACTTGCAGCAGATGGTGGCGTTACGGAAAGAGTGGGATCCGAACGGCGGGCGCGTGATGGGTTGCCGCACGTTGAACGATGCCGGCTCGACGCCCATCGCCGAATACTTCGGCGTGATGATCGGCCAGGACAAACGCACGGATGCGCTGACGAACAAATCAGATTTGTTCCGCGCCTACAGCGAAGAACGCCGCGACCGCGCGCCGTTCATCGAGACGGAAGATTTCCGCGACGAGGCCGCGCGCCGGTTCTGGGATGATTTTTCGCCGCCACATTTTGGCTTCAAGAAAGGCCCGAACGACACTTACGATTGGAACTCGGAAACCTTCTGCATCGCCGCCGCCGGACGCTATCACGATTATTTTCGCAACATCATTTCCAACACCAATCCCGCGCACTCCAAGTGGGCTGGCTACGCCTCGATTTATTGGTCGGACTCGAACGCCGATGGCCGGCAGGACAGCAGCGAAGTCTGTCGCGTGAGCGGCAAGGTGGATTCCGTGCGGTTGCCGAAGTCGGCTTACTTCGTCTATCGCGTCATGCAAAATTCCGCGCCCGACATCCACATCATCGGGCATTGGAATTATCCCGCGAACACGGTGAAAACGATTTACGTCGCGGCGAACCACTGCGACGCGGTGGAGCTGTTCGTGAATGGAAAATCGCTCGGCAAATCCAGCGCGCCGACGAATGGCTATCTCTTCGCGTTCCCGGAAATTAAATTCGCGCCCGGCACCATCAAAGCCGTCGCCACCACCGGCGGAAAAATTCAATGCGCCCACGAAATCAAAACCGCCGGTGAACCGAAACGGCTGAAACTCACGCCCCACATTTCGCCCGACGGCCTGCAGGCGGACGGTTCCGATGTGGCGTTGTTTGACGTGGAAGTGGTGGACGCCAACGGCCAGCGTTGCCCGACTGACGAGGCGCGCGTGGATTTCAAACTCGATGGCCCCGCCATCTGGCGCGGCGGTTACAACAGCGGGAAAATAAATTCCATTAACAACCTCTGGCTCGACACCGAGTGCGGCGTGAACCGCGTCGCCCTCCGCGCCATGTTGCAGCCGGGGAAAATCACGCTCACAGCAACCCGCACCGGACTGGCAACGGCGACATTGACCGTGGAATCTAAATGAAGTTCCCGATGCCAGCCTCGAAGCTCCAAACTTCAGGCTGCAAAAAGACTGCGCCCGGCGAAGGCAGCTTGGTGCTTGAAGTTGCTCCAGAGCTTGGCACTGGGATGCCGGCCTGCCCGCCGCGCGTGCCGAAATTTGATTTGAACAACCAAACTGATTCCAAAATTTGAAATGAAAACTAAACATTTTTTTGCAATCACGCTGATTGGCTTTAGCCTCACGCCCGCGACCATCTTTGCGCAGCTCGTGGAGGGCCAGCCGAAAAACGAGACGCAGCTTGCTGCGCGGCGCGAAAATTTTCCGGCGAACACGAATCTGCCGTCGCTGTTTCTCATCGGTGATTCCACCGTGCGCAACGGGCGCGGCGATGGCGGCGGTGGGCAATGGGGCTGGGGCGACCAGCTCGCGCCGCTCTTCGACACGAGCCGGGTCAACGTCGTCAACCGTGCGCTCGGCGGCACGACCGCACGCACTTACTACCGTGATTTCTGGCCGAAGACGCTGGCGTTGATGAAGCCCGGCGATGTCGTCATCATGCAATTCGGCACGAACGGCGGCCAGATCAACGACGCTTCGCGCGCGCGCGGCGAGATTCACGGCCTCGGCGACGAGACGCAGGACATCACGAATCTCGTCACAAAAAAATTCGAGACCGTCCACACCTTCGGCTGGTATGAGCTGCAACTGGTCGCTGAAGCGCGCGCGAAGGGCGTCACACCGATTATCTGCTCGCTCATTCCGCGTAACTCTTGGCGCGATGGCAAGGTTCCCCGTCCCGGCGCGGACAGTCCCGCGACGTGGGCGGCGCAGGCCGCGCAGTCGGCACACGCTCCGTTCATTGACCTCTACGAAATCGTCGCGCGGCAATACGATTCGCTGGGCGAAGCGAAGGTGAAGGAATTATTCGTCGCCAACGCCGGGCCGCACACGAGTCTGGCGGGCGCGCAGACGAACGCGATTTGCGTGGTGGCTGGGCTGAAAGCGCTCAAAGAAAATCCGCTGGCAAAATTCTTTTCAAAAAATGCCGCAAACGTTCAGCCCGCAGATTTGAGCAATGCAGATTCGATTTCCACGCTTCAGGTAGCGGAGGATGAACGCCCCGTGGTGGCTGCTTCCAAAGTCGCCGTTGAAAAAATTGGTAACGCCGCGCTGCCCACGTTTCACATCGTCGGCGACTCGACGGTGAAAAGCGGCGGAGTGAACGGCATGGTGGGCTGGGGCGAACGCCTCAAGCCATTTTTTGACCCGGAGAAAATTAACGTCATCAATCACGCCATTGGCGGACGCAGCGCGCGGACTTATTTCACAGAAGGTCGCTGGGCAAAAGTTGCGGCGCAAATCAAGCCCGGCGATTTTGTCATTATTCAATTTGGTCACAACGACCAGGGCCGCATCGGCGACCCAGCGAACAAAGGCCGCGCGGACGGCAAAGGAATTGGCGACGAAACCGTGGAGGACACTAAGTCCGACGGCTCGAAGGAACTCGTCCACACGTTCGGTTGGTATATGGGCGCGTTTGCCGCCGAGGCGAAGGCGAAGGGCGCGACGGTCATCGTTAGTTCACCGATCCCGCACAAAGATCGCTGGGAGAAAGGCCGCGACTTCGAGGTGCTCGCTGGTTGGGATGCGGCGGTGGCGAAGAAAAATAACGCGTTGTTTCTTGACCTGACGCTGGTGGTGACGGACACCTACAAGAAAATAGGCAGGGAAAGTGTCGCGGCACTGTTTGCCGACAAAGGCACGCACACAACAGATGCCGGGGCGCAGACCAACGCACTTTGCGTGGTGGGCGGCTTGAAAAGTTTGAAGGGAAATCCGCTCGGAATATTTTTCTCGGAAAAAGGAATGGCCGTCGAAGTCTATGCGCCCGCCAAATAATTGCTCATGAAAAAACTCCCGCTGATTGCTTTTGGAATTGCCGTCGTCACGTCCACGCTGGCGCAAACCAATTTCAAATTTGATTTCTCCGCCGAACCGAAGTCCGGCTGGACGCACGTTGCGCCGACAAATTTGTATTCGATTGAAACTGGATTTGGTTTTGAGCCGGACACCAATGCCGCAGTCGGCAAGCCGTTTTTGTTTTCCATTAAATTGCCGGAGGGTAATTATTCAGTGACGGTGAAATTTGACGGCAACGCTACAAATTCGGTGAACACGGTGAAGGCCGAGCAGCGCCGGCTGATGCTGGAAAAAATTCCCGGCGGCGAGACGCGGACGTTCATCACGCACCTGCATACGCCGAAGATTTCCGGCCAAGAAAAGGTGAGGCTCAAGCAGCGCGAGCGGGAAACCGAAACGGTGAATTGGGACGAGAAACTCACGCTGGAATTCAACGGCGCGCATCCTTCGCTGCGCATGCTGGAGATTTCGCCGACGAATGTGCCGACGGTTTTCATCGCCGGTGATTCCACCGTGTGCGACCAGCCAGCCGAGCCGTGGAACAGTTGGGGCCAGATGTTGCCGCGCTTTTTCAAACCAAACGTGGCCGTGGCGAATTACGCCGAGTCCGGCGAAAGCATCAAGAGTTCGCTTGGCGCAAAACGCTTTGATAAAATTTTCAGCCTGATGAAACCGGGTGATTATTTGTTCGTGCAGTTTGGCCACAACGACATGAAAGATAAAACGCCCGACGCGCTGGACGTTTACCAAGCGAACCTGAAAAAAATTGTCGCCGAGACGCGCGCCAAGGGCGGCACGCCGGTGCTGGTCACTTCGATGGAGCGCAAGGGTGGCGTGGAACATGACACGCTCGCCGGTTATCCCGGTGCCGTGATCGAAGTGGCGAAGGCGGAAAACTGTGCGCTGATTGATCTGCACGCGGTGAGTCGGATTTTTTACCAGGCGCTCGGTGCGGATTTAGACCGGGCGTTTCAGGACGGCACGCATCACAACAACTATGGCAGCTACGAACTGGCGAAGTGCATCGTGAACGGCATCCGCGAAAATAGATTGCCGCTCGCAAAATCCATTGTGGATGACTTTGGAAGTTTTGAGCCGATGAAGCCGGATGCGGTCGTCACGTTTGAGATGGCTGTGAGTCCGATGGTTTCCAAAACGAAGCCGCTGGGAAATTAATCCGAACTTTGAAACCAGTCTGCGCTGCGCCGCTTCAGCAAGTTGCCGCCATCGAACCCCAGAGTTAGCTGAATAAAAATTATTTCTTCTGGCTGTAAAGCTCCGCCGGTGTTTTGAGCTGGGCTTCGGTGGTCTGGAAAGCTTTTCCATCCACAGTCACGGAGCGGAAGAAGCAGGATTTGTAACCTTCGTGGCAGGCCGGGCCGTTTTGCTCGACTTGGATGAGCAGGCAGTCGCCATCGCAGTCGAAGGCGATGTCGCGCACGGTTTGCGTGTTGCCGCTTTCCTCGCCCTTCATCCAGAATTTCTGGCGCGAGCGGCTCCAGAAATGCGTCTTGCCGGTGGCGAGGGTGCTTTCGAGTGAGGCGCGGTTCATCCACGCCATCATCACCACGCGACCCGTTTTCTGTTCCTGAATGATCGCGGGAATCAAACCCTGCGCATCAAATTTTAACTGGTCGTAAAAACTCATACGGAAGAATCTAACCGCCAAGGTGCCAAGGCACAAAGCCTGAATTTGTCCAAACCGCTACGGCTTTTGCTCGCGCAACACTGGCGGGGCGGCGAGCAGATTCGATGCGGTGTTTAGTTCGTTTGCTGCGGTGGGGACTTGGTTGGCCGGAACCGCCAGCACATTTGTCGCCGAGACTTCAAGCTGGGTGGAGGTGGCGACCGTGTTCGTTGCACTTGACTCGACGGAATTCGTTGGCGGATTTTTGTGGTCGGCGAGGCTGCGGAGGAGGCGGCTTTTCAAATCGGCAAAGGCGCGGTTGGTCACGGTGTCTAGATGGGCCTGGGCCTCGTCGAAAAACCCGGTGAGAATCTTCGTGCGCGCCAGATGCAGCAGCACGCCTTCGCGTTCGTTTTCGTCGCGGCAGATCTGTAGCGCATTCGTCCACGAGTTGAGCGCGTCGTTCGTGCGGAACGGTTTGATGCCGTAGTAGCTCGCCGCGTAGTCGGTGGCGAGGACGAGATTTTCCGGCGCGAACTTCAGCGCTTGCCGGTAAAGGCCGAGCGCCTTGTCGAAAACTTGTTGCTCATTGATGCGGTAAAATTCCCGCGCGTCTTTGCGATAGAGATAAACGGTGGTGGCAAAATTTTGGTAATAGACCGGCTCGGCGGGATCGAGGCGGATGGCTTCGGTGTAGCTGTCGAAGGCGTTGGTCAGTTCGCCGTTGTGGCCGTAGTAATTCGCGAGTTGGTTCCAGACGGCGGGGTTTTTCGGATCGAGTTGTTTGGAATTTTCATACTGCACCTTGGCGGCTTCTTCTTCGCCGATGTCGTTCAGGAAACTGCCGTAGGCGAGAAAGCCGCGCGCGCTGTCGGGATGATTGCGGAGGAAGGTGTCGTAATCGTGCTTCACGGCATCGAGGCGGATGCGGATGCGGGTGTTGAGCAGTGCTAGGCTGTTGGTGTCGGTGCGGGGAATCTGGTTGGTATTGATCCAGGCGTTGATTTCGTCGAGGGCTGCGTCGTCGCCGATCATCAGGTTGCGGAGGTCGCGTTCGGCTGGGTCTTGATGGTTCACGATGGGCAGCGCCACGCCGGTGTGTTCGGCGACGAGGTTGCTCACCGCGACCGGCTGGTTCGTGGCCAGCAGCGCGCTCAAAAGTCCGAGAGTCAGATCACCCATGGGTTTAAGGTATCAATCCTGAAAGTGAAAGACAGGATTTAGAGAATGGACAGAAAGTTTTGTGTGCTGTTCAGTTTGAATAAATAATTTAATCGCGAAATGCACGAAAGCGGGCAGCGTGGAGCATTTGAAATTTTTCGGGAGTTTCGTGATTTATCTAAAATCATTTCACCAAATCATGCGGCGCATATTTGATGACGAAATACGTCGCGCGGTTCGTGCCGATGTTGATGAGGCCGTGGAGTTCGTTCGCCGCCTCAAAAATAATTCCGCCCGCGTTCACGGTGTTCGTCTGGTCACCTTGGATGGCGGCGAGCGTGCCTTCCTTGAGGATCATGATTTCCTCGTCGGCGTGGCGGTGGGGCGCGTGCGGCGACTCGCCAGGATTTAACGTGGTGATGTGGCACTCGAAGTTCGCGAGCGTCGGCGTGGGCGCGTCGAAGACATTGCGGCGCTCACCGATCTTCGTCGTCGTGGCCTTGAAGTCCGCCCAGTTAAAAAACGCGGAGTGCATGACCGGTTTGCCAGCGGAGGACTGCGCCAGCGCCAGGCCGGCCACGGCGAGGGAAATGGAAACGCTGGCAACGATAAGGTCGCGACGGGTGATTTTCATGCGGCCATTTCCGCCGCTAACCACGGGCAAGTCAAGCGGACTTGTTGGCTGCCGCCGGTTTTGGTAACAATGCCGCTGATGGAAGCCAACCCCAACCCGCCGGTCGTGGACGCGGCGTGCGAACGCTGCGGGAGTTTTGACGTGCGGGAAATCGGTGGGCAATTTCTCTGCGGCGAATGCGTGGCGACCGCGGGCTGCGGCTGCGCGGGGCATGGCAAAGCCGAGACGGATTAAAATGGATGCCGCCCGCGAAGGAATCACCGAAACTTTTTCTCGTTTAGCTTGGCGTTCGTGGTGTGAGATTTATTTCAGCAATGACACAATTCAACATGGCGGTGCTTTTGGTCGTGGCCGCTGTCACTTGGTGGCTGACCGGTTTGGACAAGAATTATGCCGGCGAGAGCAAGCGTGGTCGGCGGGTCACCCGGATGTTGCGAATGGTGGCGGTAGTATTTCTGGTCTGGCTGATGATGGTGGGTGGAGTTATGGTCTTGCTGTTTGTGCCGGTGGCGATTGCGCTGCTGTTGCGCAGCAGCCTTTCTGAAATTTTTGCGGGGGGCTTTCTGCGACTGCTGGACCCGGCGTTTTACGACGGACGCGAACTGGATTTGAAATTACCGCAGCGGCATCGCGACAACATCGCGCATCTCATCCATCACGGAAAACGCGACGAGGCCATTAAGCTGTGCGAAGAACTGAAACAGTCCGGCGAACTGGATGAGACGACGCTGGCAGACGCGCTGGAATTTCTCGGCGTGAAGCCGGATCGCGCGGCGCTGGAACGTCCGTTGAACCAAGCGGCGCGGCTGCGGGTGGCCGGAAAATTTTCGGAGGCGGAGTCATTGTTGAAATCGTTGCTCGCCAAAAATCCGGCAGACACGGGCGCGGCGTTATTGCTGATGCGGCTTTACGCGGGTGATTGGCGGCAGCCCGGCCGCGCGGCGGAAGTGCTGCGGACTTTGGAAACGCAACCGCACGTCGAGCCGGCGCAGGTTGAATTTGCGCGGCGCTCGCTGGATGAATGGAGCCGGATGAAGTCTGCCAAAGCGTCGGCGGCAGTGTCGCCAGTGCCAGAGTCGGTGGATGAACTGCTGGCGCAAAGACATTTTGGCTTGGCGGTTGAGCGCCTGGAAAAAGACATTCAGGCGCAGCCGGGAGATTTTAATCTGCGCTTGAAGCTGGCGGAAATTTACGCGTTGCATTGCGACGATCTGGCGGGCGCGGGAAAAGTCATCCGACGGCTTGAGGCGGAGAAGTTTTTCAGCGCGGAGCAGGTGGCGGTGGCGGGCGGCAAATTAAAAGAGTGGCGGGATGCGCGCGCGCAGCGTAAATAATTGCTTGGAATTTTTATGCCGATTTATGAATACGAAGTTTGCGCCGGTGGTTGCAAGGTGTGCGGGGGAACCTTCACGCTGAACCGTCCGCTGTCCGCGCCGCCGCTGGAGAAATGTCCGGCCTGCAAAAAGCCGGTGCGGAAAATCATTTCCGGCTTCAGCACGCCGCATAAACTGAAACCGCTGTCTATCTCAGACGCCAAGCAAAAGGGCTTTCAAGTCTACAAGCGGCTGGGCAAGGGCGAATACGAGCGGCAGTGAGGGCAGGGGAGTGGCTGCGTTTTGGCTGATGATTGATGCAAAAAAGTGCCGTCATTGCTGGGGCGCGCAACTAATTTTGAATTCATTTTTGACGGATGCGGTCAGATGCTCTAGCGTGGGAACCTGAAGATGAACCGTCACTGCTCAATTTTGACCGCCGCTGGCTGCTTCGTGCTGCTGGTGTCCGCCGGGTCGCGGGCGGATGAGTCGGTTGTTTTTTCCAAGCCGAAAGATAGCCTCACCGAGAAGGCGAACGCCTTCATGGAGCAGCAGCCGCATAAACTTTCCGGCAGTTACAATGGGTCGAAGTCGGTGTTTGAGGGCAAGCCGCAGGCGGATTTCGACATTCTGCCGGGCTATAAAAAACCGCGTCCGTTGTCGCCGGACGAACTCAGGGAGATGGACAAAAATTTGGATAAACAGAAAAATTGGGCGCTGATGACGCCGGAAGAAATTCTCGGTGTGCCGACGGCGGAAAAAATCCTTGGGATTCCCGATGCCGACCAGAACCTTTCCGTAACCGAGCGCTATTTCAAACGCCAGGATCGCCAGCGCCATACCTCGGCCACGAACGCACTCGCCCGCGCGGGCAGCTTGAGCGGGCAGGATGACGGCGCGTTTCAAAACTGGCGCGGTGAGCGAACGAAAAATTCAACCGACGGTTTCTCCGACCTGAATGAGCGTAATCGGACGGATCGTTTTGGCAATCGCATCGCCAACGGCATGAGCCTTGAGGAGGCGACGCGCCGGAAGGATTCGCCGTGGTCCACTTCGTTTGACGTGCCGGATGCCGCGCCGAAGCCGGACAAGGTGGCCCTAGCGGCGATGGAACGTTTCCGCGCCCTGATGGAGCCGTCGCCATTGGAGAAACCATTGGCGTCCGCGCCGGGGATGGCCGCGTCCGCGCTGCCTGCCATGCCGACGACGCCGGGCTTCTCGGCGCCCAGCCCCGGTTTTCAGAAGCTGGACAATTACAATCCGGGAGGGAGTTCCTTCAAGCCGGTCAGCGATTCGGTGAGCCGGCCCACGGGCGTCATGCCGCTCCCGACGATCACCGGCACCCGGGCCGCGCAGTGGAAGCAGCCGAAACCAAAGCCGTTGGTGGAGGCGCCTCCGTGGGTGGCCGAACAGAATAATCAGAATGACTACGCCACGCCAAAGCCCGGCGTTTTTCCGCAGCGAAAATTTTAATTGGTAATTTATCCCGCGCTGGCTGTCCGCTGCAAAACTTCGTGGTCGCCGACGTGAGTCGGCGCAAAAATCCAACCGGAATCAAACCGCACGAACGGACGTTCGCGGCTGCAGCCGGCTCAATACGCGGAGGTGGTGACGAGGACTTGTTCAAGCGTGGAGATGCCGTCCCGCGCGCGGTCGAGGGCGACCATGCGGAGCGTTCTCATTCCCTGATTGACGGCGAGCTTGGCCATTTCGCGTGTGCTGGCGCGGGCGATGACGAGTTTGCGAATCTGATCGCTTATGGTCATCGCTTCGATGATCGCCATACGGCCGACGTAGCCCGATTGCTTGCAACGGTCGCAGCCACGGCCGCGGAACAGTTGCACACCATCAAGCGTCACCGGGTCAATGCCGAGGTCTTCATACATCTTCACCGGATACGTCACCGGCTCCTTGCAGTGCGAGCAGATGCGGCGCATGAGGCGTTGCGCGCAGGATAAAATCACGGAGGACGAAATCAAAAACGGCGCGATGCCCATGTCGTCGAGACGCGCGATGGCACCGGGCGCGTCGTTACAATGCATCGTGGAAAG
>JANOBC010000258.1:0-2083 GCA_031411455.1 Limisphaerales bacterium
TTGTCGGTACCGGCACCGACGCAAAACGCGGCGATTCCGCCCTTCCTCGTTGTCTACGGCCTAACCGAGCGCGCGAACACGATTAAATTCTCGCGGATGCCGTGCGACAACCTTTTTAAATCGGCCGGTTCATCGCTTGGCGCACGAAAAGATTGAGCCGCCTCGTGCAGTAAACGAGGTCTGCATTGGCCACAAATTTTATCCCGCAGAATTGTCCAATGCGAAAATTTTTAACCGCCAAAACGCCGGCGACAACCGAGGCGGGGAAACCCCTGCTATGATTTGGACGTTGCTGCGCTGCGCCGCTATCAAATGATACGCACAGCCCCTCGTGGGGCCAGTCTGGGGGCTGAAGCGCGACAGATCGATCGATTGCCTGTTGGCGCCATAAAACATTCGGAGAGCGAAACGGTCAAGGCATGCGCCGGCTGAATGCGGGCGCTCTGCCCCCGGGAGATTTATGAAAGTTGGTTTGTTCGTTACCTGTCTAGTGGACCTGATGCGACCGAGCATCGGGTTTGCCTCCCTGAAACTGCTCGAACAGGCGGGCTACGAGGTCATTGTGCCGGCTGAGCAGACCTGCTGCGGCCAGCCTGGCTACAATTCCGGCGACCGCAAGGCGGCGCAGGCCCTGGCGAAAAAAGTACTGGCGGAATTTGCCGAATGCGACTACGTCGTGCTGCCGTCGGGCTCCTGTGGCGGCATGATCCGCGCCCATTACCCGGAATTGCTCGCCGAGTTTCCTGAGTTGAAGGCGCAAGTCGACGTGTTTGCGCGCAAGACCTACGAGCTCACAGATTTCCTGGTTAACGTTGCGCGCGTCGACAGCGTGCCCGGCCAGTTCAGCGGTTCGATGACCTATCACGATTCCTGTTCCGGCCTGCGCGAGTTAAACGTCAAAGCGCAGCCGCGCGCCCTGCTCGCAAAAGTGGCGGGCCTGAGTGTAAAAGAGATGCAGCAACCCGAACAATGTTGCGGTTTCGGCGGCACGTTCGCGGTGAAATACGGCGAGATCTCCTCGCGTATCGCCGACCTCAAATGCGAGGACGTGCAATCTGCCCAGGCCGATGCGCTCGTGCTGGGCGATCTGGGCTGCATGCTGAACATAGAAGGCAGGTTGCGTCGCCGCGGCGACAAAAACATCCGCGTGCTGCATGTGGCGGAAGTGCTCGCCGGCATGATCGACCCGGTCCAGGACGCGGACCGCAGGACTGCGGGCTGAGGCCGGGGAGATCAAGATGCAGGTTTCATCAAATCAGTTCAAACACGCCGCCAGCCTCAAGCTCGCCGACCCGAACGTGCAGAAGGCGCTGCGCAACGCCAAGGGCAAACTCGTGGTCGCGCGCTCGCGCTCCATCCTCGAGCTGGACAATTTCGAAGAAATCCGCGATGCAGCGGCGCGCATCCGCGATTTTGGCCTCCTGCACATGGATGTGCTGCTGGAGGAATGGGAAAAGAAGGCCGTCGCCGCCGGCACCATCGTGCACTGGGCGGAAACGCCGCAGCAAGTCAACGATCTGGTAATCGAAATCGCGCGCAAGCACGAAGTGCGCAAGATCATCAAATCAAAATCGATGCTGGGCGAGGAGACCAACCTCAATCATGCGCTCGAGGCGGCCGGGCTCGATGTGCGCGAGACGGACCTCGGCGAATACATCATCCAGCAGTTCGGCGAGACGCCCTCCCACATCATCGCGCCCGCGGTGCACAAATCCAAGGACGACATCGCCGATCTGTTCGCGGAAAAACATGGACGTCCACGGCTCGATGACATCGCTGCATTGACCCATGAGGCACGAGAGGTGCTGCGTCCGCAGTTCCTCAATGCGGACATGGGCATCAGCGGCGCCAACTTCCTGGTCGCCGAAACCGGTTCGACCATGATCGTCACCAACGAAGGCAACGGCCGCATGACCACCACTATGCCCCGCGTGCATGTGGCGATCACCGGCGTCGAGAAAATCGTGCCGACGCTCGAAGACGTGTCGCTGTTGCTGCGTTTGCTCACCCGTTCCGCGACGGGGCAATCCATCAGCAACTATCTTTCCTTCACCACCGGACCGAAGCGCCCCGGCGACAAGGA
>JANOBC010000259.1:0-7839 GCA_031411455.1 Limisphaerales bacterium
CGCGCGGACCACAAGCCGAACCAGCTTTCCGGCGGGCAGCAGCAACGCGTGGCCATCGCGCGGGCACTGGTGAATGAGCCGTCGCTCCTGCTGGCGGACGAGCCGACGGGCAACCTCGACAGCCAGACGAGCATTGAAATCATGGGTGTGTTCCAGAAGCTGAACGACGCCGGCATGACCATCGTGATGGTTACTCACGAGCTGGACGTGGCGCGCTACTGCAAGCGCATGATTATTTTGAAGGACGGAAAAATCCGCACGGACGAAAAAGTGGCCGACCGCTTGAATGCGGAAAATGAATTGAAGCATTTGAAGCAGGCGCAGGAGGCCGTGAAGCTGGCATGAGATTTTTTGCCCCATTCAGAATCGCCGCCCGCGCGCTTCGCCGGAACAAGATGCGTTCGTTGCTCACCATGCTGGGCATCGTCATCGGCGTCGGCTCGGTCATCGCCGCCGTGAGCATCACCACCGGGGCGACGAAGCAGGTGGAGGACAAGGTTGCGAGCATGGGTCAGAACGTCATTCAGGTTTTTTCCGGCAGCAACACCGGCGGCGGCGGCGGGGCACGCGGCGGCTGGGGCAGCGCACCGACGCTCACGGTGGAAGATGCGCTGGCGATAAAAGCGGAAGTGGTTGACGTGGTCGCCGTCAGCCCGGAAATCCGCGACGGAATGCAGATTCTCGCCAACGGGCTGAATTGGCGGACGAGCGTCAACGGCGAGGCCCCGGACTTTCCGCAGATTCGCGATTGGGAAATTGAAAGCGGTGCGATGTTCACCGAGGGCGACGTGAGAAGTTTGGCGAAGGTAGCCGTAATTGGCAAAACCGTGGTGGATCAATTGTTCGCCAATGTTGATCCCGTCGGCCAGACGCTCATCGTGCGGAATATCCCGTTCAAAATTGTCGGTGTGCTGGCACCCAAGGGTTTTAATTTGTTTGGCCGCGATCAGGACGACGTGGTGATCATTCCCTACTCGAGCCATATGCGGCGCATCAACAAACGGACGGCCATTGATTCCATTCTCGTGCAGGCCGCCAGCAAGGAGGACATCAATCAAGTGCAGGACGACATCAACACCCTGCTGCGCGACCGGCACAAAAGTGTGGAGCCGGATTTCACCGTGCGCACGCAACTCGAGTTGATGCAGATGGCCACGTCCACCGCGAAAATCATGTCCGTGCTGCTCGGTGCCATTGCGAGCGTATCGCTGCTCGTCGGTGGCATTGGCATCATGAACATCATGCTCGTCAGCGTCACGGAACGGACGCGCGAGATCGGCATCCGCATGGCGGTCGGCGCGCGGGGCCGCGACATCTTGATTCAATTTCTCATTGAGGCGGTGACGTTGAGCATCGTCGGCGGGTTGCTGGGAATCGCGCTGGGAATTTTGTCGGCAAAAATTGTCGCCGTCAGCACCGGCTGGCCGACAGTCACGCCATTGCTCTGGGTGGGCATCGCATGCGTGTCGAGCGCGGGCATCGGCATCGTCTCCGGTTTTTATCCCGCGTGGAAAGCCTCGCGGCTCGACCCGATTGAGGCACTGCGGTATGAATGAGCCGTGGCGAGTAACGAGTAATTCGTGAAAGACGCCCGCAGCAAAAATCACGCATCACTCCTCACTCGTTAAGCCAGATGACCACAGAAATTTTACCCACGCACACCAAGGCGTTCTTCGATGCCGCCGTGAAACGCGCCGCCGAACTCCTGCGCGCTGGTGAAGTCGTGGCGCTGCCCACGGAGACCGTCTATGGCCTCGCCGCCAACGCGCTGGATGAAAAGGCCGTCGCCAAAATCTTCGCGGCGAAAGGCCGCCCGGCGCACAACCCCATCATCGTCCACGTCTCCGACAACGAAATGGCGGCGCGGTGCGTGAAAACTTTTCCACCGCTCGCCGAAAAATTTTCCCGCGCGTTCTGGCCCGGCCCGCTGACGCTGGTGTTGCCGCGTTCGGAAAAAATTCCCGGCAACGTCACCGCCGACGGCGCGACCGTGGGTGTGCGCTGGCCGAGCCATCCCCTCATGCAGGCGGTCATCCGCGAGTGCGGTTTTCCGCTGGCCGCGCCGAGCGCGAATCTGTCCAATCAGATTTCGCCGACGAACGCCGCGCATGTCCGCGCGCAGCTTGACGGAAAAATTCCGCTCATCGTGGACGGCGGACAATCGCAGGTCGGGATTGAATCCACGGTTTTGGATTTGACCAGCGAGCCGCCGAGGATTTTGCGGCCGGGAATGATTCATGCGGAGTCGCTCGCCGCAGTTGGCGGCGAAGTCCAAAGTCTAAAGTCCAAAGTCCAAAGCTGGGACGCTGCGTTGCGCAGCCCGGGCTTGCTCGAAAAACATTATTCACCCAAGGCAAAACTCATTGTGTTGAATTGGAACGACGATGCGGATTTGAAGCTTCAACTTTCCGCTTTCCGCTTTCCGCTTTCCGCTTTTTTCCTTCTCGTCCACACCAAAATCCCCGCCGGTTTCGCGCCGGAGAACGTGAGCGTCATCCCGCACGACGCCGAAGCGTTTGCCCGCGCGCTCTACGGCGAACTGCACCGCTGCGATGCGGCGGGCGCAAAGCTCATCGTGGTGGAGGCGCTGCCGGAAACGGCGGAGTGGAGCGGTATTGTGGATCGACTGCGGCGCGCGGCGGCTTAACAGGTAAAGCGACCTTGGATAATAATTTTTGCCGACTAAAGCTCTTCAGAAACTTAAATAGGTGTAAGCCCTCAAACCGCGTTCGTAATCGTCGAGCAAGCGCATGGCTTCGCTGGGTTTCATGCGGTCGGACTTGATGGCTTCGTCCATCTGCGCTTTCATCTGGCGCTTGAGTTCGTTCTCGTCGTATTGCACGGCGGTGAGCGAGTGGATGATGGTGTCGCCCTCGATGACTTCCTCGATGTAATAGCCGGTCGGCTCGTCAGGTTCGAGGAAGACGTGGACTTCATTCACGCGACCGAAAAGATTGTGCAAATCGCCCATGATGTCCTGATACGCGCCCATCAGAAAAAATCCGAGATAATACGGCTCCACCTTGCCGTCACCGTTCGAGTTCAGTGAGTGCAGCGGCAACGTGTCGCGCACGTCGCGGAGATCAATGAACTTGTTGATCGCGCCGTCAGAATCGCAGGTGATGTCAACCAACGTGCCTTCGCGCGTGGGTTTTTCGTTGAGCCGCGAGATGGGCATGATGGGAAATAATTGGCCGAGCGCCCAGTGATCCAGCAGCGATTGGAACACGGAAAAATTGCAGAGGTATTGATCCGCGAGCGAATCTTCCAGTTTGAGGATTTCTTCGGGAATGTAAGCCTGGCCTTTGAAGCTCTCGACGACTTCGCGGCTGATTTCCCAATAAAGATTTTCGATGCGCGCTTTGTCCGTCAGTTCCATGACGCCGAGCGTGAACATATTATGCGCGTCCTCCTTGCGTTCTTGCGCGTCGTGAAACGCTTCGAGTTTATTGAGTTTCGCGAAATTCTTTTTGATGTCGAGCAGCTCTTTCACCAGCGGATGCTCGCTGTCGCCATATTGAAATGCGTCGCCCTCGCGGACTTTTTCAATCGCGCCAAACACTTCCACGACCAGCACGCTGTGATGCGCGACGATGGCGCGTCCGCTTTCGCTGATGATGTCGGGATGGCGAACTTTCTCCGCGTTGCACACGTCGGCGATGTAATAAACGATGTCGTTCGTGTATTCCTGTAATGAATAATTCGTGGAGGAATCAAACGCGCTGCGCGAGCCGTCGTAGTCCACACCGAGACCACCGCCGACATCCATGAACTCAATCGCAAAACCCATCTTGACCAGCTTCGCGTAAAACCGCGACGCCTCCTGCACCGCTTTTTTCACCGTCAAAATATCCGGCACTTGCGAGCCGATGTGGAAATGCAGCAGCTTGAGGCAGTGGCAGAGATTTTCCGCCTTGAGGATTTCCGTCGCCGTCAAAAGCTCCACCGTGCTCAAGCCGAACTTCGCATTTTCGCCGCCGCTCTCCGCCCATTTACCTGCGCCCTTGCTCAACAACCGCGCGCGGATGCCGATGAGCGGCTCAACGCCGAGCGATTTGGAGATCGTGATGATGTGCTTCAACTCCTCCAGTTTCTCGACGACCATGATGACGCGCTTGCCGAGTTTGATGCCGAGCAGCGCCATCTTGATGAATTCCGCGTCCTTGTAGCCGTTGCAAATGATGAGGCCGCCCATCTGGTTTTGCAGCGCGAGGCCGGCAAAGAGTTCCGGCTTGCTGCCAACTTCGAGGCCGAAGTTGAACGGCTTGCCCGCGTCCAAAATTTCTTCCACAACTTCGCGGAGTTGGTTCACCTTGATGGGGAACACGCCGTTGTATTTTCCCTGAAAATTAAATTCCGCGATTGAGTTTTGGAACGCCTTGTTGATGGCCTCGACGCGATGGCGAAGAATATCCTGAAAGCGAATGAGCAGCGGAAATTTTAATCCGCGTCCTTTGGCCTCCTCGATGACATCGGTGAGGTCCACACTGGCGCCCGCAGTTTGCAACGGCGTGGCGACAACGTGACCCTCGTCGTTGATGTCAAAATATTTCGCGCCCCAGCGCTGGATGTTGTAGAGGTTGCGCGCGGATTCAATCGTCCACGGTTGTGCGTCGTTGTTCGGGATGCTCATCTAATTTTTCTTAACGAGCGAACTATAAAAATTCCTCCGCAGAAAGCAATCAGCACGTTTGAAAAATTTTGAGGCGGTGGAAAACATTCTGAAATTCAGCTTGTAAGTATCGTGCCGCTGACACTGACACAAAAAACGAGGAGGTAAATTTTCCGGGTGAATTGACGCCGACAGTTTTCCGCCTTGCCTGGTTTCTCCGCAGCGTCATGTTTCTCAATTGTGACACAGTCGCAATCTGTTTGTCGCTTCCTGCCGCCATGCTCATTTGATTTGAGCGATGGAAAAGCACCTCGTCATACAGGATTTGAATTTAAGCCCCGCTGGCGAATGGCAGCCGGATGACTGCGGCTGGACGGTCCTGCGGGTGGTGGCGGGCGTGGGCTATGCACTGGCGGAAAATCATGTCTGTGAATTGAACGCGGACGATGTGCTTATCGCCGGACCGGGCAGTAAAGCGGTGCTGCGGGCCAGCCAACTCGGCGCGCTGCGGCTGGAATTTTTTCTCGTGTTGCCCCAATGCCTGAACGGCGTGCTGACGATTATGGAGTCCAAACTTCTGGAAAAACCGCTGACGTCGGCGGGAGCAGCGTTGCTGCATCATCCGGGTCGAGAGGCTGTGGCGCAGAAACTGAAACGGATTGCAGCGCAACGGCAGCGCGACAGTCTGCCGTTGCGTTCAGCGTTGCTGCAATTTTGGGCGGCGGCGATCAACAGCTTTCTACCGCCGCCCGAAACTGCCACCGGCGGGAGCTTGCAATTACGCGACCGCTTCCGCGAACTGGTTGCCCGGTTGCCGGTCTCGGAACTTGCCTGCGCCTCGTTGCCGGAGTTGGCGGAAAAACTACATTGTAGCGAGCGCCACTTCAGCCGGTTATTTCGGGAGGAGTTCAAAGTTTCGCTTCGCGTCTGGCAGACTAGCCAGCGTCTGCAGCGCGCCAGCCAGTTGCTCACGGTTTCCGACACCAAGATTGCCAACGTGGCGAAGGAGGCTGGTTACCGGCATCTCGGCCTCTTCAACGCCATGTTTAAAAGACAGTTTGGCATGACGCCCTCCGCTTGGCGGCAAAAGGCGGGACTAGCCGTGGCCGTGTATTTTTTACATTTGCCCGGACTCATGGCCGATGCGGCGGAATTGGTGATGGTATGCAGTTGAACGCTTCGCCAAGCGCTGGCTGGAAAGTGTTGAGCGTGTCACCAGACCGTAACCTGCCTGCCACATCGGTGTCATTCATCAACGCCTAAACTGGCGGATGATTTGGCTTCGCAAAAAAAACTTTTGGTTGCTCGCGCTGCTGCTCGCCGCAACGGCGCAGGCTGAAACCCCGCTGACGGAAACGCGCACCACGTTGGAAAAATGGGTGGAGACGCGGCAACTGACTTCCAAGGCGCGCGCCGACTGGCAGGCGGAAAAGGAAACTTTGGAGCAGACCGTCGCGCTGTTCAGTCGTGAATTAAAAACCGTCGCGGAGCAGATGGAAAAAGTTTCCACCAACAATGTGCAGGTGGACAAAGAGCGCGCGGAGGCCGAGGCGTTGAAAAAATCTGCCGGCGAAAGCCTCGCCCGCGCGCGGGAGTTTGCGGCGGAAATCGAAACGAAGTTAACCAAGCTTGTCCCGCAGTTGCCCGTGCCGTTGCAGGAGATTCTCAAGCCGTTGCTCAATAAACTGCCCACCACGACTGACACAACAATGAGCGCGGCGGAACGCTTGCAAACCGTCGTGGGCATCCTCGGCGAAATGGACAAGTTCAACAACGCCGTCTCCCTGTTCAGTGAGAAGCGAAAAAATCCCGCCGGTGAGGAGGTCGCAGTGGAGACGGTCTATGTCGGTCTGGGCGCGGCGTATTTCGTGAACGAGTCCGGCGATTTCGCTGGCACGGGCACGCCCGGTGAGAATGGCTGGGCGTGGACGACCAAGCCGGAGATCGCTTCGGCGGTGCGCGACGTGATCCGCGTTTATCGCAACGAACGTCCGGCGCGCTTTGTGGCGCTGCCGGTCGCGGTGCATTGAGCGCGGACTAAATTTTTGGCCGTAAATTTTTCAGAAAAGATTCCCATGAAGCATTTGATTTTGATCGGACTGGTTGCACTGTCGCCGCTGGTGTTGCGGGCGCAAGACACAGACGCACTCGCGGCGGGCGCGACGGCGGATTTACAAAAGGCGCTCACCGAATTGTCCACCGCGCGGCAGGAGATTGAAAACGAAAGGCTGCCGCTCGCGCGCGCGGTCATGGAGTCCGAGCAAAAGCTGTCCGACAAAAAATCTGAATTGTCCAAGGCGCAGCGGTTTCAGGAAAACCAGCTCGTCGAACTTAACGCGCTTAAGGCCGAGGCGAAGCGGCAGATGGAGGAAGTGAAATATGTGGACTCGCTGCTGACGGAATACACGCGCGCGTTCCGTTCACGGTTAAATTTTGTCGAGGAGCCGCGCTACAAGGATTTGTTTGCCGCCGTGGAAAAGGCCGCCGCCGCTGCGGACTTGTCGACCGCTGAACAATTTTCCCAGCGCTCCGTTTTGCTGACGACCGCGCTCGACCGCGCGGAAAAAGCGCTCGGCGGTGAATTGCTCGACGGCCAGGCGCTCGACAAGCAAGGCCGCGTGCAGCCGGGCAAAGTCGCGCTTATCGGCCCCGTCGCCACATTTGCCAGCACTGGCGGCGAGACGGTGGGCTTGCTTCAACAGGAATTGAACAAGCCCGATCCCACGGTGGTTTCTCCCGATAAAAAATGGGAGACCGACAGCCGCGCGCTGGTGACGACCGGCACAGGTCAACTGGTTTTGGACGCGACGCTGGGCACCGCTTTCAAACTCACGGCGCTTCAGGAAACTTTGGTTCAACGGCTCGCGAAAGGCGGGTTGATCATGATTCCATTGCTCGGCCTCGGCTTGGCCACCGTCCTCGTGGCTCTCTTCAAGTGGGTGCAATTTGTAAAAATCCGCCTCGCCACGGAAGGTGACCTGCAAAAAGTTTTGCGGCATCTGGAAACAAACGAGCAGACCCAGGCGCTCGCACACGCCCGCAACATCCCCGGACTTTCAGGAAATTTGCTCGCCACCGCCGTGGAGCACGCGGACGAGAAAAAAGAATACATCGAGGAAATCCTCTACGAAAAAATGCTGGGCGCGCGGGCGAAGCTGGAACGCGGGCTGACCTTTCTGGCGCTGGCGGCCACGACGGGGCCGTTGATGGGATTGCTCGGCACGGTC
>JANOBC010000260.1:0-2095 GCA_031411455.1 Limisphaerales bacterium
CATGGCGCTGCTGCAACACCGTCCCGCGCCGGAAAACAAGGGGCAGATTCAAGCGGTGGCAAATTTACTGTCGTTCGTCGGCGTGTTCCTCGCGTCGGGCGCGCACTGGCTGCTGGCACAACAATTTCAACTCACGCCGCGCGGGATTTTTCTCGTCGGTGGATTGCTGACGCTGGTGGGGGCCATCTACGTTTTGATTCTGCTGCCGGACGCGCTGCTGCGTTTCGTGTTGTGGTGCGCGACGAATACGATTTACAAAATCCGCATCGTCGGGCGCGACAATTTTCCCACGAAGGGCGGCGCGCTGCTCGTGTGCAATCATCTTTCCTTCGCCGACGCGCTGCTGGTCATCGCGTCCACGGATCGGCCGATCCGCTTTCTGATGTTCAAGGGAATCTACGAACAACGATTGATCAAGCCGTTCGCGAAAATGTTGAAGGTCATTCCCGTCTCATCCGAACAACGTCCGCGCGAACTCCTGCACTCGCTGCAAGCCGCAAGCGATGCGCTCCGCAACGGCGAGGTCGTCTGCATTTTTGCCGAGGGGCAGATCACGCGCATTGGCCAGTTGCTGCCGTTCCAGCGCGGCTTCGAGCGCATCATGAAAGACGTGGACGCGCCCATCATTCCCATTTCGCTCGACGGCGTCATCGGTAGTCCGACGAGTTTTGAGCATGGCCGCATGGTGCGACGTTTTCCCAATCGCCTGCCGCATCCGGTGACGGTGAGCTTCGGCAAGGCGATGCCCGCGAACGCCAATCACGTCGAGGTGCGCGAGGCGGTGCAGGAACTCATCGCCGACGCGTGGCAATTTCGCCGCGCGAAGCTGGAACCGATGCCGCGCAATTTCGTCCGCTGTGCGCGGCGTCATCCCTCGCGGTTTGCGATGACGGATGTGACGAGTGGTTCAATCAATTTCGGTCAGGCGTTGGTGAAAACCGTTTTCCTCGCGCGCCGGTTGAAGAAGATTTGGCAAGGGCAGGGGATGGTTGGAATTTTTCTGCCGCCGAGTGTGCCGGGCGCGCTGGTGAATCAAGCGGCGTTTCTCTGCGGCAAAGTGCCGGTGAATCTGAATTACACGCTGTCGGAATCCGGCATCGCCAGTTGCGCGAAACAGTGTGGCATTACGACCACGATTACTTCGCGGAAATTTCTGGAGAAAATCAAACTGACGCCGCCGGGTGCGTTGGTTTATCTCGAAGACATCGCCGAAGCTCCGACTGCAATTGAAAAACTCACCGCGTTTATCTTCGCCCGATTCGCGCCGTATTCGTGGCTCAAGAAATTTGCCGGCCAAGAAAAGGAAGTCGCGCTCGACGACCTCGCCACCGTGATTTTTTCCAGCGGCAGCACGGGCGAACCGAAGGGCGTGATGCTTTCGCATTACAACATCCTCTCGAACATCAGCCAGTTCAGCCACATCTTGAGCTTCACGCATCGCGACCGGTTTCTCGGCATCCTGCCGTTCTTCCATTCATTCGGCTTCACCGTCACGCTCTGTCTGCCGGCGGAGATTGGCGGCGGCGTGGTGTTTCACGCGAACCCGCTCGACGCTCGCGCCATCGGCACGCTCGTGCGCGAGAATGCCGTCACGCTGCTCATGGCCACGCCGACGTTTCTGCAACTCTACATGCGCGGCGTGTCGTCGGCGGATTTCGGCAGCTTGCAACTCGTCATCGTCGGCGCGGAAAAATTATCCGAGCGGCTCGCCGACGCCTTTGAACAACAGTTCGGCATCCGCCCGCTGGAAGGTTATGGCACGACCGAGTGTGCGCCCGCCGTGGCGATCAACATCATGGATTTTCGCGCGGCGGGCTTTCACCAGATTGGCGGCAAGCGCGGGAAGATCGGACGTGCGTTGCCCGGCATGATGGCGAAGCTCGTGGACGCAGATGAACCGTGGAGCGGAAAAACGGTTGCTGTGGGCGAACCGGGGATGCTGCTCGTGCGCGGACCGAACATCATGCAAGGCTACCTCGGCCTGCCGGAAAAGACGGCGGAGGTTCTGCGGGCTTTGCCCAAGCCGGGTGGGGCGAGTGTCCTCACGAGCCGGGGCGATGCAGAAAAAGCGGATGGGGCGGCTCGCGAGGACACT
>JANOBC010000261.1:0-7501 GCA_031411455.1 Limisphaerales bacterium
TCTGCCCTGACAGATCCGCCGGGATGAAGTTGATTTCCCCGCCGCGCGCCAGCAGCGCGGCGGATAAAAAAAATGCCGTCAGATTTTTCATGTCATGTATGGAGTTGATGCCAGCCGTGCCACGCCCTGTAAAGCGCGAGCGCGCCGAGCAGGATGGCGGTCGGGATGAAAACCTGGAGGTTCGTGCAACCATTTTGCAGCGCGTGAAGAAAATCAGGCATGGCGGGAAGATAATCAAATCTGTGCCGATGACAACCACGCGCGGCGCAAATGCCGTAGGGGTTATACCCCATGGCGATCGGACAGACTTGCCCCTTATATTTCGCCCGATAAAAAATGTCGCCTGCAGCCGCCTTATTTATTTCAGTTCAGCTGACAAACTACTTGAGGAGTTTCCGGCTAGTTTCCGCTTTTCGGCTGGAGCGAGGAAATAAATTTATGATGCATCCAAAGTTTCAAGCCGGACGTAATACCTATCAAATGAAATACACCAGACAAGCTCTAGCCCTCGGACTGGTTCTGGCAATGTTTGGCTGCGGACGAAACGCCCCGCCCCAAACGCCGGAGAGCAAAACGCAAACCGCCGCACCGGTCGAACAAGCGCTGGCCTTTGACCCGGTCACGCTGATGTTGACGCCGCAGGTGGGGGACAGCCGAACCGACCAAGAGATCCGCCGCTACCAAGACAAGGTTCGCGGAGGGGACAACCTAAATGTTTCGGTCGAAAAACTCGGCTGGCTTTTCATCGCCAAGGCGCGGGAAAGTTTTGATCCGGGCTATTACAAACTCGCCGGAATCTGCGCGGATGTTTTGGCGACGAACTCGCCGGGCAGTTCGCCCGCGCTGCTGTTGCACGGTTACGTTTTGGAAAATTTGCATCGCTTCCAAGAAGCCGAGCTGCTCGCCCGCCAATTGGTCGCCACTCGCGGCCTGCCGTTTGATTTTGGTCTGCTCGGTGATTCGCTCATGGAGCAAGGCAAGCTCGATGAGGCGGTGAAAGCGTATCAAAGCATGGTTGACCTGCGCCCTGACTTGGAATCCTACGCCCGCGTGGCGCACATCCGCTGGCTCAAGGGTGACACGGAAGGCGCGGTTGAAATGATGCGCGCCGCCGCGAGCGCCAGTTCGCCGCGCGATCCCGACTCGGCGGCCTGGGCCAACACGCGGCTGGCGATGCTGGAATTTCAAGCGGGTAAAACTGACGGCGCGCAAACGGCGGCGGCGGCGGCATTGGAAGTGCGCCCCGATTATCCACCGGCACTTTTGCTGCGTGGCCGGATGTTTCTGGCCGAAAATAATTTTGAGCAGGCGGTGACAACTCTGGAGACGGCGGTGAAAGCGAATCCCTTGCCCGAATATCAATGGGCGCTGGCCGAAGCCCTGCGCGCGGCTGACCGCGAGCCGGAAGCGGTGGATTTGGAATCGAATCTGCGCGCGGCGGGGGCGGCGAATGATCCGCGCACGTTTTCCCTGTTTCTAGCAACGCGCGGCGAAGATACCGCGACCGCTTTGCGCCTCGCGGAAACTGAACTTCAGCAACGGCAGGATGTTTTCACGCAGGACGCGCTCGCTTGGGCTTTGGCCGCGAACGGACAGACTGCCGAAGCCCGCAAGCACATGGCGCTGGCCATGGCGGAAAGCACGGATGACGCCCGGCTGTTTTTTCACGCGGCGGCGATTGCCCATCAGGCCGGACAAGACGACGAGGCACAAACATGGTTCGCCCGCGCCGCTGGCTCTATGCAGACGCTGCTGCCATCGGAACGCCAGCGGCTCCTGCAACTCGCAGAAAATTTTCCTACCGACAGTCAAACCACTTTCATCGGAACGGCGACTAGTTCGCCGGTTTCCAGTTTGACGGCAGGAAAGTAACCAAACGAACAAACATAAACGTATGAAATTAAAAAAATACCTGCTCCGCCATTGCGCTGTCGCCACCGCGGCTGCCTGCCTGACCGGGTCGGCGCTGGCCTCTAGCCACATGGATGCACCGCTGATCACCCTCGACCCCGCCGCCAACACCTGCGATGTCTACGCGTTTCGCAGCGCGGACACTTCCAGTCAATACCTCACCACGGCGCTCACGGTCTATCCGTTTGAAGAGCCGGGCATTGGTCCGAACAAGTATAACTTCGATCCGAATGTCCTTTACGAAATCCACGTTTCGCTCGGCAGCGATGTGGCCGCTGGCAAGCCGACCATCAGCTATCAATTCCGCTTCAAGACCGAATACAAAAATACCGGGACGATTCTGCAGTCCTATCTCGGCGTGATTGAACATGTGGATGATGCCGCGCAAAATTTGACGCAGACTTACACGGTGACAAAAATTGATCGCCGCATCAAAGGCAACAAAAAAGGCACGCTGCTCGGCAGCGGCGTGGTTCCCCCGAATAATCAGGGCATCGCCACTCACAATTACAACCAAGGCAACGACGGTGAAGCGCAGGCCAAGGTTGGCGTTGCCACCGCCGGTCAATTGGACGTTTACACCACGGAATCCATCGCCAGCCTGAACAGCGGCTACGTTTCCTTCTGCGGCCAGCGCGATGATGGATTCTATGGCGACATCCAGGCGGTGTTTGACTTGTTGCAGTTGCGCAATCCCGGCAAGGACTCCCAGGGCGGTTTCAATCTTCACACGATTGCTTTGAATATTCCCTTGAGCGAACTCGGTGGCGATCAGCAGGTGGTTGGAGTTTATGCCACGACCAGCCGTCACTCCGTCACCGTCTTGCGTGAAGGCAATAACTTGAAGGAGACGATATTGAATGGCCCCTTCGTTCAAGTGGGTCGTCAGGGCAATCCGCTTTTCTGCGAAGCCTTGGTCGCCATCGCCGACAAAGACCTCTACAACCGCACCAGCCCTTCCCAAGACAACAAGCTGTTCAAGAAGTATGCGCTGACCCCGGAGTTAGCCCATCTGCTCAACGCGATTGTCTTTCAATCCAACGTCGCGCCGGAAACGAACCGCACGGACATCGCAGGAATTTTTATTCCCGACCTCATCAAGGTTGACCTCTCCACCGGCCCGGCTCGGCTCGCGGGCAGCGGCAGCGATGACGCCTCCAATCTCGATGACGCTAACTTCAGCCGCCTCGGCATCTTCGGCGGTGACACGCTCACCAGCACGGTGCAGGCCGGCTTCGGCGGCGGCACGGTTCCCGGCGGCTGGCCCAATGGCCGTCGTTTTGGCGACGACGTCGTTGACATCGCCGTCACGGCCTTGAGCAGCGATCTACGCGTCAGCCCGCCGGTCATCAACGGCCCATATGGGGACAATGTGGATCACAATGACGTGGCCTATAACAAGGTGTTCCCCTACGCGGCCACGCCGCAAAATGGACGCAACCACGTGCATCCTTAAAATTATCAGCGCGAACGGCGGCCGGACAAATTGTCCGGCCGCTTTTTTTTATTGCCCTTTCATCCAAACCAAACATTTTAGCGTCCGTGAAAAAAACATTCATCCTCGTGCCGCTGGTTTTTCTCTCGCTCACGAGTTGGGCACACGATCCCGGCTTGAGCGGCGCCCTCGGCAAGCTCTCAGCCGGACGGCTGGAACTCACCGTCAGCTTCGCCATCCGTGACGCCGGCCAGCTCGTGCCGCTGGATGCCAACAACGACGGTCAGGTGACGCCAGAGGAATTCGCGCACGGCCGCGACCGGCTGGCCGCCATCATAATCGACCACTGCGAAATAAAATTTGATGGCGCGCTCACCAAGCCTGAAACCATTGCCTGCCAACAAGACGACGCCAAAAATGTCAGCGCGAAAATGAATTTCACCGTCCCGCCCGCGAAGGAACTGGAATTAAAATTTCCGATCATCCAGTCACTGCCGCTCGGCCACCGGATGTTTTTTTCCATGTCTGGCCCGAACGGAAAAACTTTGACCGAACAATTACTCACCGCGAATTCCGCCGCTGTGGTTGTCCCGCTGGATTACGCCGCCGCCGCCGCGCTGCCAGAACCCGCGCACACTTTCAGCGATTTCGTCTGTCTCGGCGTGGAACACATCGGCACCGGCTACGATCATTTACTTTTCCTCTTCGCGCTGCTCGTGGTCATGCGCACTTTCCGTTCCGCGCTCGCCGTCATCACCGCTTTCACCCTCGCGCACTCCATCACGCTGGCCGTCTCCACTTTCAATCTCGCCACCCTTTCGCCCGACCTCACCGAGCCGCTCATCGCCGCGACGATTATTTATGTCGGGCTGGAAAATCTCTGGCGGCATGGCGACCCGCACAAACGCTGGCGGCTCACGTTTGCGTTCGGCTTGATCCACGGCTTCGGCTTTGCCACGGCACTGCGCGAAATGGGCGTCGGCCAACGCCCCGGCGGCGTGTTAATGCCGCTGTTCGGTTTCAATCTCGGCGTGGAACTCGGCCAGCTCACCGTCGCGGCCATCGTGTTGCCAATGGTCTGGAAGCTGCGGACGAAAGAAAATTTTCTGCGTTACGGTGTGCCCGCCTGCTCCACCGCCGTCGCTCTGGCCGGCGGCTGCTGGTTTATCCAGCGGGTCTGGTTCAATTAAAACGACCGGCAATGACACGAAGCCAACCCGCTGCCCACGAAATTATTTGGTGAGTTCCACAAAATTTTTCAGCAGTTGCAGGCCGACCTGCTGGCTTTTCTCCGGATGGAATTGCGTGGCGAAAACATTGTCACGCCAGACGGACGAGGCGAAGTTGTCGCCGTAATCCGTGCGCGTGGCGACGATGCTCGCATCCACCGGCTGCGGATAAAAGCTGTGCACAAAATAAACGTAGCTGCCGCTCGCGATGCCGCGATATAACGGGCAGTCTGGCCGCACAATCTCCAACTGGTTCCAGCCGATCTGCGGAATTTTGTGGCCGGGCTTTTCCGTGAAGCGGACGACTTTGCCTTGGAACACGCCGAGGCCGGCGGCGCAGGAGTTAAATTCCTCGCTCCGCTCAAACAACGCCTGATAGCCGACGCAGATGCCGAGAAAGGGTTTTCCCGTCTGGATAAAATCCTTCGCCGCCCCAAGTAGCTCCTGCTTGCGCAGCGCATGGATGCAGTCGTCAAACGCGCCGACGCCGGGCAGCACCAAGCCGCTCGCGGCGCCGATCTCATCGGGACGCTGCACGAGGCGCACGTCCGCACCCGCCTTGATCAGCGACTTGTGGACGCTGCGAAGGTTTCCCGAACCGTAGTCAAGCAAGGCAATCACAACATCATTAAAAATGAAAAAACTAAAATGTAAAACGCGGAGTCGGCTTACTGGGAGCGCTGGCTTCTAGCCGGCGAGCTTCAAAAAAACACGAACAGCCCGGCTGGAAGCCAGCAGTTCCAGTTTTAATCCTTCACGGCGGGAAACCGATGGCGAGCTTTATGGCGGAATATTCAGCATGAATTTTTCCATCGCGCGTGCGGATGATGAGGTCGGGTTCCGTCCATGTCTGGCCGCGAAACCATTCCGGCAAATCTTCCGCGCGCATCAGGCCGAAGAGCGCGATGATTGCCGGGTCGCCCTCGCGAAAAACCACGGGGCGTTTGCGGACGATGACCAGACCAGCCTCGATCGCCCCCGCTTCCACGCGCGCAAGCTGCGCGGGTTCGTGCGGAAATACGCAGGCAAAGAAGCCGCCGGGCGCGAGGTGTTTGGCGGCGGTGGTGCAGTAATCGGCAACCGTGCCGCGCAATTCAAACCGGCAGGCGAGTTTTTGCGGATGCTCGCTCTCGACGCCATCGCCGAGCGGAAAATACGGCGGACTCCCCGTGACGAGATCAAACTTTTCCTCGACGCGCAGCGCGGCTGGAGCGCGGACAGCCTGGTCCGCGAGTTCTTCGGTGGCGTTGGATTCGCGCGGACAAGGCTGTCCGCGCTCCGAGGCTTCACGAAAATCGCCTGCGCGGATTTCGTAGCGGTCTTCAATGCCGTTGTAGCGCGCGGATTTTCTGGCGAGCGCCACGCTTTCGCTTTGCGCCTCGACCGTGACAAATTTCGCGCCCGGCAAACGCCACGCGCAAATCATCCCCACCGTGCCGATGCCACTGCCGAGATCGAGCGCGGTGCGCGCGGTCGGACACCAACTCGTGCCATACCACGCCGTCAAAATATCGTCGGTGGAAAAGCGGTGGCCGTCGCGCAGTTGAAACAAACGAAAATGTCCGCTGATGGCGTCGAGCGTTTCGTGCGGTTCCACAATAACACCCGTCGCGAGTCCCGGCGGAACCGATCCCGGTTTGGCCCAGCCTTTGAAATGGGTGACCGCCGATGTGCGGCGGCTCGAATCAGTTTCTGGCTTTTCCATCTTCATCAAAGTTTGAGATTCCTTACGTCGGCGGCTACGAATTTATTTTCGCCGGAATGTCTAGCGGCTCGATGTGCACCAGCACGTCGCGCACGCTGGGGAATTTTTCGCGCACCGTATCTTTCACGCCGTGGGCGATTTGGTGCGAGCGCAGCACGGTCATCTGCGAATCCACCTCGACGTGCATTTCCACAAATAATTGCCAGCCCATTTTACGGACGAGGCATTTTTCCACGTTCGCCACGCCGACAACGGTTTTGGCAACGGCGGAAATATTTTCAATGAGTTCGCGGTCAGGCGCGGTGTCCATCAAATCATTTAGCGCCGGACGCAGCAATCGCCAGCCGTTGAAGGCGATGACGAACGCCGCCGCCAGCGCCGCCCAGTTGTCGGCGTGTTCGTAGCCAGCGCCGCCGACGAGCGCGATGGTGATGCCGATAAACGCCGCCGACGAAGTGATGGCATCCGCGCGATGATGCCACGCGTCGGTTTTGACGGCGGAACTTCCGATGTGCGCCGCCTCGTGCAGGACGAAGCGGAACAAAATTTCCTTCACCACAATGACGGCGGTGAGAATGATGAGCGTCCACGGCGACGGCGCGACGCGCGGCTCGATGATGCCGTGCAGCGAATGAAACGCGATTAGCCCGGCGGCGAGCAGCAGCATGGCGGAGACAATCGCGGCGGCGAGCGGCTCGGCCTTGCCATGGCCGTAGGGATGGTCTTCATCCGGCGGCGTCTCGGCGACGACGAGGCCGCGCCAGACGATGATAGAACTGAAGATGTCCGCGAGCGATTCGACGGCGTCCGCAATGAGCGCCTGCGAATGGCCGAAGATGCCCGCGAGAAATTTCGCGACGGTCAGCGCGACGTTCGCGGCAAGACCGAGGAACGTGGCGCGGAGACTGCGTTGCAGGCGGACGGATGGCACGCTCCATTATTAACCACGATGGTCGCCAACCTCACGAAGAATTTCACTTTTCAAGGCTCCAGCAGCGAGCGCCACGGAGCCGCCGGATTGGCTTTGTGTTCTTGAATTCGTTGCGCGAGCCGGCGTTGCGCCGTCCACGCCTCGATGTCGCGCCAGGTGACTTCATCGCTCTTGAGATGGCGGCGGCTCACGCGGAAAATCCATTTGTCCAAATCCTTCACGCGGTTCAGCGCGCCGAGGATGCGGAGTGATTCATAGGCGGCAATCGTGTCCTGCGCGGTGCCGTCGAT
>JANOBC010000262.1:0-8384 GCA_031411455.1 Limisphaerales bacterium
CCACGTAAAGTCCTTCGATCTGGTGGAACGTGGGATTGTGCGTGGCGTCGGCGTTGTCGCGGCGATACACGCGGCCCGGCACGATGATGCGAATCGGCGGGGGTTGTTTTTCCATGACGCGGATTTGGACGGAACTGGTGTGCGTGCGCAACAAACGCGATTGCCCCCTCACCCCGTCCCTCTCCCCTGTGGGGGAGAGGGTGGCGGAGCCGGGTGAGGGGGTGTTCAAATAAAATGTGTCCTGCGAATCACGCGCGGGATGGTCGGCGGGCGTGTTGAGCGCGTCGAAGCAATGATACTCGTCTTCGATCTCCGGCCCGTCGGCGACGGCGAAGCCGATCTTGCGGAACGCGCGGACGATGTCGTCGGTGACCTGCGTGAGCGGATGCAATTTGCCCAGCGCGCGTCGGCGTCCAGGCAGCGTGAAGTCCGTCGGCTCTTTCGGCAGCGCGGCGCGCATCTCTAATTCTTCACGGCGCGAAGCGAGTGCGGCTTCGAGTTCCACCTTGGCGGCGTTGATGAGTTTGCCGGCGGCGGGCTTTTCTTCCTTGGAAAGCGTGCCGAGCTGTTTCATCAACGCGGTGAACTTGCCGTTCGGCCCGATCCAAGCGCCCTTGGTCTGTTCGAGCAAGGCGAGTTCGGGCGCAGCTTTGAGTTCAGCCAGCGCGGTTTGTTTGAGCGGTTCGATTTCGTTCAGGAACGACATAGCAAAAGGATTTTGACAGAATTTACAGAATGGACAAAATTTTTTTGAAATTGAATTCGGTTAATTTTGTGAATTCTGTCTTAAAACAAAAACGGGCGACCATTGCTGGTCGCCCGCTGGAAATATTTTATTTTGCTTAAGCCTTAACCTTGGCGAGGGTCGCGGCGGGCTTGGCTTTCAGCGCCTTCTTGGCGGCATTGACGATTTCCGTGAACGCGGCGGCATCGGTGGCGGCGAGGTCGGCCAGCACTTTGCGGTCGAGACCGATCTTCGCGGCTTTGACACCTTCCATGAAACGGCTGTAAGTCAAACCAGCTTCGCGGGCGGCGGCGTTAATGCGGATTTGCCAGAGATAACGGAAGGTGCGTTTTTTGACGCGACGATCGCGGTAAGCGTATTGACGGCCATGGTCAACGGCATCGGAGGCGTAGCGGTAAAGTTTTCCGCGTTTGAGACGGAAGCCTTTGGCCGCCGTAATCATCCGTTTACGACGTTTGCGGGAAGCGGGGGAATTTGTTACGCGCATTTTGGTAGATAGTTAAAATTTAGTTTTGATGGAATCAGCCGCGGTGGCTGAAGGGCATGCTCTGGGTGATGCGATACATATCCGTCTTGTCCAAGACAGCGGCTTTGCCGAGACGGCGGAGGCGCTTGGCGTTTTTGGTTTGAGCCAAGTGGCGGCGACCGGCGCGGGCGCGCAGGACTTTGCCGGTGGCGGTGATTTTGAACCGCTTGGCAGCGGCTTTCTTCGTTTTGATGCCTTTTGGACGACGCATAAATTTTTTCTTTAATCCCTTAAAAAAGGAGGCGAACAATACCGGTTCAAACCGGTGGTAGCAAGCGGGAATTTTTTTTAGAACGGTTGTCGCGGTGCAAACTCAAGGAGCGTTGGTCTTGGCGTTGAGCAGGCCGGTGGCGGATTTGTTGAAATCCAGCGGCGCGCCGACGTTAAGCTGGGTGATGACGGCGGCGGTGATGTCGCTTTCGGGAGCGGTGTAGATCAGGGCGTCGTTGGCGGCGGAGTTGACGACGAGGGTGTAGCCGCCGGCCTTGGCTTTATCGGCGACGACCTTTTGGATTTCCAAGACGAGGTTGCCGACGATGCGCTGGCTCTTGTCGCTGAGCTGGCTTTCAGCCTGGCGCTGGTATTGTTCAAAGGCGACTTGGCGACCGTTCACGTCCTTGGCTTTTTCCGTGGCGGACGCCTTGCGTTTCTCGCGCTCGTCGCTGGTGATGGCTTGGTCGTTGGCCTGGCTCAAGAGCTGTTTGTAATCGGCGCGGGCTTTTTCGAGGCCGTCGGCCATGTCCTTGAGTTCCTTGCGGAGGTCAACTTTTTCCTTGTCCATGGCGGTCTGCGCCATCTTGGTTTTGTAATAGCCGTTAAAGAGCTTTTTCATGTCCACGCTGGCAATCTTGGACTGCGCGGACGCGGAGGTAACTACCGCCAGCAAGGCGGCAACGATGATGAATGAACGAAAATTTTTCATGGCCGCATATGAAAGCAGATTTGCAGTTGGAAGCGAGCAGAAAATCTATGGTCCGCACGTTGATAATGCCGCCCCGCTTGCAATCAATAAATGACGTGTTAGTTTTTTGGGCGTTCCAAGGACGCTGACCATGCACAAAATTATTGATGGCAAATTATTCCCCTTGACCATCTTGCTCGCCGTCTGGCTGGCAACGCCAGCGCGCGCGCTCATTGTCAACCCGACCTATGACGCGAGCGTGACTGGCGCGACGAATTCCGTGCAGATTCAGGCGGGCTTCAATGCGGCGGTGCAAATCATTCAGAACCTTTACACGAACAACATCACCATCAACATCACGGTGTATTGGGGCAATGTCGGGCCGTTCGCGGGCGGCATCGGGCTGGGGGCAAGCTCGACAGTTTTTTCCGGCACGAAAACTTACGCGACGCTGACAAACGCGCTGAACAACGCTCGCACCACGGCGGCGGATTTCAGTGCGGTGGCCAGTTTGCCGGCGGTTGATCCCATCGCGACCAATGTCTGGTGGTTTCCGCGCGCTAATATCAAGGCGCTGGGCATTTCCCTCGGCGGGGTGTCGGCCAATGATTCCACGCGCGATGGTTCAATTGGATTTGGGACAAATGTTTCCTACACGTTTGACCCGACGAACCGCGCGGTGTCCGGCAAGTATGATTTCATCGGCGTGGCGTTGCACGAAATCACCGAAGTGATGGGACGGGTTTATTTCGACTTATCGAGCGTGTTCATTCCCTACGACCTATTTCGCTTCACGAACAGCGGTGGGCGCAGTTTCGACATCCATGCCACTAACTCCTACTTCTCCGTGGACAATGGCGTGACGCCGCTGCGCCTGTTTTGGACTAATGCGGCTACGGGTGATGTGCAGGATTGGAAACCGGGCGGCGCCACCGACAGTTTTGATTACAGTGTCAGCAGCGGCAAAAAGGGCGTCCTCTCCTACGCCGACATTACCTCACTCGACGTCATCGGTTATCACTCCAGCCAATCAATGCCGCCGCCGTCCGGCACCAAGGCCGCCGGTGGTAGCTATACGCTGAAATTTACCAATACGCCCGGCAGCACTTACACCTTGCTGACGACGACGAATCTGGCGCTTACCATCACCAATTGGCCGACGCTCGGCACGGTCACGGATAGCGTTCCCGGCGTGTTTCAATTCGTGGATGCGCAGGCGACCACGAACAAATTCCGCTTCTACCGGTTGCGGTTGAATTGACGTTCGGGCGGTGATGGAGCGCCGAGCACCCACTCGGCAGGTGCGAAAATGTTCGCCCCGGTCAGGCGATCGGCACCAAGATAATGGCTTTCCTCAAAATGATTTTTTGCTAGAGTCAATTCGTCGGTGAAAGCAAACCTCAACTCAAATTAAAATGAAAATTCCCTTTCAAAAAATCTCCTGCTTGCTGCGGCTCTTGGCGTATTTGCTGGCTGGTCAGGGCGGTTTCAGTTCGCTGGCCGCAACGTTGACGGTCAGCCCGGCGGTCATCAGCAACACCTACCCCGGCGTCGTCACGTTGAACTTCGGTGGCCTGAGTAACGGCGAAACGGTCGCGGTTCAACAATGGATTGATGGCAACACCAATGGCGCAATTGATGGCGGCGATTTCATGCTGGACGCCTTCAACATCACCGAGAGCGGCGCGATGATTATCGGTGGCATTACCAACATCAGTGTCCCGTTCGACAGCAACCCCGCTACGAACGCGATTACGACCACCCTTAATTTTGCGCCGCCGTTGACGCTCGAAAATCTGACGGGCAAACGTATTTTCCGGCTGGTCAGTCCCACGGGAAATTTCACGCCAGTGACGGCGGCATTCACCGTGACCAATGCCGCGACCAGTCAATCCATCAGCGGCACGGTTTACAGTAATGGCGTGACCCCGGTGCCGTATGCCATCGTGGCCGTTGCGCCGCAAAACGGTTATGCCGCCGCCGTGGTGGCGGACGGCAGCGGACATTATTCCGTCAACGTCAATCCGGGCAGCTATAACCTCATTCCCGTGGCTCCGAATTATTATTGCGATCTGTCGGCCGCCCCGGTGGTCGTATTGACCAACGGCGTTTCGGCCACCAATAATTTGTCTTTGAGCAACGGCACGGTGACGATCACCGGAAAAATATTTAATGCCGCGAACAGCAATGGCGTCGGCGGACTGATGGTGGAATTGGGATCCGGCAACCTGTTCGCCATTGCCCTCACCGACACGAATGGAAATTATTCCGCCGCCGTCGCGCCCAACAATTTCTGGAAAATCCAGCCCATCAAGGAACGCCTCGCGCGCCGGGCATTTGTCATCTTGCACCAAAAATTGCAGGTCAGCACCTCGTCCGGCAACGTGACCAACGCCAGCATCGCCGTTTACCAAGGAACGGCGCTGTTTTACGGGCGCATCACCGACAGCTTCAACGTGCCGTTCCCAAACATCCGCATTGACGTTGGCGATGGCAGCAACAATTTATACAGCGCCAATAGTTACAGCGATCCCAACGGCTACTTCGCCGTCGTGGCCTTGGGCGGCGTGAGTTCAGAATGGAGTTGCCAAGCCAACGATTCCGACAATCCGATTCTCGCCAGCTACATTATCAACAGTCCAGACAACGCCAACATCGCCCCCGGTCAGGCGATTCTGCAAAACTTTGTCGCCCTGCCCGTCACCGCGCACATTTCCGGCCAAGTGCATGACAATCTTGGCAACGTCGTTTCCGGCGTGGTGATGTATGCCGGCGCGTTCATTGCCGGCAAGAACTATTCCTCACAGAATGCAAACACGGACGGTTCAGGAAATTATTCGCTCGGCGTAGCGTCGGGAGTGTGGGGCGTGAATTTCAGCCAAGGCGGGGAAAATGGTTTAGACACGGCCGGCCTCGTGGATTATTTCCAGCCGCACCTCGTCAGCCTCCCGCCGACGAACGCCGTCTTAAACCTCATCGTCTATCAGAACGGCACACCCGTGATGTCGCAGCCGCAACGGAATGCTCCCGGCCAATTCACCTTCAACATCAACGGCACGGTCAACGGCAGCTATGACGTGCAGACGCTGACCAATCTGGCCGCGACCAACTGGGCCACGCTCTACACCCTCACGCTCACCAACACGCCATTCCCCATCACGGACACGCACGCGACCAACAGCCAGCGCTATTACCGCGTCAAGAAAAACTAGGGCAGCCTCGACTCGCGGAGGTGGACAAATTATTCTCCGCCGATGGATTCGCATCAACTTGCCGCCGGCCTCATGCAGTATTTGCTGCTCGTCGCGCTACTCACATTTCACGAGTTTGGTCACGCTTGGACCGCCATGAAATGCGGCGATGACACCGCCAAATCTCTCGGCCGCGTCTCGCTGAATCCCCTTGTCCACATTGACCCGATTGGCACAGTGCTGCTGCCGCTGCTGATGATTTTTCTGCCGTCGGGCGTGAGTCAGTTCATGGTTGGTTGGGCGAAGCCGGTGCCCGTCAACCACCACAACCTGCGGAATAAAAATTTCGACGACATCCTCGTGACCATGGCCGGACCGGCGATGAATTTAATTTTAGCCGTCGGTCTCGTTGCGCTGGCGCGGGCGGGTTTGTTTTTCCATTCCGAAGCCATGGCCGAGCTGTGCGTGCGCGCCGCGATTTTGAGTCTGCTGCTGTGTTTCTTCAACCTCATCCCCATTCCGCCGCTCGATGGCTCCCATGTGTTGCGCGTCCTCACCGGCATGACGTGGGAAGCCTACATGAGGTTTGCCCAGTTTGGTTTCATCGGCGTCATTCTCGTTCTACAAATTCCGCCCGTGCGCCAATTACTGTCCGCCATGACCTTTGGCACGCTGCGCCTGCTCGGCCGGATTTTTGGCGTGTTCTAAACCACCAGTGAAACTGCGGCGCAGAATCCCGCCGGATTATTTTTTCCCCGAACGGAAGAACTGCCCCAATCCCACCGCGCAGCAAACGACGCCGCCGATGTAGTAATACATCACCTTGTCCGTGGGCGAACCGGTGAAAATATTTTTGAACTGTGAATTAACCGACTGGGAGAGGTCGTGCCCGCGAATCAGCAGGAACACGCCGACAACCAGCAGGATGACGCCGATAATTTTATTCATAACAGTTTTTGTTTTTTCTGTGCGGAAAATCTTGGGAAAAAATCTGGGCGATGGCAATCCTTGGCTGCGCCACAAAAAGTCCGGAGCGCGTCCGCGCCGGGCGCGCTCCGCTGCTCCCTCAACCACAGCGCGGTGGTGGCGGCACCGCGATTTTGCCGCGCGTAATTCGGAATCGTCAGCAGCGGACTGCTGTCGCTCCATTTGCCCTTGATGGTCAGCACGCCGCCGAGCAAATCGCCGCGCCATTCGGTCGTGAGCGATTTCAAATCCGGCGCGAGATCAAGCCTCGGCTGGTCGGTGGTCTCGACGGTGTAGATCAGCGGGCCGTAGCGCAGCGCGATGAGGCCGCGGTCGGCCTTAATGCGCTCGCTATGACCTGATGAAATTATTTTGCCGCGAGCATCATCGCGGCGTCTTCCAGCCAGTCCTGGCCGGGCGGCGAGTAGGGGCGGAATGTTTCTAGGCTGGCCTCGCGTTCATTGAACAGCACGGCGCGGTTCAGGCCGAGCGAGGCGGCGTTCGGCGCGTCAATCAGGCTCGCGGAATCGGCGGCGCTCATCTGGAACAGCACGCGCATTTCAAATTCCGCCAGCGCCTTGCGTCCAAGCTGGCGCGTGACGTTGTTGTAAGTGTCGCAGGTGACGATGACGTGGATGCCGCGCGCCGGGCCTTCGGTGATGAGGCTCAACAACGTGGCGGCGGGAGTCGGCGCATCGCCGCTGCTGCTGGAAAAACTGAACTCATCTTCCTGCCGCAGCTTCTTGAAATTCTGCAAGCCTTGAATCAGCACGAAAATTTCCGGCGCGGACGATTCATTTTCCGCGCGCGATTTTAATTCCGCCGCCAGACCGGCCATGACTTCCGCGAGATTGGCGTTGTTCGCCTGAACCGTTTCGTGCGGCACGGACTGGATGACGCGCTGTAAAAATTCGCGCTGCGGAAATCCTGGCGGCGTTCCGTCGAGCACGATGAAACGCGCGTCCGGCTTGGGAAATTGCGCCGCCAACGCGACGAGCGCGACGGAGAGAATCGTCGCCGTGCGTTCCTCGCTCTGCCCGACGACGAGCAGGTTGCTCCCGCTCTGCCGTCTGAAAACCGCTTCGGTCGGGCCTTTGATGGAGTTCGGTGCGCCGAGCCAGATGCGCGGCTCCGCCGAAATCTGGTTCCCTCGCCCCTCCGAGGGGAGAGGGCTAGGGTGAGGGGTGGCTACAGCCAGAGACGTTGATTTCAGCCAGCTATTCAACAAATGATTTTCCCGCACATCCGCCGGAGCGTTGCCTTCAAACACAATCGGGCCGGGATACTTGTCACCACTTTGGTCGGCGCGCTCACGAACTTTTGCCAGAAAACTGTCGCGCGTTTTGTCCGAGAGCCACACGGCTTGAAACGGCGCATTGCCTTGAATCGCGCCCGCCGCGTCGTTGTAAATGCCTTCGCCCGGACGCGAGAGCAATCGCGGCGCGGGATTATCCTGATCCATGATGAGGTAGGCGTCGGCCTCATTGCATTGCAGCGCAATACGAATGACCATTTGTCCAATCGTCGCGCGCGCCAGCGTGTAAGCGCCGCCGAGCGTTTGCGAGCCAAGTAAAACGTGAATCCCAAACGCGCGGCCTTGACGAACAATTCGATCAAGTAAAACCGTCGCGCCTTGCGAGATGCGGTCTTCTTCGGTGAAAAATTCCTGGAACTCGTCAATCAGCAGCAGTGTGCGTGGCACCGGCTCGGTCGCGCCGGAACGCTTGTAACCCGCTAAATCCTGTGCCCCGACTTTGCGGAACAGATCGCCGCGCCGACGCAGTTCATCATCCACGCGTTGCAAAACGCTCAAGCCAAATTCACGGTCGCTCTCGATGGCCACGACGCGCGCGTGTGGCAGGCGGCGCGTGCCGTAGCATTTGAACTCGACGCCTTTCTTGAAATCCACAAGATAAAATTCCACCTGCTCCGGGCTGCACCGCAGCGCGAGGTTCGTGATGATGACGTGGAACAAAGTAGATTTGCCGGAACCCGTCTTGCCCGCGATGAGCGCGTGCTGCCGCGTCCCTTGGCCGATTTCAAGGTTCTGAAATT
>JANOBC010000263.1:0-1637 GCA_031411455.1 Limisphaerales bacterium
GACGGGGACGTTCCTCGGCATCCTCGGTGCTTATGGGTTCGTCAATCCGCTGACCGCCCGCATCAAACACCACAACACCATCGAACTCCAATACTACAACGGCATCCTGAAAGGCGTGAGCAGCTTTGCCACCGGCATGGCTCCGCTCATGGCCGTGGAAATCGCGCGCCGCGCGCTGGATCACTGCGTGCAGCCCGGGGCGGAAGAGCTGGAGAAAATGGTGAAGTCGCTCGGCACCGGTAAATAAGATGGCGAAGAAGAAAGCCGAAGCCCATCACGGAGGAGCGTGGAAGGTCGCGTATGCGGACTTCGTCACGGCGATGATGGCGCTTTTCATGGTCTTGTGGATCTGCTCGCAGGACAAAAAAATCCTCATCGCCACGTCGAAGTATTTCAAACAGCCCTTCAATGCGGTGAAGGAAAACGCCATCGGGATCATGGATAAAAACGAAGGCGGCACGAAAGGGAAAGACCACGATGTGGACACCACTACCGCCTCGAATCTCGCCTTCCTAAACGCGCTCGCGAGCGAGCTGAACCGGATGATCAACATCCAAAAAGACGACGAGGAAAAGCCCATCGACATGGAAGTCACTTCGGACGGTTTGAAGATCACGCTCTACGACCGGACCAAGCGCGCCATCTTCAAAAAAGGCACGGCGGACATCACCGAATGGGGCAGCCTCGTGCTGCAAAACCTTGCGTGGCTCATCGAGAAAAACGCGCTGAAAGTTTATATCGACGGCCACACCGCCTCCGGCACCGTGCCCGTCGCGGCGAGCGGAAATTACGGCCTGTGGGAACTCACCTCCGACCGCGCGAATGCGGCCCGGCGTTTGCTGGTAAAGTATGCTGTGAATCCCAAAGAAATCGAACGCGTCACCGGCTACGCCGACACGAAGCCCATCCCCAACCTCCCGAAAGACTCGGCTTCCAACGAGCGCATCACGGTCAGCCTCGGAGTTCGACACTAAGATAGATGCTCCAGGATTTTCTCGCCAACCGGCCCGGAATACCGTCGCCCACCGCCTCGGATGCGGAGCCACGCAGTTCTGAATTTCAGCCTCTTTTCGCCGCTCGCGCCGCCAGCCTCGCCGCCACGCGGAAACAACTCGACGTCGAGCCCGAAGCAGAACGCCTCGAAGCACCCGAGATCGAACTCGTCCACGAAGCCGGCCAAGTGCGCCGCATCATCGTGACGTGCAAGTGTTGCGAGAAGATCACGATCGACTGCGAGTACTGAGGGGCTTTCGCCGTTACGCGATCCGCTTGCCCAACTCCGCAAAGCTTTTCGCCTCGCGGATCGCCGCATTGAGTCGATCCAGCCGCGCATCGTGCGCCGGTTGATCGAGCATCACGCTCAGCTCCACCTCGTTTTCGCGGAAGACGATTTCATCCCACTGGATCGACTCCAGCACACGATTAAACCGCGCCACCGCCCGCCCGCGGAAAAAGGCGCGCGTCGTGGTCGGCGGCTGAAAGATGGCCTCGCGAATCTGGTCTTCCTCCACAAGCCGCCGCATCTGTTTCGTCCGCACGAGTTCGTAGTAGAGCCCGTTTTCCAGCGAGACGTTGTGGTACTCGAGATCGATCGATTGCAGCCACGGATCGCTCCAGTCGAGCCGCTCCGCTTCTTG
>JANOBC010000264.1:0-4724 GCA_031411455.1 Limisphaerales bacterium
TGACGTTCGCGACTCGCGAGGACGCTCGCCCCACCAGCTTTTCAAATTAAGTCGCCACCGAAATTTGCCGGCCATTCGCCGTTTTCATTTTGTCTGTCATTGCCCGTCGCCGCCGTTCCGCTAAAATCGTCGCCTGTGAAATCAAAAGGCAAAGTTTATCTCGTCGGCGCTGGGCCGGGTGACGCGGGGCTGCTCACGTTGCGCGGCGCGGAAGTCTTGCGCGGTGCGGAAGTGGTCATCGCCGATGTGCTGGCGAATCCCGAACTCCTCCGCCACGCGCCCGCCTCGGCGGAAATCATTGCGCGCGGCAACCACAAGCGCGATGGCGGCTGTTCGCAGGAACAGCTCACAGAACTGATGCTCGCCCGCGCCCGCGCCGGAAAAATCGTTGTGCGGCTCAAGGGCGGCGACCCGTTTATCTTCGGTCGTGGCGGTGAAGAAGCCGAGGCGCTCGCGGCGGAAAAAATTTCCTTCGAGATCGTGCCGGGCGTTTCGTCCATCACCGCCGTGCCGAACTACGCAGGCATTCCCCTCACCCATCGCGACCATTGCTCCAGCTTCACCGTTTTCACCGGTCACAGCGACGCGGCGGATCCGGCAACGGCCTTGCGCCACGAACAGATCGCCAAAATTCCCGGCACAAAAGTCGTGCTGATGGGCGCAGAAAATCTCGCCGACTGGTCGCGCTCACTCATCGCCAAAGGCATGGCTTCCGAAACGCCCGTCGCCGTCATCCAATCCGGCACGCTTGGCAAACAAAAATCCGCCAGCGGCACACTCGCGACGATTGCCAAGCTCGTCGCGGAAAAGAAAATTGTCCCACCCGCACTCACCATCATCGGCGACGTGGTGAAGTTGCGCGGAAAATTGAATTGGTTTGAAAACCTGCCGCTATTCGGAAAGAAAATCGTCGTCACGCGCCGCACTGGTCAGGCGGGAAAATTTGCGGAACAACTTCAACGTCTCGGCGCGGACGTGCTCGAAGTGCCGACGATCAAAATCACCGAGCCGTTGGAAAAGATGGCCATCGTGGATGCGTTGATGGAAATCAATTCCTACGAATGGCTTGTGTTCACCAGCGCGAATGGCGTCACGGCGTTCTTCGATATGTTCTTCAAGCGGTTCCAAGATTTGCGCGACCTCGGCGGCTGCCGCATCGCCGCAGTCGGGCCGAAAACGGGGGCGGCGTTGCGCGCGCTGCACTTGCAAGTGGATTTGCAGCCGGCGGAATACGTCGGCAAAAAAATCGTGGCCGAGTTTCAGAAGTTTCAGAACATCGAGAACGTCAAGATGTGCCTACTCCGCGCCGAGGTAGCGAACCACGAGTTGTTCGACGCGCTCATGGAAGAAGGCGCGATTGTGGACGACATCGCCATCTACCGCACCGTGGCCGAGACGGAAGACCGCACCGGCGCAGCAGCCCAGCTGGCGGAAACGGGCGCGGACTGGGTGACGTTCACCAGCAGCTCGACGGTGGAACATTTCCACGCGCGGTTTGATCTGCCGAAGTTGCTGAAGAAATTTCCGCAACTGAAACTCGCCTCCATCGGCCCGGAGACGAGCAAGGCCATCCGCGCCTTGAAATTGGAACCGACGCTTGAAGCGAAGGAACACACGACGGAGGGATTGCTGGCGGCGTTGTTGAAAGCGAAGTGATCGGCGCGCTTATTTTTCAGTGATGATGGTGTCTTCATGCTCGTAGCATGGCGCGCAGCAGCAGAGCAGATGCAGCACCTCGGCACCGGTGTTCCAGATTTTGTGCTTCAGTCCAGGCGGGATGGCGATGGCGTCGCCCACTTTCACCTCGCGCAATTCGCCTTCAATCCGTATCCGGCCAGCGCCGTGCATGATGAAATAAATCTCCTCGCACTTCGGATGATAATGTTCCAGCGTCGCGCCGCCAACGGGGATGCGCGCCTCGGCAAGGCTCTGGTTGCGAATGGCGGAATTGCGATGCGCGAGCAGTTCGCGGATTTCCGAACCGTCCACGGTGATGAAGGACGGCACTTCGTTCAGGTTTTTAACATCCATAATTTTAATCATCCTCATTCTCGTCCTCATCGTCATCCTCAATTTTTGAGGATCAGCATGACGCTGAGAATGATTTGAAATCAAAAACTTTCCGGCACTTTGAAAATCTTTGACCAGTCCATCTGGCCCAGCAACACACCCGCGACAATCAGCAAGAGCGCCAAGCAAAACGTCGGCGTGATCGGCTCGCCCAAAGTGAAATGCACCCAGAGCGTCGTGGTCAGCGGAATGAGATTGTTAAACAGCAGCACGCGGCTCGTCTGCCAGTGGCGCAGCGCGGTATTCCAGAACGCATACGGCACAACGCTGCCCAGCAGGATGCAGAACGTTTGCACGCCGAGATGCGACGCGTCCACCTTGATTCCCTGCGCCGCCTGATACAGCACGACCGGCAGGAGCGTCACGCCCGCCATCCACATCGAATTGGCGGCGACTTCGAGGCCGTTGATTTTCGCGGCGAGGATGCGGCTTTGGTGGCTGAAATTCGCCCAGAGAAAACTCGCGATCAGCCCCAGCAGTTCGCCGGTCAGATTTGTGTCTGCCGTCTTCAAGGCCGGCCAGAACAGCACCAGCACACCGGACAACGCTAGCAACGCCGCGCCGTAACGCCGCACGCTCGCCCAGTTGCGCCCCGGCCGTTCCTCCCACAACAACGCCCACACCGGCGATGCGCCCAGATAAAGCGCGACGTGCGACGCGGCGGTCAGCTTGAACGCCCAGCAAAAAGTCACAACGTAAGCCGCGAGGCTCAAGCCACCGCGCAGCCAGAGCGAACGATACTGACTGCGCGTGAGCGACTCAAACTGACCGAGCAGATTCGTAAAACGCAGCACCGCGAGCAGGATAAATCCGGCGACAAGAAAGCGCGTCCCACCGGTGAACACCGGCGGCCACGAACCGACCAGCCATTTCGTCCCCGCGTTGTTGCCGCCCCACAAAATCGTGGTGAGCAGTAAGCCGCCGGCGATGGCCGAGTTGTTATTCTTTTCCGACACGCGGCGAAGTTAAATCAATGGGCGAAAGTTGCGAATGAAATTGTGGTGGAGCACTGGAACCACTGGCTTCCAGTTGGCGAGTTTCAAACAACAAACCCTAACGCGCCGGATAGAAGCCAGCGGTCCCAGTAACAGCGCGTCATCTTGGATTGCGCCCTTTGAAGGTCAGTTCGGCGATGCCAGATTTGTCGAGCTCGCCGAGGCCAAGTTTTACCATCTGGTCGTATTGCTTCTTCGTGGCGGTGGCGAGCGGGAGATTTAATTTTTGCTCCTTAGCCAATTTGAGGGCGATGCCGGAGTCTTTGGCCGCGTGCGCGGCGGAAAAAAAGCAGGAGTGGTCGCGATTCTGCATATCCTCGCCATCGGTCTGCAACACGCCGGAACGCGCGCCGGTCTGCGAAAACACTTCGCGCAACATCACAAGGTCGAGACCGAGCGATGCGCCGAGGCCAAGTCCTTCGGCGAGCGCGGCGGTGTTGGCGTTCATCACCATGTTGACGAGCGCCTTTACTTGCGCCGCCGTTCCCGAAGCGCCGATGTAGCGCAGTGATGCGCTCAATTTTTCCAGAATGGGTTTCACCTGCTCAAAGGTCTCCGTCTTGCCACCGCACATGAGGTAGAGCGAACCTTGCCGCGCCTGCGGAATGCTGGAGGCCATGCAGGCTTCGAGCGAGAGAGCGCCCTTGGCTGAACATTTCTGTTCCACCCAAACGTGAATAGCGGGCGTGAGCGTCGCGCAGTTGATGAAAATTTTTCCCTTGGCACGCGTGAGCAAGCCGCCAGTGAAAATCTTTTTCATCGCCTTGTCATCGCTCACGACGGTGATGATGACATCGGACAACGCGGTGACGGTTTTCAATTCACCCGCCGCCACGCAACCGAGTTCCTGCGCGAGTGATTGAGCGGCGGCAGCATTGGCATCAAAGACCGCAGCGATGGTGAATCCGGTTTCCTGCAAGCGCCGCGCCATGTTCGCGCCCATACGCCCGACGCCGACGAAGCCAATTTTTTGGGACATAAATTTTGACCAGCAGGCAGCTCAAACTGCAAACAACTGCATGGGCATCGGGCTTCCACAATAAATACAAGTTGAGTATTTGTTTGAATTGATCCGGCCGCATTTGGGGCATGCTGATGGCGATGCTTTGGCTGTCTTGCCATCAAGCCGGCCATCCCGCAAATCAATCTCCTGCACGAGCGCAGATAAATCTTCGTCAGAATAACCGTGCTGTTTCTTCAACAATGTCCAAAGAGCTTCGGTGATTAGCGATAACCGTCCGACATCATTCCGCAATAATTCAACTTCCGTTTTTGCCTCCCGGGCGCTGGCTTGGGCATCGTTCGCATCCGTTTGAGCGGCTTGAGCCACCGCTTGCGAATACGTTCTGCCGTAGCTCTGAAACATACAATTAATGCGCTGTTGTCGCTTCCTTGGCTTCTGGCTCAACCCACTTGTTGTGTTCTTTGATGAGGTCAACGAGTCGTTCGACCGCGTCGGCTTCGGGGATGTTAAACTTGATGGGCGTCTTGCCGACGTAGAGATTAATTTTGTTCGGCGCGCCGCCGACGTAGCCGAAATCCGCATCCGCCATTTCGCCGGGGCCGTTCACGATGCAGCCCATGATGGCGATCTTCACGCCTTTGAGATGCTCCGTGCGCGCCTTGATGCGCGCGGTGACGGTCTGCAAGTTGAACAAC
>JANOBC010000265.1:0-6357 GCA_031411455.1 Limisphaerales bacterium
GAAAACCGCGTCAGCATTCTGCAAGTCTATGAAGGGTAATCCGAGCGAGCGAAAAAATTCCCCCCGAGCTTCCTCGAGCAGGTTCAGATAGCGCCCGTAGTAAATGTGGTTGCCAACGGTGCATTCGGCGTAGGTGACGCGATGGGTGTAGCGGAACATTTTTCCCAGTTTAGGGTGCGGGAGTGGGAGTTCAAAGCCTTTCGTTGCGTAGCTTCATCCTCATCCTCATTGTCATCCTCATCCTCAAAATTCGAGGATGAGGATGACAATGAGGATGAGGATGAATTCCAAGAAAATTCCATTTGCGCCATTCCCGATTGCGGCTATGTTGGCGACATGAAATGGCAGGAACTTCTTCCGCTGGTTGCCGTCCTGGGTGTCGCGGTCTTTTTTGTCTGGCGCAGCTCGAGCCAGAAAAAACATGAGCACGGCTGCGGCTGCGGCTGCCCGCATGAACCGGAAGCAGAAGCCAAAAAGCCAAACCCGCCCGCGCACTGACCGTTAAAATTTTACCGAAAGATTTTCATCATGGCCGTCACCAAAGTCAGTTCCACTATTCACTTTACCAATCGCAGTGCCGCGATGGGCGGCGCGGGCGAACCCACCACCGGCCGCTGGGCGCCAAACACCGATGTCTATTCCACCGAGACCGGACTCGTGGTGAAAGTCGAACTCGCCGGCATGAAGAGCGACAGCCTAGAAATCGTCGTGGACGGCAGCCGCCTGCGCATCAGCGGCAACCGCCCCGATTGCTGCCGCGCGCCCAACTGCAGTTTTCTGGTGATGGAAATCACCTACGGCCCGTTTGAAACCGTCCTCGATCTGCCGCCCGGCTACGACCTCGGCGCGGCCAAGGCGATTTATGTGAATGGCTTCCTCCGCATTGACGTGCCGCCGGCGAAAGTGTCGCCGTCCAAGTCAAAAAAAGTTCCCATCAGCAACGGGGAATAATTTGGGCGTGAACATTTCGACGCACCGGGCATCTAATTAAAGGCATGACCACGAACCCAACGGGCGAAACTGAATTTGTCAGCATCCTCGGCTCGTCCGATAAATCGGAAGTGCCGACAAAGTTTTCTTCCCGTTCGCTGCCCGAAGTGCTGCCGGTGCTTGGTCTTTCCGACATCGTGATTTTTCCCGGCGCCGTCGTGCCGCTCCTCGTTGAGACCGGCCCCAGCCTCAAGCTCGTGGATGACCTCGTAGCCGGCGACCGTCTGTTCGGCGCTGTGCTGCAAAAAAATCCCGACGTGCCGGAACCCGCGCCGGCTGATTTGCACACCATCGGCTGCGTCTCGCGCCTGACGAAGATGGTGAAATTTCCCGATGGCACCGCGCGCGTCCTCGTCGAAGGCCTCTGGCGCATCCGTGTGAAAAATTTTGCGCCGCCCAATCCGTATCTGCGCGCCCACTACGAATTGCTCCGCGACGACACCGAAGACTCCATCGAACTGCAAGCGATGCTCCGCAACGCGCACAAGCAGTTTGAGGAAATTGCCAAGATGTCCAACGCGCTCACCGACCAGGTGAAAATCGCCGCCCTCAACACCGAGCATCCCGGCCACTTCGCGGACTTGATCGCGGCGAACCTGAATCTGCCCTTGCCCGACCGGCAGAAATTGCTGGAGATGATTTCCGTCCGCGAACGCCTGCAATCCTTGCTACCCATGCTCAACCGCGAGCAGGAAGTGCTGACGTTGAGTTCCAAAATCCAGAGCGATGTCGTCAGTTCCATCGCAAAAACTCAGCGCGATTTTTTTCTCCGCGAACAGATGCGCGCCATCCAACGCGAACTTGGCGACGGCGACGCTAACAGCGCCGAGTTGAAATCGCTCCGCGAAAAAGTTGAGAAAGTAATTTTACCCGCTGACATTCGCAAATCCGCCGAACAGGAACTCGAACGCCTTCAGCAGACGCCGCCCGCCGCCGCTGAATATGGCATCGGCCGCAACTACCTCGACTGGATTCTGAACCTGCCTTGGGAGAAATCCACCGAGGACAAACTGGACTTGACGGCGGCGGAAAAAATTCTCAACGAACAGCATTTTGGCCTAGAGAAAGTCAAAGACCGCCTGCTGGAATTCATCGCCGTCATCAAGCGTCGCAAGGAAATCAAAGGCCCGCTCCTCTGCCTCGTCGGCCCGCCCGGCGTAGGCAAAACCTCGCTCGGCAAAAGCGTGGCCGATGCACTTGGTCGCAAATTCGCGAGGATTTCATTGGGTGGAATGCGAGACGAAGCGGAGATTCGCGGCCACCGCCGCACCTACGTCGGCGCGATGCCGGGACGTATCATTCAGACTTTGCGCCGCGTCGAGAGCCGCAACCCGGTCATCCTCCTAGACGAACTCGACAAGATCGGCGCGGATTTTCGCGGCGACCCGGCGTCGGCGTTGCTCGAAGTGCTCGACCCCGCGCAGAACAGCACGTTCACCGATCACTACCTTGATTTGCCGTTCGACCTCTCACGCGTGCTTTTCATCGCCACGGCGAACTGGCTCGACCCGATTCACCCCGCGTTGCGCGACCGGCTCGAAGTCATCGAATTGCCAAGCTACACCGAGACCGAGAAGCTAGAAATCGCCAAGCGTTATCTCGTGCCGCGCCAGATTCAGGAACACGGCCTGACAAAGAGCGATTTGAAATTTTCCGACGCCGCGCTGCGTTTGCTCATCCGCGAATACACGCGCGAGGCCGGTGTGCGCCAGCTTGAACGCGAGATCGCCGCGCTCGCCCGCAAGGCCACGCGCAAGATCGTTTCCAAAAACGGCGCAGCGGAAGCAATCAAGCTCGACTCAAAAGATTTGGAAGGCTACCTCGGCCACGCGAAATTCGTTTCCGAGAGCGCGGAGAAAATTTCCGAATTCGGCATCGCCACCGGCCTCGCGTGGACGCCGGTGGGCGGCGACATCCTGTTCATCGAAGCCACGCGGATGCGCGGGCGCGGCGGGCTGCTGCTGACCGGCTCGCTCGGCGACGTGATGAAGGAAAGCGCGCAGACGGCGGTGAGTTATCTGCCTTCGCAGGCCAAAAAGCTGGAACTTGATTTGGATGATTACGGCAAACATGATTTTCACATCCACGTTCCTGCCGGTGCAACACCGAAGGACGGGCCGAGCGCGGGCGTGACGATTTGCGCCGCGCTGGCCTCGCTGCTGACGAAGCGGCGTGTGCGTTCCGACACGGCGATGACGGGTGAAATCAGTTTGCGCGGTCGCGTGCTGCGCGTCGGTGGCATCAAGGAAAAAGTCATCGCCGCCTCGCGCTTTGGCGTGAAGCAGGTGATTCTGCCGGAAGGCAACAAGCCTGACTGGATGGACGTGCCAACGGAAGTCCGCGCGAAATTGAAGGTGCATTTCGTGAAGCAGATTTCTGAAGCCATCGAGCTGGCCCTCGCGCCGAAATGAAAAATTCCGCGTTGCCTTCATCCGTTTTTAGTTCCAGAGGAACGCCGGAAATTAGCCAGCTACGAAGTGGCTGGTGGCTTGTCCCCGAAGATTTTCAAGTCCTGAAAGGACGCCGGACATTTTCCGCCGTCCCTTCAGGACGGAATTTTATGCGGACGGTTTTCCAGCCACTTCGTAGCTGGCTAATTTCCGGCTGTCGCTCCGCGACTCAACTTGCGATTGCCGCGATGGTTTTGTTTTTTGCCCTTGGCGCGTCGGCGCAAACGACGAACGCTTTGTCCGACGCGGAAATTCAAGGGCGCGCGTTGGCGCAGAAAATTCTGTCACAGTGGCCAGTCGAAAACTTCACGAACACAGGTATTCTTAAGATTCGCGACGCAAAGGGTGCCAAGTCAGATTTGAGTTTTATCAACCAGACGACCGTCTCGGTAGCAAGTTGGTCGAACCAATATCGCACTCCGGCAGATTCATTTCCGCCTTCGAGCAATTGCACGGTTGCTGTCATTACTCATACCATTGACCAGCCAAACACTTATTATCTGCATGAAGGCTTTTGCGGGCTGGTGCTATTAAACACGCAAACCGCCGTGTCTTTTGCCAATTCCGATTTCTGGCTGTGTGACCTTGGCCTCGAATTTTTCCACTGGCCTTCGCAAAAAGTTTTGAAGAAGGAAATCCACCGCAGTTGCGCCTGCACGGTTTTGGAAAGCACGAATCCAAATCCCTCCACGAACGGCTATTCGCGCGTAGTGTCATGGGTGGACACCGAATCGCTCGGCATCGTGGAGGCCTACGCCTACGATGCGAAAGGGAAAAAGCTCAAGGATTTTTACCCGAAAGACATCAAGAAGGTGAACGGTCAGTGGCAGGTGCAGACCTTGGTGATGGAAAACGTCCAGACCGGCTCCCGGTCGCGGCTGGAGTTTGATTTGAAAAAATAGTCGCGCACAGTTCAGCACTCCGTTCTGCTTCCCAAATAAAACCACCCAACTTGTCGGCCTCAAACGTCTGCCTGAAAAAATTCTTTAACCGGCAACCCACCCGGCGCGTCTGGATTGAGCAGTTGACCCGCCGTTTCCCGGCGCAACGCAAATCTACATGACCAAAAAAAACTGGCTGCTCATCATTTTCGCCGCTGCGCTGGCGGTAGTTTATGTCGTCTATTTTACGGACTGGTTCCAGCCTAAGATTGTCAAAGTTTTTCATACCTACCGCGAACTGCGTCCGCGTCCGCATCGCGATGGCCAGTTGCCGGCGCTGAAATTTGGCCTTGCCCGCAAGCTGCGGCTCACGGAAATCAAGATCGTGCCGCTCGCCGCCTGGCAGACGAATCAGCGCACGCTCGCCGTCTGGCATCTCGTGACGGACTCAAACTCGGTGCCGGTCGGGGATTTTTTTTACGGCCAGTTCATCGGTGGCCTGAAGCCCGCCATCAAAGGCACGCACTCGCAAGCCTTGGAAACCAACGTCACCTACCGCCTCTTCATCACCGCGGGCAACGTGACGGGCCAACACGATTTTGAATTGAAGTGACCCGCCCCGAACCCGGCGACGTTGATAAATTTGAATTCTTTTTTCAGCCTGCGCTTGGGGCGGCTTTCGTGGTTGTAAAATCAGCGCGTGAAAAATCCTTTGCGCTTAACTGCCGTTGTGTTAATCAGAGTTAGCCGGTGAAGCGACCGGCCAAACAAGGCTTATGAAAAAAACATTTCCGTCCGCATCGGCGCGAGCTTTCACGCTCATTGAACTGCTCGTAGTCATTGCCATCATCGCCATTCTCGCGGCGATGCTGCTGCCCGCACTCGCCAGCGCCAAGGAACGCGCCAAGCGCATCAGTTGCCTGAACAACCAAAAACAAATGGCGCTGGGCACAATCATGTTTGCGGATGAAGACAGCCGTCATGCCCTGACCGGGGTGGAAAATGCCGGTGACGATGACTTGAACTGGCTCTACCCACTCATTAAAAATTTACGGACATTCGTTTGCCCTTCCACGCAAAACAATGTCCGCACCAACACCGGCGTAATTACGGCGGCTTTGATTAGTCCATACATCAATGTCGCCAGCGCCAATGACTCCGGCGTGAACTCCTACGCCGAACGCACCCATATCAGCGACGGCTATTACTTTTCCGATTTGGTCAACAACGCCGTGGGCAAGAATGGGATTAACGGACACAGCTATGAAGTGTCCGGATTTTTGAATGGCTACCTTGCATTCTACGTCAAAGGGTTGAGCATTCGTAAAACGGAAAATATCATTTCCAGTTACCCCGCCAAGACGCAGCAATCCCCCCTGATTAACCAAGGCGAACGCCTCGGCCCCACCGACATCTGGATCACCTATGACGCGGACGATGCCGCGCCGACCAGCGACCCGAATTATGCCAACTTGAAACATGGCGATTATCCCGACCCCGGCGACAATCACGGTGCCGCCGGCGGCAACGTCGCGTTCGCCGATGGCCACGCGGAATGGGTCAGCCAGAAAAATTATCTCCGCAGCTTCGCGCACGGCACGGACGAATGGCACGAATTTCCCATTGTTCCATAAACCTGATCGCGCCTTCCCAGACCGGAAAATCCGTTTGACAGTTTTCAACTTCAACATCAATCTATCCGCATCCGTTGATTTGACGGACTCATAAAGAGTGGTCGAGGGACTGGCCCGCTGACACCACGGCAACCGATTGGATTTAAGTTCCAGTGACAGGTGCCAATTCCAGCTCAAGCATCATTAGCTTGGGAAAAATGAGAAGAGCACAACCATTTTGTCGCCCCTTCTCCTTGTGAGTCGGGGCTTTTTTGTTGCCCGAAATCAAATCCTAGCGGCGCGTCGGCAGACCGCCGCTGAACAAAAAGAAAGATTTGCGGCGCTCTGCCGAGCCGCCGCTACGGAAAATTTATGAGTGAAAAGCATCAAGGGTTCATGAAGGCGCTCAAGTGCCGCGAATGC
>JANOBC010000266.1:0-6240 GCA_031411455.1 Limisphaerales bacterium
AACATATCGCCGACCGTGTCGTAGTTTTGCGCGACGGCAAAAATGCTGGCGAACTTCCGAAGGCTGACATCTGCCATGATAAAATCGTGAGCCTGATGGTCGGGCGCGAAATCAAAAGTTCCTACACGGCTTCGACAGGCGCGAAGACGCCGGGGTTTTTCAAGGTTCGCAACGCGCGTTCCAGCCGTTATCCGACGCGCACAGTGGAGTTCGATGCTACGCGCGGCGAGATTTTAGGATTTGCCGGACTCGTCGGGGCAGGGCGCTCCGAGATGGTGAAGGCGATGGTTGGACTGGATGACACTGGCAGTGCGGAAGTCACCATCGGTGATGAAAAAATTTCCATCAAGTCATCCGCCGATGCGATTGGCCACGGCATTTATCTCGTGCCGGAAGACCGTCGCGGCGAAGGCCTCATCACCGCGATGACTGTGCGCGAGAACACCACGCTGCCATCGCTTGAAAAGTATTCCACGTTCAATCTCATCAGCCAGGAGCGCGAGCGCAAGGTCACGGATGAGCAGATCGCATCGTTGAAAATCAAAACGCCCGGCGGCGAGACGCTGGTGCTGAACTTGAGCGGCGGCAACCAGCAGAAAGTCGTCCTCGGCAAATGGCTCTCGATGAATCCCAAGGTGATGATCCTCGACGAGCCGACGCGCGGCATTGATGTCGGCGCGAAGGCGGAAATCTACCGGCTCATGCGCGAGCTGGCCGATCGCGGCGGCGTGATTCTGATGATCAGCAGCGACATGGAGGAAGTCCTCAACGTCAGCGACCGCGTGGCCGTGATGCACGAGGGCCGCATCACTGGAATTTTGGAACGCTCTGATTGCAACGAGGAAAACGTGATGAACCTCGCAGTCGGCAAAACTATTGCGGCGGCGAAGGCGGCGGTGAATTGATTTTGAACCGCTAATCCGCGCTAATCTGCGCTGATAAAAACTCTGGTAAAGAACTTTTAGATTAGCGGAGATGAGCGAAGATTAGCGGTTGAATATTTTTTGAAATGAAAAAAGAAATCGGAATTTTTACCCTGCTCGTAGTTTTGTGCACCGTCACCGGCCTGAAGAATCATGCCTTCTTCTCGCAGGTGAATCTGGTGAACACGGCGAACCTCATCGGGCTTTACGGCGTGTTCAGCCTTGGCCTCGGCCTCGTCATCATCACCGGCGGCATTGATTTGTCCGTCGGCTCGATGTGCGCGTTGACCGGTGTGATTCTGGCGATGGGCGTGACGGAATGGCATTGGTCGTGGCCGGTGGCCACGCTGGTGGTGCTGGGCATTTCCGGTCTGCTCGGCCTGGCGCATGGCGCGCTCATCACACGCGGCAAACTCCAGCCATTCATCGTCACGCTTTGCGGGCTGCTGCTGTATCGCGGCATCGCTCGGTTTATCGCGGGGGACAGCACGAAAGGTTTTTCCGGCGCGGAAGGCATCGAGCCGTTGCGCCATTTTGCGAGCGGAAAAATTTTCGGCCTGCCCGCGCCGTTCGCCATACTCATCGTGCTGTCCATCGTGATGTGGTTTGTGCTGCACCGTTCCATCTATGGGCGTTATCTGCTGGCCGTCGGGCGCAACGAGCAGGCCGCGCGTTTCTCCGGCATTAACACGCAGCTCGTCATCGCTAGTGCCTACGTCATCGCCGGATTGCTCACGGGAATTTCGGGAATCATGATCGCGTTCTACACGAACTCCGTCGGGCCGTCGAATCACGGAAATTTTTACGAACTCTATGGCATCGCAGCGGCAGTGCTGGGCGGGTGCAGCTTGCGCGGCGGCGAAGGCTCGGTGCTGGGCATCGTCATCGGCACGGCGCTGCTGCTGGTGCTGCAAAATCTCGTGAACCTGCTGGGCATTCCAAGTTCGCTCAACTTCGCCGTGATGGGCGCGGTGGTGTTGTTCGGCGTGCTGGCGGATCAGATGTTCAAGAATCGTTCCGCCAAGAAAGTTTCTGCAGTGAAGTGACGGCTTACTGGGATCGCTGGCTTCCAGTTTTCACCGTGCAAGTTCCTGCCAGAGATGAGCGCTCATCAATTGGCCTTTTTCAAAGCAGTCGAGGTTGAATTTCTCATTCGGTGAATGCGCGTTGTCATCCGGCAAACCGATGCCGAGCAGCAACGAATCCGCGCCGAGGATTTTCTTGAACTGATTCACGATGGGAATGGAACCGCCTTCGCGCATGACGATGGGGTCGCGGCCAAAGGCAAGTTTCAAGGCGCGCAAGGCGGCCTGGGCCTCCGTGCCTTCCGGGGAAACGTGGTAGGCTTCCGCGCCGTGGCCGGCGGAAATCTCCAGACGCACGGTCGGCGGGGAATTTTTCTTGAGCCAGCCGAGCACGGCGGCGCGCACGCGTTCCGGCGTCTGGCCGGGCACGAGGCGGCAGGTGATTTTCGCGCGCGCCCAGGACGGCACGATGGTCTTGCTGCCTTCGCCTTGATAACCGCTGGTGAGACCGTTGATCTCGAAGGTGGGGCGCGCGCTGCGTTGTTCCGTTGGCGAGAAGCCGCGTTCGCCGAAGAGTTGGGGTGCGCCGATCATTTTTTTCAACTGCGCATCTTTCATCGGGTAACGCTTCGCCTGTTCGCGTTCAAATTTTGTGAGCGGGATGATGCCGTCGTAAAAACCGGGGATGGTGATGCGGCCGTTTTTGTCGCGGACTTTGGCGAGCAGTTGCGCGAGCGCCATGGCGGGATTGTCCACGGAGCCGCCGAAGATGCCGGAGTGCAAGTCGCGCGCGGGGCCGTGCAGGGTGATCTCAAACGCGATGATGCCGCGCAGGCCGACGGTGAGCGCGGGGCAATTCAGCGCGGGCATTCCCGTGTCGGAAATTACCACGGCGTCGCACGCGAGTTCTTTTTTGTGCGTCTTGAGAAACGTGTCAAGGCTGGCGCTGCCGACTTCTTCTTCGCCTTCAAGCACGAAGGTCAGGTCGCAGGGCAGGGGCGTGCCGGTTTTGAGATAGGCTTCGACGGCTTTCAAGTGCGCGAAGTTTTGGCCTTTGTTGTCCGTGCTGCCGCGCGCGAAAAGATTGCGCCCGACGATGCGTGGCTCGAACGGCGGCGATTGCCACAAGTCAAACGGTTCGGCGGGCTGCACATCGTAGTGGCCATAGACCATGAAATGTTTACGGCCTTTGCCTTTCACGCGCCCGCCTTCGCTGCGCTTCGACGCGGCAAGCGGAGTCGTAGCGGTGACGATGGGGTGGCGCTTGGTGGTGTGGATTTTGGTCGCGAGGCCGATGTGTCGGCAATGTTCCGCGAGCCAGTTGGCGCAGGCGTGGAGGTCGGCGTTGTGCTTCGATTGGGCGGAGACGCTAGGGAAGCGCAGGTAGGCGCAAAATTCCGCGAGGAAGCGTTTTTGATTTTGTTTCAGGTAGTCGAGAACCGCTTGCATCGGCTGATGCTAGTGGGTTTTGACGAGTCGCACAATGGGATTGACGGCGAAATGACTTTCGCTAGAATCGCCGCGTCTGTGAAAGAACATATCCTTTCCGAACATGGTGAATCTTCAAGTGAACGGTCGTTCAGTGACGATTTGAAACCCGGCAGTCGGGAACAGTCCGAAAAGCAAGTTGCTTGAACAGCGAATCGAAAAATGAACAATAAACTGTTTGTAGGAAATCTTTCCTTCAACACCACTGAAAATGACTTGCACGACGCCTTCGCAGCGCACGGCACGGTCGTCGAAGCCAACATCATGATGGATCGCATGAGCGGCCGCTCCCGCGGTTTCGCCTTCGTGACCATGTCCACCGCCGAAGAAGCCGAACGGGCGGTTCAGGCGCTCAACGGGCAGCAGATGGACAACCGCGCGTTGACCGTCAATGTCGCCCGCCCGAAAGAAGACCGTCCCCCGCGCAGTGGTGGTGGTGGTGGCGGCGACCGTGGACCGCGCCGCGATTTCCGTGGTGGTGGCGGCGGTGACCGTGGCGGTGGTGGTGGTCGTGACCGTTACTAAAATTTGAAAACATCACGGGCGGCGTCTGCAAATGACGCCGCCCGTTTTTTTTATCCGCAAGTCTGTTTGGTTTTCGGTAGTGTCCAAAATTCAAAAGGCTGGTGGGGCGAGGACGCTCGCCCCAACAAATCATGTCACGGCTGGCTTTTTGTTTGGAGGGAGGAAGATTGTTTTCAAACGCGGCGGCTGCCATCTTCGTGGCAAGAATATTTTACAGATGAAAGTTGCCAGCCAAATTGTGACGCCTTCAGGACAAAACTGGAACTGCCACGGCTGCTCGAACTGCTGTCGCGGCGGCATGGCGATTCCGCTGCTGCCAGAAGACCGGCGACGCCTTGAGCAACAGAACTGGTCGGCAGCGGATGGAGTAGAGCCAGCGAAGATGATCGTGACCGGCTTGAACTCCGTGCGCCTCGGTCATCGCGCGGACGGTGCGTGCGTTTTTCTCGATGCGAACGGGCGCTGCCGCATCCACGCTAAATTCGGCGAGGCGGCAAAACCGCTGGCGTGCCGTTTGTTTCCGCTCGTGATTCATCCGGCTGGAAAAAAGCTTCTGGTGGGACTGCGCTTCAGTTGTCCCTCGGCGGCGGAGAACAAAGGAAAGCCGCTGGTAGAGCAGGGGACAGAAGCGGCGAAGCTGGCAAAACTTTTTCTGCCGGACGGCTGCGAAAAAATTCCCCCGCCGCCGGTGGCCTCGGAGGCGGGGCTGGACTGGCCGGATTTTTTACGATTCGTTCACCATCTGGATCAAACGCTCGCGGCGGAAAATGTTTCTATCGGCATCAAATTATTGCGCGGCCTGCACTGGCTCGGCGCGGTGGAACGCGGCGCCCTGGACCGCATCGAGGGCGAGAGCGCGGAGGAAATTCTCGCGGCACTCGTGGAAAGCGCGTCGGCCAAAGCGCCGTCGCTTCCGGAAATGGTGCCGGAGCCGAGCGCATTCGGTCGGCTGTTCCTGCGGCTGATGGTGCTGGAACACGCGCGCGCGGCGACGGTGGCGGAGGCGGACATCCGCAGCGCGCACCGCTGGAAGATGCTGGCGGCGGCGTTCCGCTTCGCGCGTTCCACTGGGCGCACGCCGGAATTGCGCGCGGAACTCAAGGCGGTAAAATTCGCAGACATCGAAAAAGATTTTGGCGCGCTGACGCCGGCGATGGAAGCGTTGCTGACGCGGTATTTCCGTGTGAAGGTGCAGAGCTTGCAATTTTGCGGCAAGGCGTTTTACGACCGACCGCTCATTGAAGGTTTTTGGAATCTAACGCTCCTATATCCCATCATCATCTGGCTCGCGCGCTGGCTGGCGGTGAGTGATGGTCGGACGAAATTGTGTGAGGCGGATGTGTTGCGCGCGGTTTCGCTGGTGGATCATCAATACAGCTTCACGCCGTATCTGAAATGGCGCACGCGCCTGCTGCACCAGCGAAATGACATCGTCAAACTGTGCGCGTGGTATGCGCGGTGAATGGTGGCGCGGAGTGTTGGTTGAAGTTACTGCAAACGAGTGAAGATGGAGCGCGGAGCATTGCTCCGCGCTCTAATTCTTAATCACACAGGCTAGAAGCCCGGTGCCACTACGCGGCGGGCATTCCTACATCGCGAGCGATTTTGTCGGCGGCGGCGGCATCAACCCATTTTACAAGGGAAATAAAATTCACCAACGCGGGGCTGTCGGCCTTGACCTTGAAAAGATTTTTTAGTGCGCCGATGACTTTGCCGTAGATGACCGCATATTTTTCATGCGTGAGCCGTGTGGCGTAGGACTCAAGGATGGCACGGGCAATCGGGTCGGTCTGGCCGTCGGGCAAATACGGCAGCAGGCAGAAGACGCGCACGAAAGTCATCGGGTCGGATTCAGCGAGGACGAGCCAGCTTTGTTTCACCTCTTCGGAATCATATTTCGCATGGAGGCGGTTGCGGATGGCGACGGTGACATCGTTCGGCGCCGCGCGGCTGGCGATGAGTAGCTTGATGTGATCCCAGCCGCCGCCCGACGTTCCGGCGGCGCCTTCAATCTTCGGAAAAATTTCTTCTTCGGGTAGACCGATTACTTTGGCCATGGCCTTGGCAAGTGGTTCGGCTTCTTCGCGGCGGAGTTTGCCGCAATTGATGAAGTGGCGGAGGACGGCTTTTTGTCCGTCCATATTAAGAAATTTCAACGCACTGGCAAAGGCGTTGATGCGAGTCTGTTTTTCAATGCCGAGCAATTGGCGCACAAATTCCGCCGTGACCGGGTCGTGTTCGTTGAACGTGATGGCGCGAAAAATGAGGATGAAACGCAT
>JANOBC010000267.1:0-9351 GCA_031411455.1 Limisphaerales bacterium
TCCACCCGAGGTTCGCAGCTCGCGAGGACGCTCGCCCCACCCACCTTGCAACTATCCGCGCCAGGCTGCCGAGCCACAGTTCCGTGGTGCTTCCGCTGCGATTCCATTTTGAGTCCAAAATTATCAATGCATCTTTTCTTGAAATGCGGTTTGATGGCGGCGTGAAATTTTTTAATGAATAACTAGAACCCGTTCCGGGTTACGTTGGCAGATTATTGCTCACGGTGGCACGAGCAAGTCGTCTCTACCACGACCAGATAAACAAAAAATTAAATATATGATTACTGAAGCTTCAACTGCGGCGTTGTTACTACCGTTCCTGATTTTCATTCCGCTCGTGTTGATTGTCCTGGCACTGGTGGTGTTTTGGATCTGGATGCTGGTGGATTGCGCGACCAAAGAGCCGAGTGCAGGCAATGACAAGGTTGTCTGGATCCTGGTCATTATTTTCACTCACTGGATTGGCGCGTTGATTTATTATCTGGTGCGTCGTCCGCAGCGGAAAAAAGAGTTCGGTGCGTAAAGTATTCACCCTCCAACTCGCCGGGGTTTGTGATGGGCTAACGAAATCGCGGCTGGGAAGCTGGTCAGGTGCGGATGGTCTGGGTGTTGCGAAGTTGTCCGCTCGCGGCGGCAATTGATGGCGTGGTAAATTTTAGCGCCCGAAAGATTCCGTCGCCTGATACTTGGTTCGGCGACGTAGTTTTTGCAACGCGAAAACCGCGGCCTTATTTCTTCTTCAACGCGGCCTTGGTCTGCGCCTGCAAGTCATCGAGTTCAGGCTGCAATTCCAGCTTCACTTTCTTTTCCATACGGTCAATGAAGAGTAGGCCGTTCAAATGATCCGTCTCGTGTTGCACGGCGCGGGCAAGCAGGCCGCCGCAGCGGAATGAAAACGTTTTGCCCTTAATATCGAGCGCTGATACATCCACGGTTTCCGGACGAGCGACCTCGGCGTAAATTTCGGGAAAGCTCAGGCAGCCTTCACTACCTTTCACCGTTTCACCGGAGCCGGTGACTTCCGGATTGATGAGCACGAGCGGCATGAATTTTTTCACGTCCACCGGTTTGCCGCCAACTTCCACCCACGACGGACGGTCGGTGACTTCGCTGACATCAATGACGGTGAGCTGCTTCGCCACGCCGACTTGTTGCGCGGCGAGGCCGACGCCGTTGTTCTCTTCCATTGTCTCAAACATGTCGGCGATGAGCTGTTTGATTTCGGGTGTGATGGCTTCAATCTTAACGCCCTTTTGGCGGAGGACGGGGGAACCGTATTTAACAACTGGTAAAATCATTTGGTTTGACGAGTAACGAGTAAAGCTTGAGGGTAAAAAATTAATCCGCGTTGATGCCGAGAGTTTCCAACACGCCTTGCAATTCGTCGTCGCTGAAAAAGGAAATCTCCACCGCACCTTTACCGTGGGCGTATTTGATATGAACTTTGGTGCCGAATTTCTCGCGCAATTTTCCTTCCAGCCGTCCGATGTTGGAATCAATCGGCACGATGGCCTTGGTCTTGGCGGAGTCGCCGGGGGATTTGTGACCGCGTGTTTGCAGTTTAGCAACAAGTCCTTCCGTCTGCCGGACATTCAAGCCTTCTTTGATGGCGCGCTCGGCGGCGAGCGACTGAATTTCTCCATCGGCCAAACCGAGAATGACTTTCGCGTGACCGACGGACAGGCGGCCTTCGCGGATGAACGTCTGCACCTGTGCGGGAAGTTTCAGCAGGCGCGTGGCGTTCGCCACGGACGCGCGGCTCTTGCCGACTTTGGTGGCGATCTGTTCCTGCGTGAGTTGAAATTGTTCGGCAAGCTGCGCGTAGCCGAGCGCTTCTTCGAGCGCATTCAAATTTTCGCGCTGCAAATTTTCGATGAGCGCAAGTTCCAGCACGGAGCGGTCATCCGCCTCGCGCGTGATGACCGGAACATCGGCGAGATTGAGCAACTGCGCCGCGCGCCAGCGACGTTCGCCGGCGATGAGTTCAAAAAAACCATCGCGTTCGCGCACGATGAGCGGTTGGACGATGCCTTGTTCACGGATGGAATCGGCGAGTTCCTTGAGGGCGTCGGCAGAAAATTCTTTACGCGGCTGCATGGCGGTCGCGCGGATTTTGTTCAGCGGCACGCGCTGCACGCGGTCGCGGGAATCGGGCAGGGGAGCCGGCGCGGCGTCGGTCGCCGTGGCTATCGGAGCTGGATTTGTGATCGGGGGGCTGCCGCTCAAAAGAGCGCCAAGGCCGCGTCCCAATGCAGGTTTTGACATGAAATCAGAGTGCCGTTGCCGTGCGGCAAAGTCAATTTCAGTCAGGGCGAGAGATTATTCTTGTGCGCGGTGCGGCGACGGTTCAGTGTGGCGGCACTTCATGAAAATATCCTTCAAATATTTTGCTGTGGTGGCTGCCGCATTGTTCATTGTCGGTTGCGCGACCACCGCTGACAAATGGGAGTATCGCACTCGCACCACCGACAATCCCAAAGGCAAGGCTGTGCTGGATGGCTACGGCAAGGGCGGCTGGGAACTGGTAAGCTATACCTGTCGCCCGAAGGATGCCACGGGAACCAACTTCGTCTATCAATACATTTTCAAGCGGCCAAAACATTCCTCGCCCAAATAAAAAACAGCGACGCGGTAACCAGCCGCGCCGCTGCTTCCAAGCAACTTGCCCAACCTTGGCCGGGCTTTCGCCCGGTGCTTACACTCATTATCGTCCGCTGCGGACGGAGCTTTAGTTTTCATCGTCGCTCGGTAAGATTTTCGCGTGAACAAACACGAACGCATCGCCGAACTCGCCAAAACTTTTTCCGCTGATGGGGTTGACCCGCGTTATGCTGGCTATTTCGCGCTGTTCAACGAGCAAAAATTTTACGAGGCGCATGATATTCTTGAAGACCTGTGGCTGCCGGATCGCAAAGGAGCGAACGGAGATTATTACAAAGGACTCATCCAACTCGCGGGCGCGTTCGTGCATCTGCAAAAGAACCGACTGCGCCCCTCCGCCGCGCTCTTCAAGCTCGCGCAGGCGAACTTGGAAAAGTATCCAGCGCTGCACGAAAAATTAAACCTCACCGCTGTGCAGCACCTCATCGTTGGTTGGTTGCGGCGGTTGGAGAAAGATGAGTTCACTGTCAATCCACTCACGCCGACGAGCGCCCCGCAACTGGCATTACAAAAAGGATGAAGCGGTGGCAGATCACGGAAATCGGGTGGTGTATAATTTCAAAGCTGGTGGGGCGAGCCGCTGCCACCTGACGTTTCGGCTCGCGAGGACGCTCGCCCCACCACGAGTTCCATTTTATTTTTCCGTCAGCGGTTGAAGCACCTTGGGCAACGCGTCTTTGCGGTAAGGCGAGTGGAGATTGAAATAGATTCCGCACAACGGTTTTTCCTCGTCGCTCTGGCTCAAGATGATGGTGACTTCCTTGTCGAGGGCGATGCCGTGGCGCATCCCGGTAGCGCGGCTTTCGTAGGCTTTGATGGCCTTTTCCAAGAGCGAGGTGAGTGCTTCTTTGCAGGCATCTGGCGTCTTGTGCAAGCAGACAACGTAGCGGTCATAATTTCTGACCGCATCCGCAATTTCACGTTTGAATGTGTCCACCGTCATAGCTGCAATTTAATTCATATCGGCGGAAACGCGATTTAATTTAGTCCGCAGCCGCGCGGACAATCTTCTGCCGCTCGCCGAACAGCGCCGAGCCGACGCGCACGATGGTTGCGCCCTCCTCGATGGCCACTTCAAAATCACCGCTCATGCCCATGCTCAACTGGGGCAGGGGAACGCCAAGATTTTTTTCGCAGGTAACTTTCAGTTTGCGCAACCGCTGAAAATACGGACGCGACTTCTCCGCCAACGGCGTGAATGGCGGGATCGCCATCAGCCCGTGAACTTCGAGGCGTGGTAGCGCGTTCAATTCTTCCAACTCAGCCAGCAATTTTTCCGGCTGATAGCCGAACTTGCTCGCCTCGCCCGCGACGTTCACTTCGAGGAGAATCGGCATCGTCTTGCCCGTCTGCTCCGCGCGTTTGGAAATTTCTTGGGCGATGGCGAAGCTGTCCACGCCTTGAATCATTTCAAACAATTCCACCGCCTCGCGCACTTTGTTCGATTGCAGGTGGCCGATGAATTGCCAGCGCGCGCGGCTCGGTGACAATGGAATTTTGGCCCGCGCCTCCTGGATTTTATTTTCGCCGAAAAAGATTTGCCCGGCGTCCACGGCGGTGCGGATGGTTTCCGGTGGATGTGTTTTGGAAACGGCGAGGAGCGTGACGGAAGCTTCATCGCGCCCCGCCCGCGCGCACGCGGCGGTGATGCGGGCGCGGATTGAAATTAAATTTTCAGCAAAGGTCACTCGCCATTCTAGCCACAGATGAAACACGAATGAAACATGGATTTAATTTTTTCCCGCTTGGCGTCTTGGCGTCTTGGCGGTTAATTTCTCCGCATGAATTACTGGCTCGTGAAATCGGAACCGGCGGCCTACTCGTGGACGCAGTTCGTCAAGGACGGCAAGGCGGCGTGGACCGGCGTCCGCAATTTTCAGGCGCGGAACAATTTGCGCGCGATGAAAAAGGGCGACGCGGTTTTCTTCTACCACAGCGTCACCGGCAAAGAGGTCGTGGGCTTGGCGAAGGTGGTGAAGGAATTTTATCCCGACGCCACGGCGGAGGAAGGCGACTGGTCGTGCGTGGATCTCGCGCCGGATAAAACTTTCAAGCGGACCGTGACGCTGGAATCCATTAAGACGGATAAAATTCTTTCCACCATGCCACTGGTGAAACAATCGCGCCTCTCCGTGACGCCGCTGTCGAAAGCGCAGGCAGAGCGGCTGTTGACTATTTGTTCTTGAGCGGCAGAATCACGCGGAAAGTGGTGCCGTGGCCGGGTTCGCTTTCCACTTCCATGCGACCTTGGTGTGCTTCGATGATCATCTTGCTCTGAAACATCCCGATGCCGAGTCCGTTTTTCTTGGTGGTCTGAAAAGCACGGAAGAGCTGGCGTTCTAAAAATTCCCGGCTCATCCCGCAGCCGTTGTCCGTGACGGTGAAGATGGCGAGTCCGTTTTTCTGCGCGGTGGTGATCTGCACGGAGCCGTTCTGGGTGCAGGCTTCGCGGGCGTTGAAAATGAGATTGATGGCGACTTTCAAAATTTGTTCAGGGTCGAATTGGAACTGGGGTAGGGCGGCGAAATCTTTTTTCAGGTTGATGCCCGCGACTTCTTCCCAGCCTTCGAGGGCTTTGGCGATGACGGCATTCAAGTCGGCCTCGACGGGCTTGATCTGGAGTTCGCTACGGATGGAGCCGAGGCGGCCGATGAGGCGGTTGATGCGCTCGACGGTTTTGCCGACGCCGCGCAACGCATCGGCGCGAAATTCGGGGTTGTCGAAATGCACCGGAAGATTTTGCAACATCAGGTTGAGCGTGTTGGCGGTGTTCTTCATGTCGTGCACGAAAAACGCGGACATGGTTTGGAAAGCTTCGAGTTCTTTCGCTTGGACGAGTTTTTGCGAGAGGCGGGTATTCAGCAAGCCGGCGGCGATCTGGTCGCTGATGCATTTGAGCAAATCAAAATCCTGCCAAGTGAACGGCGCACCGCCGACGCGGTCGCCGAGAATCATCACGCCCAAAATTTCATCGCCCACAATGATCGGCACGCCGACGCGATGGCCGCCTTTGTGAAATTCTTCGGGGTGGCAATCGCGCAAAACCTTGGCCCAGTCTTCGGTGCTGGCGTCAATGTCGAGCGGCTCGTGATTTCTCTGGAGGTGGCTGATGGCGGCGGCGAGTTCGTTTTTTTGCGGGACGAGGTCGGCGGCTTTGGCTTCAGAAAGAAACGTGGAGGCGGCAAAGAGCAGGCGTTCTTTTTTATCGTCCACGAGCCAGATGGTGACGGAGAGAGTTTGAAAGATGTCGGTGACGGATTTCACCGCCGCGTGGCAGAGTTCGCCTTGGCTGACGCAGGTGACGGTGGCTTCGGTGAATTTGCGCCAGACGGTGCGGTAATCAAACATCGGACGTTGGAAATGGCGGCTGACGAAACGGCTGATGTGCAGCTTGACGCGGTCGGACAGCAGCAAGATGGTGAGCGCCACGAGCGCGGCGAGGACTAGAAAAGCGGTAAGGGGAAATTGGGAGGTCTCGTCCGGGTGATTGGACTTGTGCCAGGTGACGACTTTCGCGAGCAGTCCGATAATGACGAGGTAAATGCCGGCGAGCATGACGGTGAGGGAATTTTGCAGGACGGCGTGCGAGGGATAGACATTAATTTCAAAATGGCCTTCGCGTTGGAGAGAGCGGAAAATCAGCAGGCAGGCGACGAGCAGCGCGCCGCAGTCCAACGTTTGATAGGCGGGATCAACCGCGTGGAAGAGCAGCAATTCTGTGCTGGTGTAGATGCGAGCGATGAACAGGACGCCGAGGCCGAGAATCATGAACTTGATCCGCCAGCGCATCGTCCCTACGGCGGCGCGAAAGGTGCGTTCGAGGTTCATGATCACGAGCACTAGGCTGATGAGAAAGAGTAGATTTAGCGCGCGACCTTCCGTGGTTAGGTCAGCGGTTAGGACAGTTGGTTTGAGTCCGGTCTGGCCATTGAATAGTTCGCCGAAAATGGCGAACGCCGGCCCGGTGATTAGAAAAATCAGGATGCCGAATTTCCATCGTTCCAGAAACTCACGGGAATTGCCGCGTCCATACGCAAGGCTGAAAATCAGCCAAGTCGCGGGCAGGAAAGAAGTGGCGATCAGGCGCCATTTTTGCCAGAACACGAACGGTTCAGGCGCTGAAGATTTTAACGACTGTGCCAGAAAAATGGCTTCGGCGGCCAGAAAGATCAGCCCAGCCACAAATGCCAGATGCGCGGCGGAACGTCGCTCTTTCCACAGAACGACGATGGCCATTGCCAAGGCAAACACGGCACTGACATAGGCAAGTAGGTTGGCGATGTTCATTCAATTGGCGAATCGGAGGCCAGCCAAGCCTGACAAAAAAAAAATACGGTCGCAGTAAAATAAAAAACAAGGGCAGGACCGAAGTCCTGCCCTTGTTGCGAGAATGTGTTAACCGATTAGGCTTTGAGCTTGCGGCGGATGAGCGCCAGGCCGGACATAGCCGAACCGAGGAGCAGCGCCGTCGTGCCACCGTCCGGGACGGAGTTGAACGAGAGGCTTTCGGTGTAGTTGAACGTGCGGCCATTCTGAACCGAGGGGTCTTGAATGGTCACGCGGCCAGCGAGAGCGGTCACATCATAGCCATTGCCGTAGACAGTGCCCACGAGGTTGATGGAGAGGAAGCCACCAGCGTTCTGAAACACGCTCGAACCAGAGAGGTCGAACGTGAAACCGCCGACGCTCCAGAAACCGGTGCGAGCGCCAGAATTAAAGCTCCAAGGAGAAATCAAGGAAACGATGGAGCCAATAGCCACGGTGTTAAAAGAGCCGCTGGTGATGCCGACCGTGTTCTGACCCCAAGAAAGAACTTGGGTGGAAGTGCCAACGGAGGAGCCGTCCAATTGGGCGGTGCCGCTGAAGCCGATGGTTCCGGAAATCGGAACTGCACTGGAGGTTTGGGTGAGAGCCACGACAGCGATAGCCACGGCAGCGATGAGTTTGATTGTGTTTTTCATTTTAATTGTTTGGTTAGTGTTAGATTACAACTATCTGCCAGACTTTAGCAATGCCAGTGCCAGCAGTTGGTTTATGTTCGATATATTTTATAAGTCGCTCAAATTAAGACGTATAAAAACATTTTAAGTTGATTTATTTTATTTGAAAAGGAACTTAAACTGTAAGTTCAGCCGACGCGCTATGTGCTTTTTTGGTGGTTGGAATTCTCGTAAGTCGTTCATTTTCAAATATAAGCATCGTTTTTAGGCGAAGTTGGCAAGGCTTACAAAAATGCCGAGTTTTAGGCTGCTCGAGCTTGAAAAGAGCAGTTTGGAAATCAATTTGAATCAACGCCGAGCGAAACCAATTCTCCATTGCTGAATTCCGCTGTTACTTCAAAAGGTCGGCAACAATTCTCGCAGTCGGTGGTGAAGCGTTGGCTCTCAATCGTCGAATCCACAACGATTTCAAATTCCACGCCGCAAAACGGACACTGAATGGGGCAAAGCTCTTCCATAGCCAAACTTTAACAGTCGCCATAAAAATCACAATCGTTTGACGGTAGGCGATGGGATGCTGGCGAATTTGCGGCGGAATCACTTCAGTGTCTTCACGGTTTCTGCCCGGGTGATCAGCCAGACACCCTCAATTTGTTTCCAGAAAAAATGCAATTCTTCTACGCCATAATCCTTGTCGCTGCCCACCCGTCCGCGAAAGGTGCAGGACACCTCCGCCGATTTTTTATCCGCACCGATGCGAACCGTTGTATCCAAGAACGTCGTGTTCAGCCCCGGCAGCCCGGCAAAAATCGCGTTACCCGTCTCACGAATTTCATCGCGCCCCGAGAATGAGTGGGTTCCCAAGCCGGGCACATCCATGATGATTTGCGCGTCGTTGCTGAAAAAATCGATAAAAGCCAGCGCCTTGGACGCGCGACTGAGGTTGCTTGCCTGGGCGGTGAAGCTGGCAACTTCCGCCAAGCTGGCCATTTGTTTGCGAACCACTTTTTCCGCACTGGGAAAGAAAAACGTCCACAGCCAAAAGCCCGCCACGACCAAGGCCGCAAACAAAACGAGGCGAAAAAAAGTTTTCACAAAAATAATTTCCCCACGATGCGCTCGCGTTCCGCGCGGCCCTTCGTGTGCAGGTCAAACGGCATGGAACGGTTGTCGCCCACGACGTAAAATTCATTCAGCGCACACGGGAACGGCCCGGCCTCCCAATCGCACGGGTTTCTCACATAAGGTTCATCCAGTAATTTTCCATTGATGAAAACTTTTCCTCGAAGAAACGAAACCGTTTCGCCCGGCAAGCCGATGACGCGCTTCATCAGCATGATGCTATTTCCGGCTAGGCGGACGGAAATAATGTCGCCGCGCTGCGGTTCGTGGCGGAGATAGGCGAGCCGGTTGATGCAATTCACCTGACCGGTGTGATACGTTGGCAGCATTGAGATGCCATCCACTCGGATGGGGAGGAGAATAAATTTGAAGGTAATCAGGCACGTCACCGCCAGCACGACGATGCGAATCAGGGTGAAACGGGGATTGCGCCCGATGAGCGCCACGCGGAGCCAAGGTGTCCGCGCGGATGGTTCCGTTGAGTTCGACACGGCAGTATTAAACCGGAAACCAGGCGAAAGTTGCGAGCAGATTAAAATTCAGTCTAATGTCATTCAAATGCGCGTGACTTTAGACTTTAGACTTTAGGCTTTGGACATTAGACTAAAAATTTATGTCCAGCAGTCGC
>JANOBC010000268.1:0-8232 GCA_031411455.1 Limisphaerales bacterium
AAACCCAGAATCGATATATTTTTGCTCTGATGTGCTTGCTATAGTTCTTCTTTTTCATCTTCCACGAATTCGCGTTGATCCCGACCTTCATCATGATTGGCGTCTGGGGTCGCGGCGAGAAGAAGAACTACGCGACGTTCCAAATCACGCTGTATTTGAGCATCGGCGCGCTCATCGCGCTCATCGGCCTGATCGCGCTCTATCTGCAATCTGGCGCGAACACATTCGACATCCCGAAGCTCATCGAACACGTCAAAACGCATCCGTTCTCGGACAACGCCCAGCATTTCATCTTCCCGCTGCTGCTGTTCGGCTTTGGCATTCTGGTTTCGCTCTGGCCGTTTCACTCGTGGGCGCCGCTGGGTTACGGCGTTGCGCCGTCGCCGACGGCTATGCTGCACGCGGGCGTGCTGAAAAAGTTCGGCCTCTACGGTTTGATCCGCATCGCGCTGCCGATGTTGCCGGACGCCGCACAAAGCTGGGCGAACTTCATCGCATGGCTCTGCGTCGGAAACATTTTGTATGTCGGCTGGGTCGCGATGCGCCAAAAAGATTTGAACCTGCTCATCGGTAATTCCAGCGTGGCGCACATGGGTTTCATTTTCCTCGGCCTCGCGAGCCTGAACCTCATCGGCATCACCGGCGCAGTGCTCATCATGGTCGCGCACGGTTTCCTCGCGGCACTGACGTTTGCGTTGAGCGGCTACATTTACAAACAGACCGGCACTTTGGAGATGAGTGAACTCGGTGGACTTTGCCGCAAGCTGCCTTTCATCGGCACCGCGCTGGTGATGGCGGCGATGGCGGGTTGCGGGTTGCCGGGCTTTGCCAATTTCGTGGGTGAAGTCACGGTATTTTTCGGTGCTTGGAAAGCTTTTCCGACCATCACTGTCATTGCGTTATGGGGCGCGCTGGTCATCGGCGGCATTTATATGACGCGCGCCATCCGTAACGTCCTGCACGGCCCGCTGCCGGAAAAATGGAATTCCATCACCGACGCCTCGCACGTCTGGCGCAAGTTGCCTTACGCGCTGCTGCTCGTGTGCCTGCTAGTGTTCGGCTTCTGGCCGAAGCTGCTGACGGATAAAATCAATCCTGATGCGGAAAAAATCGTGGCGCTGATCCCGGCTGCGAAAATCGGCCCGGCCTGCAAAGTGGTGTCCGCTGACAATTCAGGAGTCCGCAACTGATGAACGCTTCCCTCAATTATATCGGTCTGGAAATTTCGGTGATCGGCCTCGGCCTCGTGCTGATGCTGGCCGACTTCTTCGTCCCCGCCGAACGTCGCCGCTTCATTGGCTACTTTGGCATTGGTATTCTCGGCCTTCTTTTGCTCATGAGTTTCAGCGGCGATGGCACTTGCAGCAATTTCGGCACGGCGTTCAGCAACGGCTTCATCAACGATGGCCTCTCGCTCTTCTTCAAACGCTTTTTCATCGTCGCGGCGATTCTCGTTCTGTTCATCGCGGCAGAGTTTTCCGACAAACTCGCTGAAGGCAGCATTGCGGAATACTACTCGCTCATCGTTTTCGCGCTGGCGGGAATGTTGTTCGCCGCGTCGTCCAACGACTTCGTGATGCTGTTCGTCTCCATCGAACTCATCACCATTACGTTTTACGTCCTCGTCAGTTTCCAGCGCAGCAAGCTCGCGTCGCTTGAAGCGGGCGTGAAGTATCTCATTCTCGGTGCGCTGTCCTCGTCCTTCATGGTGTTCGGCATCGCGTTGATTTGGGGAACGACCGGTGAATTGAACTTCACCAAGCTCGCCGCTGTTGCGCCGCAGTTTGAGACGAGCAAAATCTTTTTGCTCGGTGTGCTGCTGGTGCTGGTCGGTCTCGGTTTCAAGATCGCCGCGTTTCCGTTTCAGATTTGGGCGCCGGATGTTTATCAAGGCGCGCCCGCGCCGACGACCGCGTTTCTCGCCGTCGGCTCCAAGGCGGCGGGCATCGTGCTATTGCTGCGCGTGCTGTTCACCGCCGTGCCGAGCGTGGCAATGCACTGGGAAAAATTGCTCATCGTCATTTCCGCCATCACGATTCTTTACGGCAACCTCTGCGCGCTGCCGCAGCGGAATATCAAGCGCCTGCTCGGTTATTCCAGCATCGCCCACGCGGGTTACTTGCTGCTCGGCATCGCGGCGCTGAACGCTGCCGGCCAATCCGCCATCCTTTACTACCTCGCGGGCTATTTATTCACGACGTTGGCGGGCTTCCTCGTTATCGCGCTCGTGTTGCGTCACCTTAATACGGAAGACGTTTCTGGCCTCGCTGGGTTGCACCAACGCTCGCCGCTGCTGGCGGCGACGATGACGCTCTCGATGGTTTCGCTCGCCGGCATTCCGCCGCTGGCGGGTTTCTTTGGAAAATTTTTGCTGCTCAAATCCGTTGTCGAAGCCGCGAAAGTTTCCGGCCACAGCGGCTACTACTGGCTCGTCGGTATCGCGCTAGCGGGCGTGGTGATTTCGCTCTACTACTACTTCAACGTCATCAAGGTAATTTACTGGAGCAAGGAAGTGAAAGACGCGTCGCCCATTCAACTCTCTGCGCCCGCGATGGTGACGGCATGGATCTGCATCGGTGGCATTCTTTGGTTGGGAATGTTCCCGAACACGGTCTTGAACCTCGCGCAGTCGGCGGTGGTCATCGCGGCGAAATAATTTTCCAGAAACATCTTCAAACAAAGGGCGGACAAATTTTTTGTCCGCCCTTTGTTTTAGTTTGCCTTCATTTTCCAGAACGCGGCCTGTGCTTTCCAATGCTTGGTCGCTGCCCGCTGCTTTCCGGGCTTCAGCCGGGCGCAAAATCAGATTGCCCAGCTTCACAGCGGGCGGCACATTGCGCGGATGAAAATCCTGTTCCACTGCACGCTTCCCTTTGCCCTCGCGCACGGCGGACAGGCCATCCAGATTCAGCGCACCATGGCGTCGCTCGCCGAGATTGGTGTCACCGTCGAACCGCTCCGCTGGTGGGACGAACATCAGACCGGCGACCTCATCCACTACGTCGGCATCATGCCTGTGGAGCAGATACAATTTGCGCGGCAGAAAAAAATTAAGGTAGTCATCGCCAATCTCCTCACCGCCCAAGGCTCGCAGACACCGCTGCAACGCGGCGCCCGCCGCGTCTTCCGCTGGGGTGTGGAACATTTTGCCCCGCCCGCCATGGCCCACGCCTTCGGCTGGGAAAGTTATCGTCAGGCGGATGCACTTATTGCGCTCACTGCGTGGGAAAAACATTTGATGGCCTACAAATTTGGCGCGTCATCGGCAAAAACCTTTGTCGTGCCGAACGGCGTCGAGCCGGAATTTTTTGCGGCGCCGAAAACGACGCGCGGCGAATGGCTCGTCTGCACCGCCACCATTACCGAGCGCAAACGCGTGCTGGAACTTGCTGAAGGCGCCCTCGCCGCGCAGACGCCCGTGTGGATTCTCGGCAAGGCCTACGCAGAAAACGACAGCTACGCGCAAAAATTTTTCGCGCTCGCCAAGGCTAATCCAAAATTCATCCGCTACGAGGGCGGCGTGAGCGACCGCGTGGAGTTGGCCAAGATTTATCGCGCCGCGCGCGGCTTCGTGCTCTTGAGCAGCATGGAAAGTTTGAGCCTCTCCGCCCTCGAGGCCGCCGCCTGCGAATGTCCGTTGCTCTTGAGCGATTTGCCGTGGGCGCGCAGTTCGTTTGATGTCGGCACGCAATTTTGTCCCGTCACTGATTCCGTTTCCGCCACCGCCGACGCATTGAAAAAGTTTTACGCCGCTGCGCCCAGCCTGCCGCCGTCGCCCCAACCCGCGACGTGGCCGGACGTGGCGCGGCAGTTCCAAGCGATTTATGAAAAAGTTTTGCGTGCGTGAGTCAGTTTGTCCGCAGTGGCGATATGGCCGCTGGCGACTAAATAAAGCATTGTCCGCCAAAACTGTTCCTGCAACCATCGGCCTAGCCATTGCATAAAATTCAAAGAAGCTAAACCGCATGAACCTGCTTGATTACCGCGACAACAAATACAGCCAGACGGGCGAGGATGGAATCATCCAAGAAATTTTCCGACGCCTCGATCGGGCCGAGGGCTGGTTTGTCGAGTTCGGCGCCTGTGATGGAAAATGGTTGAGCAACACTTACAACCTGCTCGCGCATAAAAACTGGCAGGGGGTTTATATCGAGGCCGACCGAGGCCGATACCAGGAACTACTCAAGACGCGGGCCACTTTTCCCGAACGGCTCCATACAATTTGCGCGCTGGTGGGCTTTGAGGGCGAAGGCAAACTTGGCGACTTGCTCGCGACGACGCCCATCCCGAAAGATTTTGATCTGCTCTCCATCGACATTGATTCTTACGACTGGCAGGTGTGGAACGCCTTGGAACATTACCAACCCAAGGTGGTCATCATTGAATGTAACTGCACCATCCCGCCCGGCGTCATCAGCCGCCACAATCCACCCATTAGTCAGGGAGCCAGCTTCACCGCCTTGGTGGAGCTCGGACGGCAGAAGGGTTATCAACTCGTCTGCCACACGGGCAACTGTATTTTTGTTCGCAACGAACTGGTGCCCCAACTCGGCGTGCCTGCCGAGCTGCTGGCAACGCCGGAAAAAATGTTCAACTACGCACGCCATCGCAAAGAAAAATTCCTCGACCTTGCCCGCGCCATCCTGCCCCGGGCGCTGATGCAAAAAATATTTCGCTGGGCGGATTTGCGCCGGCAGGCGCGCCAAAAGTGATGTCCAAAATCTCCATCATCATCCCGTGCTTCAACGAGGAAGCCGTGCTGCCAAAACTTTTTGCGCGGCTCGGCTCCGTCGCGGCGGCGTGGAATGCCGACTACGAAATCATCTGTGTGGACGACGGCTCGCGCGACCGGACGTGGGAAATTCTCAAGACGCAAAACCAGCAGGACGCGCGCTGGCGCGGGGTTTCTTTCGCGAGAAATTTCGGCCACCAGACCGCCGTCAGCGCTGGCTTGCACTTCGCCACCGGCGACTGTGCGGTGGTGATTGACGCAGATTTGCAAGACCCGCCGGAGGAAATTTCCCGCCTGCTCGCCAAGTGGCGCGAGGGATTTGAAGTCGTTTTCGCCACGCGCAAGCAGCGTCGAGACCCGCTGGTGAAACGCATTCTCGCGTGGGGTTTTTATCGCCTGCTCCAAAAAATGACGCCGCTGCCGATGGCGCGCGATGCCGGTGATTTCTGTCTGCTCGATAAAAAAGTCGTGGCCGTGATGAACTCGCTGCCCGAACGCAGCCGTTACCTGCGCGGCCTGCGGACGTGGTGCGGTTTCCGGCAGACTTCGGTGGAATTTGACCGTCACGAACGCGCCGCTGGCGTGCCACAATACACGTTCAAAAAATCCTTCAAGCTCGCGATGGACGGGCTGTTCTCCTTTTCCGCCGCGCCGTTGCGACTGGCCACGCATCTGGGTTTGTGGGTTTCCGCCTTTGCTTTTTTCGGCGTGCTGTTCACGCTGGCCCAGAAAATTTTTGCGGCGGAGTTCGCCAAATTCGGCCTGGCGCCGGGGGCAGGATTTCCGACGATTGTGATTTCCGTTTTGTTCCTCGGCGGCGTGCAGCTCATCTGCCTCGGCATTCTCGGCGAATACATCGGGCGCATCTACGAAGAAGTGAAAGGCCGCCCGCTCTGGATTTTGCGCGATGCGGCGGGGTTGCCGGGCCAGACCGTTTCCGGCGACAAGGCGCCGCGCGCATGAACAAAAGTTTTGAGAAAACTTACCACGAGGTGGAAGCCGCGCATTGGTGGTTCGTGACCCGCCGCGCGCTGGTGAAAGACCTTGTCGGCCGCACGGCGCGCGACCATCAGGCGGCCATTCTGGAAATCGGCTGCTCCGGCGGCCCGCTGATGGAATCATTGCGCGCCGAGGGTTTCACGCAGATCACGGGCATTGACATCAGTTCGGAAGCGGTGTCGCGTTGTCGAGAACGCGGCCTGGCCAACGTTTCGGTGATGGACGCGCAGGCCCCGGAGTTTCCGACGCAGAGCTTTGATGTCATCACGGCGTCGGACGTGCTGGAGCATCTCGCGGACGCGCCGCGCGCGTTGGCGGCGTGGCACCAACTGCTGCGTCCCGGCGGCACGGTGCTCGTGTTCGTGCCAGCCTTTCAATTTTTGTGGAGCGGTCATGACGACATCAATCATCACTTCCACCGTTACCGCGCGGCGGAACTGGCTGGGCTGCTGGAAACGGCGGGGTTTGCGGTGGTTCGCCAGGGCTACTGGAATTTTTTCCTGTTCCTGCCCGTGGCGCTGGTGCGGCTGGTTAAAAGAATTTTCGCCGGGAAATCGGCAAAACCGCCAGCGGGCGATTTGAAGCCGGTGGCCGCGCCCATCAACCGGCTGTTGATCGGGCTGCTGCGTTTGGAAAACCGGCTCTTGCTCGCGGGGTTTAATTTTCCTTGGGGCGTCAGCGCCGTGGTCATCGCGCGCAAACCGGTGACCGCGTGAGGCAACATGGCTGCGCTTCTTAAAATTCTCGCGGCGAAACGCCAGTTTCTCCTCTATTGCGTCATTGGTGCCACGGGCGCGGCGCTCGATTTCGGCGTGTTTCTGCTGGTCGTGCAAAGCGCCGGCGCGGAGCATTATCAGCTGGCCAATGCTGCGGGTTATGCGACCGGCATCGTGGTGTCGTTCACCTTGAATGCGTGGCTGAACTTCGGCACGCGTGACCGTCTGGCGGCTCGCTTCGCGGCGTTTTGCGGCGTGGCGCTGCTCGGGTGGGCTACGGCGGCCCTGCTGCTGGCGCTCCTCATCGGCAAGTTCGATTGGAACATTTATCTCGCGAAGTTCGCCACGTTGTTCGGGGTGCTGCTGGTGCAATACAACTTGAATCGCTGGCTGGCCTTTCGCAAAACCAAATGATGCCAAAAAAAATTCTCATTATCGGCGGCGGGTTCACCGGTCTCACCGCGGCCTGGCGGCTTGCCCAGCGTGGCGACTATGCGATCACCATCGTAGAAAAGGCACCGGAACTCGGCGGACTGGCCGCGGGCTTTGCCATCGCCGGCACCTCGCTGGAAAAAACCTATCACTACCTCTTCACCACGGACGACCACATCGTGCGGCTGGCCGGGGAGCTGGGGGTGCAGGACCGGCTGTTCTGGGCGGAGACCAGCAACGCGATCTTTCTCAATGGTCGCTTGTTTCCGTTTTCCCGGCCGCTGGATGTGCTGAAATTTTCGCCCTGTAGTTTTCTGGGGCGGCTGCGGCTGGGTTTTTCCATCCTGTATTTGCAGCGCTGCAAAAGCTGGCGGCAATTTCTGCCCGTCACGGCGATGGCGTGGATGCGAAAATATGTCGGCGCCTCGGCGGTGGAAACAATTTGGGGGCCACTGCTCAAGGGGAAATTCGGCGCGCAACGCGACACGGTTTCGATGGCTTGGCTCTGGGCGCGCATTCATAGCCGCGCCAATTCGCGGCGCGATGGGCGGGAGCAGTTGGGCTATTTTAAGGGCGGCTTCGAGGTTGTGACCCGCGCGCTGGAAGCGGAACTTCGCGGTCGGGGCGTGCAGATCCGGACCGGCACGAGCGTGGAAAAATTATTGCCGGACGAACGCGCGGTCGTCATCAACGGCGAAAAAATGGGTTATGATTTTTGTCTTTTCACCGGGCCGTCGCCGGCGTTCGCCCGCCTATTGCCCGCCGACCAATCGCTGAACGATTATGCGGCCACGCTGCGGAGCATCGGTTATCTCGGCGCGGTTTGTCTGGTCTTCACCAGCCCCCAGAACCTGGGCGATTATTACTGGGTGAACATCAACGAGCCGGACGCGCCGTTCCTGGTTTTCATCAACCACTCGCGGTTGGTGGGGCGCACGCTTTACGGCGGGCAAAACGTCTATTACCTCGGCGCGTATTTGCCGCCGGACAGCCCGCTCTACAATCTGCCGGATGCGGAACTGACCCGGCTTTGGTTTGGTTATCTGCCCAAACTTTTCCCCAACTTCGCGGCGACGCAGGTGGCCGAACAGCATATCTTCCGGTTCCCCGCCGCCCAGCACGTCGTGGACACGGCTTACGAGGCGAAAATTCCCGCCTATCAAACGCCGTTGCCGGGCGTGTTTCTCGCGAACTTCTCGCAGGTGTTCCCGGAAGATCGCGGCACGAACTTCGCCGTCCGCGATGGCGAACGCAGTGCCGAACTGATCCATCAGGAAGCCATCCGCACCGCCGCATGAAAAATTCTTTTTTATCCGCGCCCGCGCTCGCTGGCATTTTCACCGCGCTGGTGCT
>JANOBC010000269.1:0-2546 GCA_031411455.1 Limisphaerales bacterium
GGCGAGGAACGAATCGCCCTCGCGCTTCACGGCCAGATTTTGTTGCATCGCGGGCGTGAGCTTGAGCGTGTCGAGCACGGCGTCCTCCTTCGGCTTCTCGACGAAGCGCGTGATGCGGTTGTCGCCGTCAATCGCCATGATGCCGAGCGATTTTGCGTCGCTGCGTCCGACGGGAATCGTGGCGATGGTGATTTCCGCGCCGGTGACGAGATGCTGCGTGACGACTTCCTCGAAGTTCATCCGATACAACTGGTCGCCGGAAAGAATCACGAGTTGGTCGAAGTCGTGGTTCATGAAGTGCATCAGATTTTTCCGCACCGCGTCCGCCGTGCCTTCATACCACGACGTGTTCGTGAACGTCTGCTGCGCCGCGAGAATCTCCACGAAGCCGCTGGAGAAATGGTCAAACTTGTAAGTGCGCGAGATATGCCCGTGCAGCGACGTGGAATTGAATTGCGTCAAAACGTAGATGCGGCGGAAGCCGGAATTGATGCAGTTCGAGATGGGAATATCTACGAGCCGGTATTTGCCCGCGAGCGGCACGGCGGGTTTTGCGCGATCCTTCGTGAGTGGAAACAGGCGCGAACCCTGCCCGCCGCCCATGATGACGCAAAGAACCTTGCTGGTGTTTGATGTTTGCCGTCCAGTATGTGATGCCATAAAAAAGAGATTTTTTTGAAGGACAGAAAAACTTTAACGCCGATGCCCGTCGCGAAGCAAGCGCCGTTCGGTTTTTTGTGAAACATTTTTTGGCGAGGCCGGCTTAACCGCTAATCTGCGCTCATCATCGCTGATCCCGAAAAGGCATTGTAACAGCCGTGAGTTTTTTGAATCAGCGCAGATTAGCGAGGATTAGCGGTTAAAAAATCCGGGTTCAAAACGGATTCACCCCGTAACGCAACCAGTAGGCCGGCAGTTTCACAAACTCCAGCCGCAGTCGCTTGCCCACGCCGGTCTTCTTCCAGTCCGCGCTGTCGAAACCGTAGTAGGCCGGACGCGAATAAAGTTTCATTTCCGGCGCGTAGTGCTCAAACGTCTTCGCTGCGCGCCGCGCGTGATACCACGAGGTCACGATGATGGCACTGTGGATTTTTTCCGTGCCGAGAATTTTCGCGCTGAACTCTGCGTTCTCCTGCGTGGTGGTGGATTTATTTTCGACTTCAATCGCTTTGGCTGGAACCCCGTTGGCAATCAGGATTTGGCGGTAGATTTCGTCATCGCCCTCGCCGGAAATCAGGATGCGCGGCGCGGCGTGCGCCTTGAACAACTCCGCCGCCCGCACCGGTCGCTCCACGCCGCCGCCGAGAACGACAATGACCTCCGCCGAAACATTTTTCCCGCTGTCCACACAGAGAAATTTTTCGGGATAGAAATAAGCAAAAACGGCAACCGTCAACACCAGCAAGGTGATAACGATTGCCGTCTTGAGAATTTTTTTAATCAACCACCACACACTTCAAGCGTAGAGTGGACCGAAATTCTGGCAAGCACGATAGTCGGAGCTTTCCAGACATTGCGTGCCGAACGCAGCCCACGCGCTCGGACGGAAAATTTTATCGTTCGCCACGTTGTGCATGTAAACCGGGATGCGCAGCATCGCGGCGAGCGAAATTAAATCTGCGCCGATGTGGCCGTAGCTGATCGCGCCGTGGTTCGCGCCCCAGTTGTTCATCACGGAATACACATCGCGGAACGCGCCGTGGCCGGTGAGCGTGGGCGCAAACCACGTCGTCGGCCAAGTCGGGTTTGTGCGCTGGTCGAGCGCGTCGTGGACTTTTTCCGGCAAATCCACGGTGTAGCCTTCGGCGATTTGCAGTGCTGCGCCGAGGCCTTTCACCAAATTCAAACGGCACATCGTCACGGGCATTCCGCCGCGCGTGAGGAACCGTGTGCTCCAGCCGCCGCCGGGAAAATATTCCGTGATGCTCGGATGCCACGTCGTCGCAGCGAGACATTTCTGCGCCTCGGCTTTGGAAATTTCCCAGAATGGTTTCATCGCGGGCTGGCCGTCAATTTCTTGTTGTCCCGTTCCGTCCAAAGTCGCCGGGCCAGAATTTATTAAATGTAAAATGCCGTTCGCCGCGTAACCGTCGAGCGTGTGGCCGGAAACGCGCTTCACGGATTCGGGACTCCAATACGTCCGCACGTCGGCAAAAATCTGTGCGGTGTTCGTGAGCAGATAACCGAGCAGCATCGAAGCGCCGTTGAGGCAATCGTTTTCCGTCGCGACGATGTAAGGCGCGCGGATGCCATTCCAATCGAACGACGTGTTCAAAATCGCTTCGAGAAAATCGCCGTTAGGCTGGTAATCCGTCCATTGCCGCTGGCCTTGGAAACCGGACGCGATGGCGTTATGACCTTGGGCCTCTTCGCCAAAACCCATTTTCGCCAGCGCGGGATTGCCGACCATGAGGTCACGCGCGATGAGCGACATTTTCACGGAAGTTTCCCATTCGCGGTCGAGCTGTTTGCGCGGACGTTTGGTCTTGGGCGAATTATAGTCTTTGCCTTCGGGGCAATTTTCTTTCACCCACGCCAAAGCTTTT
>JANOBC010000270.1:0-7891 GCA_031411455.1 Limisphaerales bacterium
CAGCCCAATGTCCGTGCCGAGGAAGAGGCAGTTCTCCACGCGCACATTTTTTACGCCGCCGGACATCTCGCTACCGATGGTGAAGCCGCCGTGTGCGTGATAGACGACGCAGTTTTCCACGAGCACATCCTCGGTCGGCACACCGATGCGACGACCGGGCGCGTCTTTGCCGGACTTGAGACAGATGCCGTCATCGCCCACGTCGAACGTGCAGCCGCGAATGACGGCGTGGCGGCAGGATTCCAGATCGAGCGCGTCGCTGTTCTGCGCGTCGGGGGAATTGCGGACTTGCACGTTGAGAATGGAAACGTCGTCGCACAGCACCGGGTTCAACGTCCAGTTCGGCGGGTTCTGGAACGTCACGCTGTCGAGCAACACACGTTTGCAGCTGATGAACCGTAGCATCTTCGGACGCAGAAACTGATGCCCCGACTCGTAGTCTGCCAGCGTGACGGAGTTTTGTTTCCGCAAGGCTTCCACAATTTTTCCACCGGCCATCACCTCGCGGCTGGGATACCACGTCGTGCCTTTTTCATCCAGCACGCCGCCGGATTTGACGAGCGCCTTCCATTCGCGGTCGGAGAGCTTGTCGTTTTTCAATGGCCGCCACGCATCGCCGCCGCCGTCAATGATGCCTTCGCCCGTAATGGCCACATCTTCCAAGTTCTGCCCCATAATGGGCGAAATGGAATCCACTTCCTGCACGCCATTTTTGAAATCAATCACCGCGAGCGGATACAGTTTCCAGTCGCCGGAAAATTTCACAATCGCGCCGCGCTCCACCTGAAGTTCCGTGTGACTGCGAAATTGAATCGGCCCCGTCAGCCAGATGCCCGGGGGGACGATGAGTTTGCCGCCGCCGCGTTCTGCGAGCGCGGCGAAAGCTTTCTCAAACGCCACTGTGTTCAAAGTCTTTCCATCACCGCGGCCGAAGTCGGCGAGGCTGATGGCGGACGCGGGAATTTTCGGCAAAGCCGGTTGCGGGGAAATGTTTCCCGCCGTGTTCGCCAGCGTGGTGCAAACGGCGCAAAGCAAGATGAGTGCGCTTTGGGCAAAAAGTTTTCTCGTGGGCATGGACGGATGTTAGCGGGGCAGGGGGCCGGATGAAACCAGACTTTCGGCATCCTGCATTGAAAAAAGTGCCGTTAACTAGGTAGCAGTTTTCGCGCTGCGAAAACCCGCGTGGTGGGTTGGCTCGCGCTGCGAGCTGACCCGTCGCCGAGCGCAGCGCCAGGCGACGGAATGATTCACGTGCCGGAAAATATTCGCACCTCAAAGTGCCAGCTTCGCTGGCAAAATTTTTCGCAGCGCGACAACTTCCACCACAGCTTCAGTCACGCGTCATATAAATTTGCCGTTGACCTCTGGCGCTTGTGTTTAGAGCATGACGGCTTTCCATGAATCACAAAACCGACAAAGTTCTTTTCTGGGGCTGCTTCATCGCCCTCATCACCACCAGCTACGCGTTCATCAGCCGCATGATTTTGTGCGGCGGCCAGTTCGCCACGGACTTCGGCCTCGACAAAGTCACCGTCGGCGAACTCCAGGGCGCGGGCATCTGGCCGTTCGGCGTGAGCATCATTTTGTTCAGCCTCTTCATTGACCGCATCGGTTACAAAGTGGCAATGGTTTTTTCTTTCGTCAGTTATCTTGCCTACACGGCGATGGCGTTCATGGCTTACAGCGCCATCCACGGCGTGACGGATCCAGCCGCGCTCGCGGCGGCGCAAAAACACGGCTACCAGTTGCTTTACTGGGGCAGCATCATCCTCGGCCTCGGCAATGGCAGCGTGGAGGCTTACATCAATCCCGTCGTCGCCACGATGTTCAACAAAGAAAAAGTCAAATGGCTGAACATGCTGCACGCGGGCTGGCCGGCTGGCTTGGTTCTCGGCGGACTCTGCACCATCGCGCTCGCGGACAACAAAGACTGGCGCCTAGCGCTCGGCTTGATTCTGATCCCGGCGGTCATCTTCTTTGTCATCCTCATCGGTCGGCAATTTCCGAAGAGCGAACGCGAACAGGCCGGCGTCGGTTACCTGACGATGCTCGGTGAACTCGGTTTCTTTGGCGCACTCGTCGGCTTTGGCCTCGTCGTGTTCCAACTTGGACAAGTTTTTGGCTGGTCGCAGAATGTCAGTTGGATTCTCACCGCCATCATCGCGGTTGGCTTTGGGGTCGTGACGAAATCCTTTGGCCGACTGATCCTCGCGTTTCTCATCCTCATCATGATGCCGCTGGCCACCACGGAAATCGGCACGGACGGCTGGATCAGTTCGCTCATGGAAGCACCGATGCAAGCCGCCGGCCACAACCCGGCGTGGGTGCTCGTTTATACTTCCGCCATCATGATGGTGCTTCGTTTCTGCGCGGGACCGATTGTGCATAAACTTTCGCCGCTCGGATTGCTCGCGACGTGCGCCGCGCTCGCTGCCATCGGCCTCACCGCGTTGTCGCACACGAATGGCGCGACGATGGGCGTCATCTTCGCCGCTGCTACGCTCTACGCCGTCGGCAAAACTTTCTTCTGGCCAACGATGCTCGGCCTGACGAGTGAGCAATGCCCGAAAGGCGGCGCGCTCACCTTGAACGCCATGGGCGGTATCGGGATGTTGGCCGTGGGAATTTTAGGCTTCCCCTTCATCGGCGGCTTGCAGGAATCTTCCGCCACGCAAAAATTATCCGCGAGCAACCCCGCGCTTTATCAAAGTGTGACAAAAGAAAGTTCTTATCTCCTTGGAAAATATCAGGCCATTGACCCCGACAAAGCCGCCGCGCTCACCAGCGACACGGACAAAGCCGACCTCAAGACTGCCACCGTCACCGGCCAGTTCAGCGCGCTCGGCAAGATGGCGTTCTTTCCGCTCTTCATGCTCGCGGGCTATCTCGCGCTAATCGCCTACTTCAAAACCAAGGGCGGCTACAAACCGGTTTCGTTGGAGCAGAAGTAGAAAACTCTGGACGTAAAGGTTTAGGGAGCATTAACAGGATTATCGGGATTAAATTCTGAAAATTTTGTTAATTCTGTCTAAAAAATCTCCCGCATGAGCGGGGGTAAAGAAAAAAAACAGCCTTCAATCCCAGATGCGGAACGGAAAACCGTTCGGCTCCATGAACACGCCACAACGCGGGCAGCGGCCCGGATTATTCCACGGCGTGACGAAATGTTTCGCGTTCACCGGGCAGGCGAGCGCGAATTTTTTCCAGACAAGCCGCGCCGGTTTGCCATCGCGGAGGAAGGCGGGAGGAATTTCTGGTCGGAAGAAGCCGGGAAATTTCACCAATTCCTTTTCTCCCGCGCGGCGTCGCACCTTCGTGTAGACATCCATGAGGTCGCGGCACTCGCGGCATGACACTGTCTGGATCTCGCAATGCAGCCCGCCATCCGCTCCGCCGGAAACTTTCGCGCGGTATTGGCACATCGGACACTCGTAGAGGTAGGTCTTGCCCACGGGTTTGAAATACTCCGCCGCGCCCGAAAACTCAAGCTGCCATCGCGTAGGCATTTTTCTCCCTCTTCCCTCCAAGGAGAGAGGGTCGGGGTGAGGGGTGGCTTTGCGAGGGAGATATTCAAAAAATCTGCAATCACCGCATTCCGTCCACCCCTCATCCTCAATCCTTTTCCCCTCCGAGGGGAGAAGGAGGCCAGAGCCGTCATCCCACCTTTAACCGCCAACCGTCATCGCGTTCCCCGCAATGAATCCAGTAGTCCACGCCGCCTGAAAATTAAATCCGCCGGTGATGCCGTCAATGTCCAGCAGTTCGCCCGCAAAAAATAATCCGGGGCAAACTTTACTCTCCATCGTCTTGAAATTCACCTCGGACAGTTTCACGCCGCCGCACGTCACGAACTCATCCTTGTTCAAACTTTTTCCAGTCACCGCAAATTCCGTGCGCGTGAGTTGCTGCACGAGCGTCTGCATCTGCGCCCGCGTGAGCGCCGCCCAGCGCGTCTCGCGCGCGAGACCGGCGGTGAGGACGAGTTGTTCCCACAACCGCGTGGTCAGCGGAAACAGCGGGACGTTCACGAGTAATTTCGCCCCGGCGTTTTCGCGCCGGGCTTGAAATTCGGAAATGATTTTTTCAGCGGTGAATTCCGGCAACCAGTTCACGAACAGCGGAAATTGATAATTCAAATCATGCAACGCCCGCGCACCCCACGCCGACATTTTTAAAATAGCCGGCCCGCTCAAGCCCCAGTGCGTGACGAGCAACGGCCCGCGCTCGCGCAGTTTCGCGACCGGCACGGAAACTTCCGCCATCTCCAGCGACACGCCCGCGAGCGGCGGCAGCCACGCGGCGGTGATCTTGAAAGTGAATAGCGAAGGCACGGGCGTCTCGATGGTGTGGCCGAGCGTGGCCGCCAGTTGTCCCGCCGCTGCCGCGCGACAACCGCCGGTGGCGAGCAGCAGTTTGTCGCAAGAAATTTTCTCACCACCGGTAAGCGTCAGTTCAAATTTTCCATCCGCCATGTTCGCCACGGATTCCACCGCGCAGTTCAGCTGAAATTTCACGCCCGCATTTTGCGCTGCATCCATAAGGCAATTCACGATGGTCTCCGATGAGTCCGTGGTGGGGAACATCCGCCCATCGCGTTCGGTCTTTAGTTGGACGCCGCGTGCCTCGAACCACGCCACGGTGTCGCGCGCGGAAAATTTTGAGAACGGTGAGAGCAGCGCGCGTTCGCCGCGTGGATAGCGTGTGGCAAATTCACGCGGCTCGAAACACGCGTGCGTGACGTTGCAGCGGCCGCCGCCGGAGATGCGGACTTTCTCCAAGACGCGGGAAGTTTTTTCGAGAATGGTCACGTCCGCGCCCGCCTCCGCCGCCGCGATGGCCGCGAAGAATCCCGCTGCACCGCCGCCGACCACGATAATTTTGCGTGAACTCACGCGCCGAGCATCGCAGAATCTCCATCATGTCCGAAGAAAATCCCGCCACCCCGCACAAACGCCGTGTGCGCTACTCCGGCAAAAATCCGCGCCGCTTTGAGGAGAAATACAAGGAGCACAGCCAGGATGCCGCGACGATTGCCAAGGTCATCGCGTCCGGCAAAACACCCGTCGGCACACACCGACCCATCATGGTCGCGGAAATTTTGGAAGTGCTCGCGCCCAAACCCGGCGACCTCGCGGTGGATTGCACGCTCGGCTACGGCGGTCACGCGCAGGAAATTCTCGCAAAGATTTCGCCCGGCGGAAAATTACTTGGATTGGATCAAGACCCGTTGCAACTTCCAAAGACCGAGGCGCGCTTGCGTGCGCTGGGTTTCGGCGAAGAAGTTTTCACCGCGCATCGCAGTAATTTTGCCGGATTGCCGCAAGCGCTCGCGGCGCAAAACATTTCCGGCGCTGATATAATTCTCGCCGACCTCGGGGTTTCCTCGATGCAGATTGACGACCCGGCGCGTGGCTTTTCCGTGAAGCATCACGGCCCGCTGGACATGCGGATGAATCCGCAGCGCGGCCAGCCCGCCGCCGCGTTCTTGCAAAAAATAAAATCTGACGCACTCGCCGCTATGTTCGCGGATTTTTCCGACGAGCCAAACGCCGCCACGCTTGCGCCCGCGCTGGCGGGAAAATCATTTTCGACCACGCGTGAACTCGGTGATGCCATTCGCGCCGCTGTGCCGCGATTGGGGAAAGATGATTCCGACCTGACCGTGCGCCGCGTGTTTCAAGCGCTCCGCATTGCGGTGAACGATGAATTTTCCGCGCTCGAAACCTTGCTGCGGAATCTGCCGACGTGCCTGAAGCCCGGTGGCCGCGTAGCGATTTTGACGTTTCATTCCGGCGAAGACCGGCGCGTGAAAAAGGCGTTTGCGAGCGGTTTCGCGTCGGGAATTTATTCTGAAATTTCCCATGAAGTTCTGCGCCCGACAGCGGAGGAACGGAATTCCAATTCCCGTTCCGCCCCCGCCAAACTGCGCTGGGCGAAACGAGCGGAGTAAATTGTTTCAGCGCAATTCATCCATCGCATCAGCCACGGCAGCGGTGATTTTTCTCGGTCCATCGCCTTTCAAACGCACGTCCAAATCTTCCAACCGCCGGATGAGATCAATGACCTCCTTCCGCGCATACGGCCCGCCCGCCGCATCGCAAAAATGCGTGCGGCAGCCAAACGGTCGGTCGGCGTAGATCATGCACTTGCCATTCTCGCGCTTGAGCATCGGACACGCGCCGTCGTCCGTGGTCGGCAATTCTTTGCGCCCGGTTCCGCGCAAGGCTTTCGCCGCGAGCAGCGCCTCGCCTTTCGTGAGGTGCGGCGTCAGGCCGGTGAGATGGAACTGGCAGCACTCCGTCCGCGCGATGCAGTTGCGTTGGATGGGGCGCTTTGTCAGTTCCGAGTAGATTGCCCGCACTTCGGCGAGCGCGTTGGAAATGGTTTCCTGACTAATCATGTTTTTATTATTTGAAATTCGGCAGCGCCATCCGAAGCGCGACGGGGCGCGGCGTTCACGCCGCTTCAATTCACCAAATTCAAGCAGGCCAATTATTCGCGCTGTTTCAAAATGAATGGTGAAGCGGGCTGAAGCCCGCGCTCCACTTCTAATTTTTCTCGATGGAAATGCCGAGCGCGTTCACCACGGCGCGTTCGCGTCCGTCGGTGGGCTTGTTGAGAATTTTCATTTTACCATCGGCGCGCACGGCCATTACGGAACTGCCGCCGCCGTCGAGGTTCAACGCTTCCGTGCAACCGAGCCGCAGCATCTCCGCCGCGAGTTCATCGTAGCTCATGCCCACGGCCACGCCGGGCTTGCGGCCATCCACGAGCAGCAACGTTAGCGTGGTGTGCGCTGCATCGAGGCCGACGACGGTGCGCGGATGGCGCACTTTACTTTTGTGCGGAATGATTTTTCCACCTTGGACCAGCATCGTATTGCCGCCGATGACTTCCCAAACATCAGCCGCTGGTTGCGTCAAAGTTTTAAACGTCACCGCACCATTTGTATGGACGACGAGGCACGGGCGCGCGTTGGGGCACGTGGACCAAGTCAGACCGTCCGTCATCGCCGGGCCTTCAGCGAGCGCCCACTGATGCGCGCGATAGGCGGAGTTGGTTCCCTCGCCGTCATTGACGCCGCGCGCGATGAAGAAATCTCCGTTCACCACGAGGTCAAATTTTTCCCGCTCGGCGATTTTCGTCGGCTCCATCAGCGTGGTCTGCCATTTGCCGTCGCCGTCGGGGTCGGGGCCGCCGGGCGCAACGCGCAGGTGTAGCCGGGGATTTTTCAAATCCACCACGGCGACGAAGAAATGCGTGGGCGGATTCGTGCGCGTCTCTTCGTGAACAAATACGCCGGGTAACATTTCCTGCGCTGGGAAAATTTCTGCGAGACTGGTGCTGGGTAGGATTCCGGCAAACAAAACCCACAAGGTCAAAAATAAAAAACTTTTCACGCCCGCAGCTTGAAGAAACTATCGAAAAAATCAACGCCTCATTGGTTGCCGTCCGCCCACGTCGGTGGCGGGGCGGTGAAATTCATGCGCAGCTTCGTTTGCGGATGAGCAAAGGAAATTTTCCAAGCGTGTAGGCACAGCGGCGGATCATCCACGCGCAATGTTTGAACCTCGCCGAGTTTTCCATCAGCGCGATACGCCGGGTCGCCCACGACGGGGAAACCGAGGTGCGCGCAGTGGATGCGGATTTGATTCGTGCGGCCCGTCAGCGGCCGCGCTTCGAGCAAGGTCGTGCCATCAGAAAATTTTTTTAGCGCGGAAAATTCCGTGCGCGCAGCCAGACCGTTTTCCAAATCCACGACGCGGGAACCGAGCAGGCCAGATTCGGCGGCGATCGGCGCGGCACAATTAAATTTATTTTCCGCCGGCTGGCCGTTCACGCGGACGAGATAAATTTTTTCCACCTGCCCGCGCTCAAACTGCGGCTGCAA
>JANOBC010000271.1:0-2367 GCA_031411455.1 Limisphaerales bacterium
ATTTTACAACCACGACGGCACTTACACCTTCAAGAAATCCACCGGCAAAACCATCACCGGCGAAGAGCTGGTGAATTTCTACGCCAAGCTCGTCGCGAAGTATCCCATCGTCTCCATCGAAGACGGCTGCGCCGAAGGCGATTGGAAGCATTGGAAGATGCTCACCGACAAGATCGGCAACAAGGTTCAGCTCGTCGGCGACGATTTGTTTGTGACCAACGTGAAGTTCCTCCAAAAAGGCATTGATACCGGCACCGCGAATTCGATTCTCGTCAAAGTGAACCAGATCGGTTCGCTCACCGAGACGCTCGACGCCGTGCAGCTCGCGCAGTTCAACGGCTACACCGCCGTCCTCTCGCATCGCTCCGGCGAAACCGAAGACGCGACCATCGCCGACATCGCCGTGGCGACCAACTGCGGCCAGATCAAGACCGGTTCACTCAGCCGCAGCGACCGTCTGGCGAAATACAATCAACTCCTCCGCATCGAACAGGAACTCGGCAAGCACGCCGTGTATGCCGGTTTGACCGCGCTGAAGAAAGCGAAGTAAGCGGTAGGGCAGACCTGCCGGTCTGCCATCCGAAGCGGCGCAGCAGCGCCGCCCTACCATAAAATTCAAACCTCCGGAGGCGACAAAGCTTCCGGGGGTTTGTTTTTTGCAAGTATTCACATTTCCGCTTTGGGCGAACTTTCCGGGAGTTTCTTTTGTTCAACCTTGAGCCGTTTTTTCTCCCGGCTGGCAACCTTCTGGATGTTCTCGGCCACCGGCAAATTTTCCGGCATCGTGCCGCCAAGTTCCTGAATCGTTTTGCGGACCTTGCGACCTACTTCGTTGTGAATTCGGTTCGCCTGATCTTTGTTGCGAACATTCTCGCGGCGCAACTTTTCTTCCGCCTGCGTGGCGCGAAATAAATTCGCCGCCAGCTCCGTGCTGCCCATGTGATCAAGGATATGTTCTTTGGGCTTGAGCCGTTTGCGCGCATGAATGTCGCGCTTGCTCAATCCGCCATAAAGCCCGCGATAGCCATGATCCATGAAAATGGCGTAATCCACCGGCTGCACCACGCCGGCCTGTTTCGCCATGCCAGCCAGCTTCTTGTTGTGCTTTGACATTTCTCCGCGCAGAAACAGCCGCGTTTTTTCCTCCTTCACTACCTCGTCATCCGCCAACTCCTGACGGCGGGTCTGCACGGCAAAATAACTTTGCCCCAGCGCCACCAGCGGTTTGTTGGGGTCGGCGTTCTGAATCACCAGATAACAGGCGTAACGGGAGAGCGCCCAATCCTCGATCGGTCGCTGTGCGCCCGAACCGATGCCGACCATTTCGTTAGTTTCAACGAAATGGTCGGAAACCCCATGACCGCTGTGCGCACACGCTTCGCGCGCCTTGGTAATGACGGCGATGAAATTACGGAAGTCCGTATATTCCAGCACGCGGGCAAGTTCACGCGCGGACCAGAATTCCGCACCAGCGGGATTGACGCGCTTGATGCGCTCGAACGTATTGTTCGCGACGGGAATGGGCAATGGTTCGATCATGGGATCGTTTTACTCGAAGCCAGAGTCAAGTTGAAGGACGAATTGCTCACACCTCGCACCCGCTGGTTTTACTTACGGGACGATGGGATGGAACCGCAGAGAACGCAGAGAACACAAAGACGCGGGAAAAATTTCTCCCTCTCCGCCGTGAAACGAGGGAGAGGGCCTGGGCGAGGTGGCTCTTATCTATTTCAATAGGGTATTCAGCACTTTCTGCCACTCGTCCCCGTGGACTAACTCAAAAACAATTTTGTGTTCTGGAAATTCCAAACCCAAATCCGTCCAACTTTTTTCTTCGGCCAGTTTGTTGCAAAGTTTGAAGACCTGCTTTTTGTAATCCGTGTCGTCATTTTTAAGATGAATACCTTTAGATTCGACGACGAATACTTTGTCGAAGTCTGTCTTGTCGGCTACGTTCGCGCGGGAAACGATGAAGTCAGGATAAATCCCGTTCTTGCGCCAGCCTTGCAAGCGATAATCCTGCCGTGAGAGATTGCGATACCACCAAAGCAACTGCGCTTGTTTCTCGAAATACCACGCCACGCTTTGTTCCTCGCTGTTCAAGCCATCCTCGGCGACCTGCTCAAATAAACTTATCTGCAATGGCGAGTTGTCTTCGCGTGTCAGCTTGCGTGTTCCGATCCGCATGGAAAGCTTGCTTGGCAGCCGGTAGCCGACGTTGTCTTTCAGCAACAGGAAGCGCAGTTTCTTCGCGCCAATCAAATCGGTGAAGACATCCTGTGCCAGCCGGTTGCGCTCGGCATCGGCGCGTTTGACCAGCTCTTGAACGATGAACACGAAATTCTTCGCCACCAAATCCAGCCCGTT
>JANOBC010000272.1:0-4060 GCA_031411455.1 Limisphaerales bacterium
TGGGCGCTTCGCCGCCGGGCGCTGCCTGGCCTTTATCGGCCTTGGCTTTTTCTGCCGCCGCCTTGTAAAGCTCCGCGCTCGCGGCCTGCCAGGCTTCGTTCAGCTTCTCGCTCGCGCTCTTGATGGCGGCGGAGTCGCTGCCCGTGAGCGCTTCCTTCGCGGCGGCAACTGCGGTTTCGAGCTTGGTCTTGTCGTCCGCCGAGATCTTGTCGGCGTTGTCCTTCACCAGTTTCTCGGTGCGGTAAACGGCGTTGTCCACTTCGTTGCGGGTCTCGATCTCTTCCTTCTTGGCCTTGTCCTCGTCGGCGTGCAACTCGGCGTCCTTGCGCATCTTCTCGACTTCTTCCTTCGAGAGACCGCTGCTGGCCGTGATGGTGATCTTCTGTTCCTTGCCGGTGCCGAGGTCCTTCGCGCCGACATGCAGAATGCCGTTCGCATCAATATCGAAGGTCACTTCAATCTGCGGCACGCCGCGCGGTGCAGCGGGAATGTCGGCCAGATTAAATTTGCCGATGGTCTTGTTGTCCTTCGCAAATTGGCGTTCGCCTTGGAGAACATGAATTTCCACGCCAGGCTGGTTGTCGCTCGCAGTGGAAAAAATTTCCGATTTGCGAGACGGAATCGTGGTGTTGCGCTCGATGAGTTTGGTGAACACGTTGCCGAGCGTTTCGATGCCGAGCGAGAGCGGCGTCACGTCGAGCAGGAGAACGTCCTTCACTTCGCCTTTCAAAACGCCGCCCTGGATGCCCGCGCCGATGGCGACGACTTCATCAGGATTCACGCCTTGATGCGGCGCTTTGTTGATGAGCTTGTGCGCGGTCTCGACGACGCGCGGCATGCGGGTCATGCCACCGACGAGCACGAGTTCGTCAATCTTGCTGGCTTCGATGCCCGCATCTTTCAAGCAGGCTTGCACGGGCTTGATGGTGCGCTCAAACAATTTGTCCGTAAGCTGCTCCAGCTTGGCGCGCGTGAGATTTTTTTGGATGTGCTTCGGGCCGCTCGCGTCCGCCGTGATGAACGGCAGATTGATGTCGTAAGTGGTCGCGCTGGAGAGGGCGATCTTCGCCTTCTCGGCTTCTTCCTTGATGCGCTGGAGCGCGTCGGGCTGCTTGCGCAAATCCATGCCGGCTTCTTTTTTGAATTCATCGAGAATCCAATCCATCAAAGTATTGTCCCAGTCGTCACCGCCGAGATGCGTGTCGCCGTTGGTGGCCTTCACTTCAAACACGCCGTCGCCGATTTCGAGAACGGAAATATCAAACGTGCCGCCGCCCAAATCGTAAACCGCGATTTTCTCGTCTTTCTTCTTGTCGAGGCCGTAAGCGAGCGAAGCGGCGGTCGGCTCGTTGATGATGCGGAGAACTTCGAGGCCCGCGATACGGCCGGCGTCTTTCGTGGCCTGACGTTGGGAGTCGTTGAAATAAGCGGGCACGGTGATGACGGCCTGCGAAATTTTTTCGCCGAGACGCGTTTCGGCGTCGGCCTTGAGCTTGGCGAGAATCATCGCGGAAATTTCCTGCGGCGAAAACTGCTTGGCCTTGCCTTCGACTTCGACTTCCACCGCGCAATCGCCATTGCTCGCGCGAACGACCTTGTAAGGCATGCGCTTGATCTCTTCAGCGACCTCATCAAACTTGCGCCCCATGAAACGCTTCACGGAATAAATCGTGTTGCGTGAGTTCGTGACGGCCTGACGCTTCGCCGCGTCACCGACCACGCGCTCGCCGGATTTCGTGAACGCCACGACGGACGGCGTGGTGCGTTTGCCTTCGGAGTTTTCCAAGACGAGTGGCTCGCCGCTATCCATGACGGCCATGCAGGAGTTCGTCGTGCCTAAATCAATGCCTAATACTTTTGCCATAAAATTGTGTGTGTAAAAATGGTTTACCGTTTAACTATTCACTCCCTTCAATGCAATAACAGTGCCGAAGCCTGCCAAACGGAGAAAAAGTCTTGAAAGCATTGGAATCAAAGGACAAAACCGTCTTCACATCGTCTGCTCGCCAATCTTGAAACTGTGCCACAAGCGGCACGATGGCACAGTTGGCTGGCGCTTGGCGCAGATTGGATGGCTCAATCAGAGGTCGCGCGAAGAACGCGAAGGTTGCGAAGTAAGCAAAAGAATTCTTCTCCTTCGCCGCCTTCGCGTCCTTCGCGCGACAATTTATTTGCTTCCGGGTTTGACGGCGGGAGTTTTCACCAAGTCTGGCGGGAGATTGTTTGGATCAAACGTCTCGACCTGTAGCGCGATGAGGCTGACGGTCGGCGTTCCAAAGTTCACCGCGCCGTTGGAACGATCCACCACCATCGCGATGCCCACGACATTGCCGCCATGCGCGCGGACGATGTCCAAAGTCTCCTGCACCCGCCCGCCCTTGGTCACAACATCCTCGATGACGAGAATTTTTTCTCCGGCGGCGATTTTGAAACCACGGCGCAAAACCAGTTTGCCCTCTTCCTTCTCAACGAAAATAAATCTCAAACCAAGTTGTCGCGCGACTTCCTGGCCGATGACCAGTCCGCCCATCGCCGGCGCAACCACAGTGACCGCGCCGAGAGGTTTGAGTTTGGCGGCAAGCGCCGCGCCAAGTTTTTCCACGGCGGGCATCTGCTGAAGCGCGAGCGCGCATTGGAAAAATTGCCGGCTGTGCAAACCGCTGCGGAGGACAAAATGGCCTTCGAGCAGCGCGCCGCTATCGCGGAAAATTTGGAGAACGTCGTTTTGAGTCATCGGGCGGGAATGTTAAAACCAAACCTAAAAGTTCAAAGCCCAATCTGTTTCTTGATGGCGTCGCAAATCTGGTCGGACCATTTTTTGAGCGTGGCGGTATCGCTGCCTTCCACAAGCAGGCGAACTTTGGGTTCCGTGCCGGAGTAGCGCAGCAACAGGCGTCCGCCTTGCGCGGTGAGTTCTTTTTCCGCATCGGCCACAAGCTGGTTCACGCCATCGAGTTGCTCGAACGGTTTTTTCTCGCGCACTTTTACGTTGGTCACGAGTTGCGGGAAACGCGTCCAGCATTTCGCGAGCTGCGAGAGCGGTTTGCCCTGCGCCTGCATGATGCGGAGGATTTGCAGCGCGGCCACGAGGCCATCGCCGGTCGTGGCGAAGTCGCGGAAAATCAGATGCCCGCTCTGCTCGCCGCCGAAGTTGAAATCGTTTCGTAGCATCTCATCAATCACGTTCTTGTCGCCCACGTTGGTGCGGAGCATCTTGCCGCCGGCTTTGGTGATGGCGGCTTCGAGGCCGGCGTTGCTCATCACGGTGCTGACCAAAGTTTTTTTGACCAAAGTTTTTTCCGCGAGCATCTCCAGCGCGGCGATGGCCATGATGTCGTCGCCGTCAATCAAGTTGCCCTTTTCATCGCAGAGCAAAACGCGGTCGGCGTCGCCGTCGTGCGCGATGCCAATGTGCGCGCCGTGTTCGACGACGTGTTTGCACATCGCTTCCGGGTGCATCGAGCCGCAGTCGCGATTGATGTTCATGCCGTCGGGCCGGTCGCCATAGACGATGACTTCCGCGCCGAGCTCGCGCAGCACGCACGGCGATGCCTTGTAAGCCGCACCGTGGCCGCAGTCCAAAACGATCTTCACACCTTCGAGCGTCTGGCCTTTGGGAAAACTAGCCTTGGCGTATTCGATGTAGCGGCCGAGGGCGTCATCAATGCGCATGGCCTTGCCGATGTGCTCGGCGGACGGACGGATTTTTTCCACCTCGCCGGAGAAAACGAGTTTTTCAATTTGCGCCTCGATGGTGTCGTCGAGCTTGTAGCCGTCCGCGCGGAAAAATTTGATGCCGTTGTCCGTGTAAGGATTGTGCGAGGCGGTGATGACGATGCCCGCATCCGCGCGCAAGCTGCGCGTGACGTAGGCGACGCCGGGCGTGGGCAGCGGCCCGATGAAGATGACGTCCACGCCCATCGAGAGGATGCCGGAGCTGATGGCGTTTTCGATCATGTAGCCGGAGAGGCGCGTGTCTTTGCCGATGACGATCTTGTGTTTGCCGCGCCCGCGCGATTCGCGTTCGAGGTTTCTGAAAACGTGCGCGGCGGCGCGGCCG
>JANOBC010000273.1:0-1642 GCA_031411455.1 Limisphaerales bacterium
CCACGGGATGATCTGCCCTGCGACGCCGAGCGGCGACGGCGTTTTGCCGGGGAACGCATATTTCAATTTATCTGCCCAGCCCGCGTAATAAAAAAAGTGCGCGGCCACGAGCGGCAAATCCACGTCGCGGCTTTCCTTGATGGTCTTGCCGCCGTCCATCGTTTCGAGCACGGCCAGTTCGCGCGACTTCTCCTGAATGATGCGCGCGATGCGATAAAGATATTTGCCCCGCTCGCGTCCCGGCATTTTGCTCCAGACTTTTTCGTAGGCGCGCCGCGCGGCTTTCACCGCCGAATCCACGTCCTCGGCATTCGCCGCCGCAATCGTCGTGAGCGTCTGCTCGGTGGCTGGGTTAACCGACTCAAAATATTTCCCCGACGTCGGCTTCACGAATTTGCCGCCAATGAACAACTCGTGCTGCGGCGCGATGACGTAATTCTTGGAATCCTCCGGCGCCGGCGCAAAGTCCCACTTGTTGCCGAAGTTCAATCGCCGTTCCTTGAGCGGCACGACGGCATGAATTGAAGCGGCGACAGCGCGCTTGGCGGAAAGTTTGACGGGTTTGGTTTTCATTTTTTAGACAGGATTAACAAAATTATACAGGATTAGTGGAGCGACACGTCTTCGATCCTTGCTTTGCGATACTTCTTTTTGAACTCAAGACTCCGGCCACCAAAATTGATGAGCAAGCCGATGTCCTTTCCGGTGGCGGTCAGATAATTCACTAACTGAACTTCATGTTCGACAATGATTCCTGACACAGCCTTTAACTCTACAATCAACTCTTCATTTACAATCAAATCAGCCTTGAAATCGCCGACAATCACGCCTTCGTATCGCACTTGGATTGGCTTGTCAGATTCAATTTTCAAGCCTGCCTTGACCAATTCGTAAAGCAGCGCCTTTTGGTAAACGGATTCGAGAAACCCCGGACCGAGTGTGCGATGCACCTTCATCGCCAGTCCGATGACGCGTCCGGTTAAATCATCATTTTTGTTTGAGACAGGATTAATGGGATTATGCAGGATTTCTTTATTGGAAATTTGTTCGCTTGAATTCATTTCGGAATAATCCTGTAAATCTTGTTAATCCTGTCTAAAAAATCAGGGCAACGAGAAATAATCCGAGCCTTGGTAATTGCCTTCGACGTTTTTCACGATCTGCATGAGCACATCGTTGACGAGCGTGCTCGCGCCGAAGCGGAACATCTGCGGGTTGAGCCAGTCATCGCCGAGGGTTTCCTTGACCATCACGAGGTAGGCGAGCGCCTGCTTGGACGTGCGGATGCCGCCGGCGGGCTTCATGCCGATGCGGATGCCGGTGGCGAAAAAATAATCGCGGATGGCCTCCAGCATCACGAGCGTGACGGGCATGGTGGCGGCGGGCGAAACTTTGCCGGTGCTGGTCTTGATGAAATCGCCGCCGGCCTGCATGGCGATCTCGCTGGCGAGGCGGACGTTGTCGTAGGTGACGAGTTCGCCGGTTTCGAGAATGACCTTCAAGTGCACCGCGCCGCAGGCTTCCTTCGTGGCGGCGATTTCGTCGAAAACTTTCGCGTGATCGCCGGCGAGGAAGGCGCAACGGTCAATGACCATGTCAATTTCATCCGCGCCATCGGCCACGGTGCGGCGGACTTCTTCGA
>JANOBC010000274.1:0-3880 GCA_031411455.1 Limisphaerales bacterium
AGGATTTCGCCAGCGCACTGGAAGAGGCGATCAAGTTGAATCCGAGTGATGTAGAAATTTATAAGATTCGTTCGTCGGCTTATTTCGAAGTTGGCGAATTTGCGAACTCACTCGCAGATGCCAAAAAAGCCATTGAACTAAAACCTGCAGATGGCTTGGCTTACATGGAGCGAGGAATCAATTTGGAGCATCAAGGGGACGCAAAAGCAGCCATGCAGGATTATAACAAAGCTATCGGAACCAAATTCAAAGAAGTCGCAATCGCCTATTGCAAACGGGGTGATTTGAAATGCAGACAAGAAGATTACGCCGGGGCAATTTTTGACTGCAATCAAGCTCTTAAATTAAAACCATCACATGCTCCTAAAACCTTTTCCGCACAGGTCTATGAGGTGCGTGCTATTGCCGAGTATAAAATCAACGACTTGAAACATGCCATGGCGGATTGTGATGAAGCCATCAAATTGAATCCCAAATTTCCGGCTCCTTATGCCACCAGAAGCCTCGTCAAAAAAGATTTGAAGGATGAAGCCGGCGCGGCGGCAGATTATGAGATTGGTTTCAATCATTATTTCTCTACGAACATCAATCTGACAGCCACAAATTATTCTGATAGAGCCATTGCCAAGGCCAAGGTGCAAGATTGGAAAGGTGCGCTCACGGATTTGAATGAGGCTATCCGGCTCAAGCCAGATTGGGCGTTTGCTTATATGGAGCGTGCAGGGGCAGAACTAGAATTGAAAGATATGGATGGTGCATTGAAAGATTTGAATCGGGCCATCGAAATTGATGCCAACAATCCAGAATATTATCGCTGGCGGGGCAAAATAAAAAAGGCAAATGGAGACTTGGACGGATCATTGGATGACAGCGCTCGCTATCTTGAACTCAAACGCAAAGAGATTCTAAAATAGCGGAACACATATTATCGCGCTCCTCACCTCGGCCCTCTCCTCATCGGATGAGGAGAGGGGGGGATTTCACCACGAATAATGCACCGTGTAGGTCACGGTCTTTTCCTCGTCGGCCTTGACGGGGATGCGGAACTCGATGGTCTGGGCATCTTTTTTCACGAAGTCGGCGGACTTTTTCGTGATACTCCAATTGCTCCAGCGGTAGAGGTGTTCGACGACGCGGATTTCCACGGCGTCGGTTTTTTTGCGGTTGCGAAGTTTGATCTCGAAGGTCTCGTCAATCCACTTGTCGGCGGTGTCCACACGGAAATTGGTCTGCTTGCGTTCACCGACAAGGTCGAAGGAATTGCCGGTGGTCACGCGCACGGTTTCTTTGCGCGGGGTATGTTCGATGGTGTTCTCGCCGACGAATTGCAACTGCCCGTCGCTATCGCGGCGATAGAAGCGCAGCTTCCCAGCGGGCAGGGCAATGCCGAGCTGGTTCGTCTCGTCATTCACGAACTCGCGCTGGACGATGATTTTTTTGTTGTCGCTCTGGCCGTAGCCTTGGTCGTAGTTCAGGCCGTAGAACTGATAACCCACCGCGCCATCGTAAACATAAATGGTCGGCGCGAACATTTTTTCCGCGTGGACGAACTCAACCTGCTTCGTCTCGCGGTCATGCAGCGTCGTGTTGCGCGCGATGGAGTAAAGATGAAATTCATCGAAAGCTTTTTCGGAGACAGCCGGAGCCTTCTCTTCATCCATCGCCATGCTTGCTTTTAACATTCTCATCCCACTCATCCGCATGTTTCGCGGCTGGATTTTATTCACGTCGCCCGCGAGCAACTTTATTTTGGCGTCCGCAAACGTCTTGCCGGAATTGTTGTTCATCGTGATCCAGCCGGTGAGGTCCACGTGGTCGCCTTTTTCCGGCGAGACGAGATTGTAGCTGGCGCTCCAATCGAACCCGCCGGTGACGTAGCCGACTTCCGCATCGAACTTGCCCGGCGCGCTGGATTGCAGGAGCCAGTTGAAGGCGGGTTTCAGCACCGTGTCATCGCCGAGGCTGGGGAACAGCGGCTGGCCGGGCAGGGAAAATTGTAACTCGCCGTTTGCCTCGATGATGGGCTGCTGCGCCTCACCGCCGGGAACGTAGCCGCTGCGGATGATCTTGCCCGTGGTGATCTCGCGCACCTGCGTGTTGTCCTTGGTGCGGACGTTTTGGAAGCGGATTTCCTTGCCCTCAAACAGCGACAGCAACAGCGATTCACTCACCGGGTCGTTGCGGTAATTCTGCTCCAAGATTTGCAGCGAATGTTTGCCTGCCGGGTCGCGCAGAATCACGGAATCGGCCTCCACCTGCGCGGTGGCGTCGGCGTAGCGCACGGCGTTCGGCCCGGCCTTCAAGTCGAGCGGCACGGTGTCGCGCACGACGGCGAAATTCTGGTTGTAGATGGTGAGCGCCGGTTCGGCAGTGGCAGTAAGCGCGGCGGAAAGCGCGGTGGCGAGAAGGGTGAGCGTCCGGGAATGAGCGATAGTTTTCATAGCATAAAGGCTGGCATCAGAGATATGACACGCGAACGCAGAAGTCATTAGAATTTTTTTGGGATTCATTTATCGGCCTGACTGGAGCTTGACGGGTTCCAATCAAACCAAATTTTTATAGCTGCGATTTTCTGAAGCCGACGGCATGATTGCGACCGAAAACTTTTCAAAAAAATTATTTATGAATCAGATGCACGAGATTGATTACAAGGTATTCGGCGACGCGATGCAGTTTGTCGAAGTGGAACTCGACCCGAATGAAGCCGCCGTGGCCGAGGCGGGCGGCATGATGTATATGGACGACGGCATCGAAATGGAAACCATCTTCGGCGACGGTTCGCAGGCAAACAGCGGTTTCCTCGGCGCGCTCATGGGCGCGGGCAAACGCCTGCTCACCGGCGAATCGCTTTTCATGACCGTGTTTCAAAATCGCGGCGTCGGCAAGAAACGCGTGGCGTTCGGCGCGCCGTATCCGGGGAAAATCATTCCCGTTCACCTTTCAGAACTGGGCGGTGAATTGATCTCGCAAAAAGATTCCTTCCTCTGCGCGGCGAAAGGCGTGAGTGTGGGCATCGCGTTCAACAAAAAAATCGGCGCAGGCTTTTTCGGCGGCGAAGGTTTCATCATGCAACGCTTGCAGGGCGATGGCTGGGCTTTTCTCCATGCGGGCGGGAACATTTACGAACGGACGCTTGCGCCCGGCGAAATAATCCGCGTGGACACGGGCTGCATTGTGGCGTTTGCGCCGACGGTGGATTTCGACATCAAGTATGTCGGCAAAATCAAATCCGCGCTTTTCGGTGGCGAGGGATTATTTTTCGCCACGTTGCGCGGGCCGGGAAAAATCTGGCTGCAATCGTTGCCGTTGAGCCGCATGGCGGATCGCATCGTGTCGGCATCCAAAGTTGGCGGTCGGCGCGAGGAGGGTTCCGTGCTGGGCGGTTTGCTCGACGGGGATAACTAAACTTACATCATCCCCGGCAGATTGAAGCCCGCCGTGGCCTTGCCCAGCTCGGCGTTAGAAATTTCCTTGGCCTGCGCGAGCGCTTGGTTGACGGCGATGAGGATCATGTCTTCCACCACTTGCGCGTCGGACGGATTCAACGCCTGCGGGTCAATCTTGATGGACGCCAGCGAGCCGTCGCATTTGGCGCTGACCTTCACCGCGCCGCCGCCGCTCGTGGTTTCCACGGTGCGCGTGGCGAGGCTGGCCTGAATTTGTTCCATCTGCTGCTGCATTTTCGCAGCCTGCTTCATGAGTTTGCCGAGTGACATAGTGTTAGTTAAAAGTTGAGGGTTGAAAGTTGCCGGTTAAGCGCGGACTTCGACAATCGTGCCTTTGAAAATTTCCAGCGCCTTCTTGATGAGCGGGTCGTTCTTGAATTCGTCTTTGTTGAACGTGATGGGCGCTGGAGCAGCGGCGGGTGCAGGCACGGTTG
>JANOBC010000275.1:0-7636 GCA_031411455.1 Limisphaerales bacterium
TTTCGCAGCGCGAAAACCGCGACCAAGAAAATTTTTATGGAACAACCCGAAGTCCCCACCGAACATCTGCACGAACACACGGAACACGCCGCCAAACACAGCGGCGAACGCTGGACGCTCGGCGTGGCTTTGAGTTCCGCGCTGCTTGCCGCGCTCGCGGCGGTGGCGTCGTTGCAGGCCGGGCGTCACGCGAACGAGGCGATGATTTCGCAAATTACCGCCGCGAACAAGTGGAGTTTTTTCCAGTCCAAGAGCATTAAGGAATCACAGCTCAAAAGCAAAATGGACATCTTCACGGCGCTCGACAAACCCGTAAGCGAGGCGGATAAAAAGAAGGCCGAGGAATACGTCGTGGATAAAGAAACAATTCAGGAAGGCGCCAAAGAAAAAGAAAAAGAAGCCCAGCATGAACTGAAGACGCACGAAATTTTCGCCAAGAGCGTCACGCTCTTCCAGATTGCCATTTCCATCGGTGCCATTTCGGCGCTGACCAAACGGAAACGTTTTTGGTTTGTGAGCCTCATTTGCGGCGTGGTGGGGTTATGGTTTTTCGCGCAGGCCATTCTGGTGGCCGCCGGGCATTGACGGATGGTTTTGATTCATTCACCTAAAAGAAAAACGCCGGACGAAAAAATTCGCCCGGCGTTTTTTTGATTTCCGTCCGCTTTATTTCTTGCAGCACTTCGCGCAGGCGCCGGGGGCATCTCCGCAGCAGGCCTTGCAGGTGGCGGCATCTTTGCAGCAATCGCCCGTGCAGACATGGGCGGCGTGCTTGGAGCAGGAGTCGCAACTCTTGCAGCCGGTGTTGAACAACAGACCGAGGGCGCAGACCGCGCCGAGCATTAGCATTTTCATTTTAATATTTCCTTTCGTCGTGAGTGGTTTGGTTGACGCTGCCGCCCACGTTCGGCATGGTCAAAGCTTGTCCGGTGCGGAAATTTATCCAAGCAAAATTATTTCATCATCTTCATCGGCGGTGAGCGCCCGGCCCAGAGCATCACTGCCAGCACCGCCATTGCTGCGATGTTCAAAAACGTCGTCAAATTCCACGTCCAACCATGTTCCATCAGGCAAGCCGCCGCCGTGCGGTCGGTCGGAATCAATCCCAGCGCGCCAAACAGCAAATCCACGATGATGCCCGCCAGCACCACGGAAACGAACATCACGGCGGCGATGTAGAGCGCCATCTTGGTGCCGTAGTATTTCCGGTAGATGAGCAGCAGCGGCAGCGCCAGCAGGTCCGCGTAGATGAACGCCACCACACCGCCAAAGCTGATGCCGCCCGACCACAGCACACCCGCGAGCGGGATGTTGCCGCACGAGCAGACGAACGACGCCATCGCCACGAGCGGTCCCGCGATGGCGTTCTCAATCACGCGGAGCCATTCCGGCCCGCTGGTGATAAAGAAATTCCGCCACCACGTTTCCGGCACCAGCGCCATCAAAAATCCCGCGATGAGAAAACCGATGAGCATTTCCTTCCACAACATCGCCGTGTCCATGCGGAAGGCTCGCGCCATCTGCCGCCAGTTTTCGCGGCGGCGGATTTTGGCGGAGAAAGGTTCATCGCTGTGTTCTTCTTCCTCGTCATTTTCCATATCGCCGCAACCGCCATGACAGCAGCTATGCGTTTCGCTCCCGCCATGACCGCGCGCCGCCTCGACAAGATTTTTTGGATAGGTGAACTTCACAATCAACCACATCAGCGCGATGAGCACGACCGCGCCGACGGCTTCCGCCAAAACAAATTGCCAGCCGAGCAACCGCCAGAGCAGCAGCGCGAGTTCAAAGACGAGATTCGTCGAGGCGAACATGAACGCCAGCATCGGCACGAGCGCCGCGCCTTTCTGAAAGGCCGTGCGCCCCGCTGCCGTCGCCGCGTAAGAACACGACGAACTCGCCGCGCCGAGCAATGTCGCGAGCGTCACGGAACGCAGGCTGGTCTTGCCGAATTGCTCCGCGACCTGTTCGTTGCGGCAGAACACGCGCAGCGCGGCGGACAGCGCGAGGCCGAGCACGAGCGCCCAGAGCGTTTCCCAAAGCATCGCCGCTGCGTTATGAAATCCTTGCCAGAGCCAGTTCATGATGGGGGCGTTGAATGTTGCAATCCGTGCCAGCCGTGCCACGCCATGAAGCCGGCCAGCACCACGAGCAGGGCGCACGAGACATACGGCGCGCGGCGCATCACTTCACCGAAACCTTTGAAACGCTTTTCCGCGTGCCGCACGCTCCACGCGGCGAGGACGCCCGTCGCCACCATCGTCAACGCGAGTCCGAAGCTGAAGGCGCCGACCATCGCGAAACCGAGGGTTGCCTTTTTCAATTGCAGGCAAACCAGCAACACTGTGAACGCCGCCGGGCAAGGCATCAATCCGCCGGTGACGCCGAACAAAATGATCTGCGGCATGGTCACAGTGCGACCGGCAAAACGTTGCGCGATGTCCTGCGAGTGGGCGCGTTCGTGCGCGTCTTGAAATTCCCCGCCAGCTTCGCCGTCTTCGTGGTCGTCATGATGATGGTGATGCGCATCTTCGCGGAACTCCACGCGGCAGGCGTGATGGTGATGGCCGTGGCCGAGCGTGACGGTCGCGTCAAATTCATGTGGCTCTGGAATGTCCACGGTGGATTCGAGAAAATCTTTTTTGGCAACAAACTGAAACACCTGCCGTGTGCCGTCGGGACGCACCGTTTCCAATGACACGTCTTTGTCGGTGGGCAGATGCTCGCCCTTCGGTGCGCGGATTTGAAACACCGGCGGCACGCCTTCTTCAAAGACGCTCAACTCCAATTTGCCGTGGCCCATGTCCAGCGTGAACAATTCGCTGTGCGCGTGGCTATGCCCGTGATCATGGTCATGGTGTGCGGCTTCGCGCACTTCCCGGCGCGTGCGGAAAAACATCCACGTCGCCAGCGCCAGGATCATCACGGCGGAACCGAGCTGGAGATACGGCTCGACCGTTTCCGCATTCCACTGGCTGCCGAAATGCAGCGCGGCGGCGGCAAGAATCCAGATGATGAGCGAGTGCGAAATCGCGGCGGACAGTCCGAGCAGCACCGCCTGCCCGATGGTGCCGCGAATGGCGACAATAAATGCCGCCATCATCGTCTTGGAATGCCCGGGCTCCAGCCCATGCAGCGCGCCAAGCCCGATGGCGGCGGGGATGAACAACCAGAGATTGGTTGAACCATTTTGAACCGCGTGTAAAAAATCATTCATGCGCCAACTATACCCCCACCCCCTATAATGCGGCAAGTTGAACTTTGGCTGCCGGGGGGTTATTCTTCGCCGGCATGAAAAAACACACCCATTCCCGTAGTGAGCGCGCCGCGCAACAAGTCCGGGTGCGCCGCGTCGTCGGCCAGTTGAACGCCATTGAGCGGATGCTGGAGGAAGACCGCGATTGCTCCGAGATACTCATGCAGTTGGTTTCAGCCCGCAAGGCGCTCAAATCACTGGGCGAAAATCTGATTCATTCTCATCTGCATCATTGCGTGGAAAGCGCGCAAACCAAGACCGAGGGGAAAAAGCAGTTGCACGACTTGCTGGTGGTTTTGGAACGCTATGTTGAATAACCCGCGCCGCCATGTTTGACGTGGCTTTCAATTCGGGCTGGGGGCGGATGCCTAAGTTATAATCTGCCTGCCTATTTGGCGCGGTGGCTACCGTTCTTTTTTTCCACCCACTCGTAAAGCACCGGCAGCAAAACCAGTTTCAGAAACATGGAACTGATCAAACCGCCGATGACCACTATGGCGAGTGGCTTTTGCACTTCCGCGCCCGCGCCGGTCGCCAGCGCCATCGGCACGAAACCAAAACTGGCTACCAGCGCCGTCATCAGCACCGGCCGCAGGCGCGTGAGCGAGCCTTCAATCACGGCGTCGCGCACGGTCTTACCTTGTTCCCGCAGTTCGTTGAAGTAACTCAACATCACCAAGCCATCGAGCACGGCCACACCGCTCAATGCGATGAAACCGACTGCCGCCGAAATGCTGAAGGGCATTCCGCAAATCCAGAGTCCAAATACGCCACCCGTCGCCGCGAGCGGCACGCCGGTGTAAATGATCAGCGTCTGCCGCACACTCCCGAACGAAATGAAAACCAAAACAAAAATCAGCAGCAATGTCGCCGGCACGACGATGGCGAGCCGCGCGCGCGCTTCCTGCAAATGCTCAAACTGTCCGCCAAATTCCACGATGTAGCCTTCGGGCAATTTCACCTGTTGCTTGATGAGCGTGTCCGCCCGTTGCACATAGCCTTCGATATCGCGAGTTTTCAAATTGATCATCAATGCCGAACGGCGCTGGCCGGCATCGCGCCGGATCGGTTCGACCGTGTCCACCGTCTTGAACTCCACCATCTGTCCGAGCGGCAGCAGCCCACTCTCGCCAACGCGCACTGGCAGCTTTTTGATCTGTTCGTCATCGGCGCGCAGTTCTTCGGGCAGGCGGACGAAAATGTTCCGGCGTTTGTTGCCCTCGATGATTTGTCCCGCTTCCTGTCCGCCGAGCGCAGCGCTGACGGCCTTGTTCACTTCGCCGGCTTGCAGCGCGTATTTCTGGAGCACGTCGCGTTTCGCATTGATTTGCAACTGCGGCGTGCGGCCCTCGGTTTCAAATTCAACCTGCGCGGTCTCCGGCATTTTTTCGATGATGCCCTTGATCTGTTCGGCGGTTTTTTCCAGCACGTTGAAGTCGTCCCCGAAAATCTTGATGGCGAGTTCGGCTTTCGTGCCTTCGAGCATTTCGTTGAAACGCACTTCAATCGGCTGCGCGAAGAGGATGTCGTAATCGGGGTTTATTTTCTTAAGCCGGGCTTCAATCTGCTCCCGCAATTCCGCCTTGGTTTTTGGACGACCGTCGGTTTTGGACCATTCGTCAACCGGCTGGTAAAAAATATAAATGTCGCTTTCGTTTGCCGGCATCGGGTCGGAAGCGATTTCGCTCGTGCCGATGCGTGAAAAAATGCGCTCCAGTTCGGGGAATTCCTTCAGCAAGTCCTCCTCAACTTTCATGTCGGTTTTGAGCGATTCCTCGATGCTCATGCCGACCGGTTTATAGAGCATTGCGGTAAGCGAACCTTCGTCGAGTTTGGGAATGAATTCCGCGCCCAGCCGCGTGAACAGCCAGCCGGTCACAGCTAAAAGCCCGATGGCGCCAAAGACCACCGGCCAGCGATGGCGCAGCGAGACGTTGAGGATGGGCGCGTAAATTTTCTTCGCCCAGTGCATCAGAAAATTATCTTTCTCGGAAATTTTCCCACCCAGCAGAAACGAGCACAGCACCGGCATCAGCGTCACCGTCAAAAGCAGCGCGCCCGCCAAGGCGAGCATCACGGCGAGCGCCATCGGGTGAAACATTTTTCCTTCGATGCCCGTCAGCGCGAGAATCGGAAGGTAAACGACGGTGATGATGACAATGCCGAAAAACATCGGCGAACCGACTTGCTTGCTGGCGGAGAGGACCACCTGAGCGCGTTCCTCTGCGGTCAACACTCGCCCCAGGTGATGCTGACGCTGCGCCATTTGCCGCACGATGTTTTCGACGACCACGACCGCGCCATCAATGATGAGGCCGAAATCAATCGCGCCGAGGCTCATCAGGTTTCCCGAAATGCCAAAGCGTTCCATCCCCATGAGCGCGAACAAAAATGAAAGTGGAATGGCCAGCGCCACAATCAGCGCGGCCCGCCAGTTGCCGAGGAGCAAAAGCAAAATGACGACGACGAGAATCGCACCTTCAAACAGATTTTTCTCCACCGTCCCAATCGTGCGGTCAATCAGGATGGAGCGGTCGTATTGAGGGATCAGCTCCACGCCCTCGGGAAGTTTTGATTGGATTTCTTTCACCCGCGCCTTGACGCGTTGCGCGACGGCGCGGCCATTTTCACCGGCCAGCATCATCGTCGTGGCGATGACAGTTTCCTTGCCGTTCAAGGTGGCCGCGCCCGTGCGGAATTTCGTGCCGAGCTTTACTTCGGCAACATCCTTGACGAGGAGCGGTTTTATGGCCGAGCCAAATTTCAAAGGCAGATTGGCTATTTCTTCCGCGTTGTTGACGCGGCTGACGGCACGAATGGTCAGTTGCCGGCCATCCCGGCTGATGATGCCGCCGCCTGCGTTTTCGACATTCTGTTTCACGAGTTCCGCGAGTTCGCTAAACGTCATACCGACGTCCGCGAGCGCTTCGGGATGCGGCTGGATGACGAACTGCTTCTCGTAGCCACCGGTCTCGTTGACTTCCGCGATGCCCGGCACGGTGCGGAGCATCGGCTTGATGAGGTATTTCTGGATCTCGGTCAGCTCGATGAGTTGATCGAGTTCGGTTGCCGGTTTGTTCGTCGCCCCGGCGGCATATTGGACGTTGTAATAAAAAATTTCACCAAGGCCGGTGCTGATGGGCGCAAGTTTCGGCGACGCTCCAGTGGGCAACTGGTCAAGCACGCCCTGCAATCGTTCCGCCACCAATTGCCGCGCGCGAAAAATATCGGTTTTCTCGGTGAAGTTGAGCGTCACCTGCGACAGACCAAACTTTGTGAGCGAACGCATTTCCTCCATCCCAGGCAGCCCGGCCATCTCGCGTTCGATGACTTGCGTAACGAGCTTTTCCGATTCCTCGGCCGCGAGCGCGGAGACCTCGGTGTTGATCTGAACCTGAATGCCCGTGATGTCCGGCACGGCGTCAATCGGCAGATGAACCGCCGACCACAAACCTGCCCCCAGAAGTCCAAGGGCGCCGAGCAAAACGAGGGCGCGCTGGCGTAAAGAGAATTCCAAAATCTTGTCAATCATTTGGAATCCTCTTTCGTGGTCACGCTCACCAACGGCGACGCACCCGTGAGTTGTTCGAGTGTTTGCGCGGCTTCGAGCGCTTCTTTCTTCGTGTCGAGTATGGCGGCGATGGCTTCGAGATATTCCTTTTGCAACTCGACGTAAGTTGAAATGGGAACTGCGCCCAAACGATAATGCCGGTCGGCGAGTTCGGCGGCTTCGCGGAATTTCTGCGGAGCATCCGCGTGCCATTTGCCCATCTCGTCGAGCTTCACCTGCAAGGCCAGCGCATTTTCCGTGACGCGTCGCTCGACGTCACGTTGCGTCAGCAGCAGGGACGTTTGCGCCTGTTGCTCGCGGGCTTTCGCGGTTTCAATGTTGCCGGTGTTGCGATTCCACAATGGCAACGGCATTGAAACGCCGATGCCGATGATGCGCTCCGTGTCCGCCGCCTTGTCCTGCGAAATGAACGGCCCGACGGTGACGGCGGGAAACCGCTCGTTCTTTGCCAGCGAAACCTTGAAGCCCTGCTGCTCCAATTCCGTTTGCCGGATGCGAAGCTCGAAGGCGTTCGTGCGCGCGGTGTCCAGCAAAGTTTCCAGCGACGGCGATGCGCGGAAATTCAGTTGCGCCCCCGTCACCCGCACAATCGCGCCCGGCGGTTGGCCGCGAAGCTGGTTTAATTCCAAGGCCGCCGATTGCGCCGCGATGCTCGCCTCGCTTGCCTGACGTTGCAGCGTGATCGTGCTGGCTTCGATGATGCGTGTTTCGAGAACGGGCGTGATGCCAGCGGGATCGCGTTGCACCAGCACCTCCGTCAATGCCTGAAAGCGGTCAGCCACCTCGCGCGATGCCGCCAACTTTTCCTG
>JANOBC010000276.1:0-6942 GCA_031411455.1 Limisphaerales bacterium
GCGGAAGCGGCGGACGTTCGTGGATTTGCGATGAATCCCTGCATCCTCATCCCGTGCTACAACCACCCCACGACGGTGGCCGCAGTCGTGGCGGACGCGCAAAAGTTTTGCCCGGTGATCGTGGTGGACGACGGCTCGACGTTGCCCCTGCCGAATCTTCCCGGCTGTGAGTTGGTAAAGCTCGCGCAAAATACCGGCAAGGGCGCGGCATTGCGCGCGGGTTTCCAGCGCGCCATCGAACTCGGCTACACCCATGCCATCACGATGGATGCGGACGGCCAGCATTACGCTGAAGATTTGCCGAAATTTCTCGCAGCCGCGAACTCGCAGCCGGAAAATTTCATCGTCGGCGTGCGTGACCTAGTGGCGGCGGGCTGTCCGTTGCATCGTCAACGTTCCAATGCGGCTTCCAGTTTCTGGTTTCACGCGGAGACGGGCGTGAAGTTGAAAGACACGCAATGCGGTTTTCGCGGCTATCCGCTCGCGCTGGTAAAAAAACTTGCGGTAAAATCCCAGCGCTACGCTTACGAACTTGAATTCATGGTGCGCGCATCGTGGGTCGGAACGGACATCGTCGCCGTGCCGGTGAAATGCACTTACAACGACGGCATCCGCAACTCGCATTTCCGTCCCGTCGTGGATTTGTGGCGCATCACGCGCATGAACATCCTGCTCGTATTGCAATCATGGTTCGTGCCGCGCAGCCTGCGGGTGAAATGGTCGTTCGGCGTGCAGACCACGCGACGACAGACGTTATCGGAAATTTTTTCCGAGAACGCGCACGAGCCGCACCGGCTGGCGTTCGCAGTGGGGCTGGGATTATTTTTCGGCATCGTGCCGATCTGGGGGATGCAGATGGCCGCGCTGACCTTCGCCGCGCACAAGCTGCGCTTGAACAAAGCCATCGCGCTCGTCGCGAGCAACATTTCCATCGCGCCCGTCGCGCCGTTCATCGTGGGCATCGGTTTGATCATCGGCCACTGGATGTTCACGGGCGAACGGCTGCCGTTTCCGCCGCCACCGCCGAGCGCAAAATTAATTTTGCGATACATCTTGGAAAGCGCGGCGGGCAGCGTGGTGCTGGCGGTCATCGTCGCGACCGTGGGATTTTTCATCGCGTGGCCGACGGCGGCGTTGTGCCGGAAAAATTCTGGGAAATCGAAATGAATTTTTCAGCGGCAAATTATTGTGTGAGAGTTCCTGACTTTTTCAAAATAAAAGCCAAAGTAATTTGTGTGGTTACTTTCCCCTCACCCCGGCCCTCTCCCCCGGGGAGAGGGAGAAACGTTCGGCGCGTCTCGGCGAAAACCTGTGGCGGAATGAATGGCTTCCAAACTGATGAAGACAACCACCGCCATCCCCACTCCCCAAGGGAGAGGGCTAGGGTGAGGGGAAAGGCGATTTTCGAATGTCGGGCAGGCCCGGATTTTACAGGCGCATTTTCAAAATCAAACTTGGAACAGGACCGGCGAGACGCCTGTCCCACTAATTTTTCAGCCCATTTCGTGATTCATGAAATCTGAATTCTATCTGCGTCTTTATTTGTGGCTCGTGGCGCACCGGCGCGCGGTGTTGCTGGCGTCGTTTCTCATCGCGGTTGCGTGCGTCGGTGTTTCGTCGCGGTTTGAAATGGAGGAAGACATCCTCGGCATTCTCCCGCAAGGCGACCGCATCGTTGACGAATACAAATACACGCTCAAAAAATTTCACCAGATTGACCGCACCTACATGGACGTGGGCATGACGAACGCCGACGCCGAAACGCTCGCCCGCGCGGCGGATGAATTTTACGAACGCCTCGCCACGAACACCGGCCTCGCGCACATCACCTATCACATCGAACTCGGCAACCAGCGCCAGGTCATCGGCCTGCTCACCGGCTCGCTGCCGAATTTGTTCACGGCGGAAGATGAGAAACAGCTCGCGGAAAAAATTCAGACGAATTCCGTCCGCGAATTTCTCACCGTGATGCGGCGCAAACTCGCCGGGCCGGAGGGAATGATTTTGAAAGATGTCGTCGCCGCCGATCCCATCGGCATGAGCGCGCTGGTGCTGCCGAAAGTGCTGCCGTTGCAGACGGGACTGGGCGGCGCGCACGTCGAGGACGGACGCCTGATGAGCAGCAACGGCTGTCACATTCTCGTGGTCGCCGAGCCGAAATTTCCTTCATCCGACGCGCCGAAAAGCGCGGTCGTCATTGGCGATATGCTCCACGCCGCGCGCGCGGTGGAGACGAATTTTCCTGGCACACGCGTCGCCATCACTGGCGGTCACCGCATGGCGCTGGACAACTCGACTCAGATCCGCCGCGACTCCGTGCGCTGCGTGGTCATCGCCGTGAACGCGATGTTTCTCCTCTGCTTCCTCGCGTATCGCCGACGCTGGATGGCGACCGTGACATTTTTGCCGTCGTTGTTTGGCACGATCATCGCGGGTGCGGTGCTGGCGCTGGTGGATCAACATCTCTCGGCCATCGCCATCGGCCTCGCGAGCATGGCGCTCGGCATCACGGTGGACTACGGCATCTACGTCGTCTATCACCTCGATAACGCCGCGACCGACCGCGAATCCGCCGGCAAAATCGTCTCGCGCCTCGTGCTGCCAACGATTCTAGGCGCATTGACCATCATCAGCGCGTTCGTAGTGCTGGCGTTCTCGCCGATGCACGGCAACCAGCAGCTCGGAATTTTCGGCGCGGTCGGCGTGGCGGTCGCGGCGTTGTTCGCGCTGATTGTTTTGCCGTTGCTCGTGCCGTTGCCGAAGGAAAAAGAAGTCAAGCAACTGCGCTTCACCGGTTGGATGGAAAAATTTCACGCGTGGCAAATTGAGAAACGTCCATTGCTCCTGCTTGGTGTGGTAGTGCTGACGATCATCACGTTGTTCGGCGTGAAGAAACTGCGCTTCGAGGGCGACATCGCCAAGCTCAACGGCATCACCGAATCCACGCGCAGCGACGACGCGCTCATCAGCGATGCGTGGGGCGACGCGCTCGGTCTCACGCTCGTCATTGCCCGCGCCAAAACGGTGGACGAGGCGCTCGTGTTGAATGACCGCGCCGCCGCGCTGCTCGCGCAGCAGACGAACGCGGTGGGAGTTTATTCGCTCTCGGCGGTCTTGCCTTCCATCGGGACGCAAAATGAAAACATCCGGCGCTGGGAAAATTTTTGGACGCCGGAGCGGAAGGAAAATTTGCGCGCCTCGCTGCAAACAACCGCTGCCGAGCTTGGCTTCCGCGCAGATGCATTCACCGCGTTCTGGAAAACCATTGGAGAAAAGCCTGCGTTCATCACGCCGGAAACATTTCGCGGCACGCCGCTGGCAGGCGCGCTCACCGAACGCGTGGCCATCGGCACAAACGACGTCGCGGTGAGCACGCTGGTCAAGTTGGGTGACCGCACGAAAGTGGACGAGCTGCGCGCGGCGTTGCCGGGAATCATCGTGATGGATTCGAGAAATTTTGCCGATCACATCGCGGGCATCGCCAAGCAGGACATGGGCAAGTTTGCGTTCTGGACGGCGTTTGTCGTGGGTGGCATCGCGTTCGCCGCGCTGGGTTCGCTGGAGGTAACGCTTGCCACGCTGCTGCCCATCGCATTCGGTTTGCTGTGGACGCTTGGTCTGATGGGTTTGCTTGGACTGCCGATCAACATCATGAACAGCGTGTTCGTCATCTTCGTCATCGGCATGGGCGAGGATTACAGCGTGTTTCTCGCGACGAGCAAACTGGACGTGTGGCGTGGTCATCCGCCGAGAATTTCGCCGACAAGCGCTTCGGTTTTAATTTCCGCCGCGACGACGATTTTTGGTTTCGCCGTGCTGGCGTTCGCGCAGCATCCGATTTTATTTTCGATGGGCACGACGGTTTTGCTCGGCATGGTCAGCGCGTTTGTCGCCACGCTCGTCATCACGCCGGCGTGCATGGACTTGCTGCTCTCGCGCAAACCGCCGACGGGCGCGCCGCGCTGGTGGCACTTCATCGGCATCATCTGGACGGTGGTGCATTTGAGCGCGATTCAGATTTGTGTTTATCTCATCCAGCGGCCGTTGCAGGCAATTTTCCGCGTCACGAAAAGCCACGATAAATTGCGCGGCGTGACGGCGTGGGCGACGCGTGGGTTTTTTCACGCGCTGCCGTATGGCCGGTTGAAATACAAAAATATTTCACCCGAAACTTTTTCACCGTCGTGCATCGTCATCAGCAACCATCAGTCGTCGTCGGACGTGGTGGTGATGATCGCGGTGTCGAGCGAGGTGCGGCAGACAGCGAAGAAGCGCGTGTTCGACGCGCCGTTCCTCGGCTACGGCTGCAAAATTCTCGGCCACGTTCAGGTCGAGGCAGGGCGTCCTGACCTCACGATGGAACGTTGCCGGAAAACTTTGGCCGAGGGCGCGTCGGTGCATTTTTATCCCGAAGGCACGCGCTCGCCGGACGGCTGGGTGCAACGTTTTCATCGCGGCGCGTTTGAACTTGCCATCGAGTTGAACCAAGAAATTTTGCCGGTGGTTCTCTGCGATACTTGGACGCTCATGCCGCGCGATGCGTTCTGGCTGGAGCCGTATCGCGCGAGCGCGAGCGCGCTGCCGCGCGTGACGCCGCAGAATTTTGATTACTCGCAAGGTGCGGTGGCGCTGATGCGGCATTGCGAAAAAATCATCCGCGACGGTCTGCAAAAAGAACTCGATGAGAATAACACGCCGCGCATCGTGCGCCGCAAGGTGCGGCGGCTCTACCGCTATCAAGGCCGTTTCATCGAGCAGTTCGTGTTCTGGAAATTGTGGCTGGACCGGATGTTTCCCGCGCTCGACAAAGTCGTGCCGCGAACTGGATTCATCCTCGACCTCGGCTGCGGCCACGGCTGGGCGACGCATTGGCTCGCGCAATTCACCGACACGCGGACGTTTCTCGGCGTGGATTACGACGCGGACAAAATCCGCATCGCGCAGCAGACGGCGCTCGGTAATACGCGCATTGAGTTCCGGCACGCGGACATTTTGGAGATGGATTATCCGCCGTGCGACACCGTGATGTTGCTTGATGTGCTGCACTACTGGACGCCGGAGAAACAGCAGAAAATTCTGTCGAAGGCGCGGCAGGCTTTGCGTCCCGGCGGGAAATTAATTTTGCGCGAAGCCGCCAAGGCGGGTGGTCAAGGGTATCGCCATACGCGGCTCTGGGAAATTTACGCGACGAAAGTCGGCCTGAACCAGACGCACGATGGCTTGCATTTTCGCACGCTGGAAGAATTGCAGGGTGAACTGCAACGCGCGGGATTCACGCACTGCGAAGTGGTTCGCGATGCGACAAAAAATTCCAACGTGCTGCTCGTCGCCACGGTTTGACGTAGCCGCCGACGTGAGGAGGCTCATTTTGAAGGCAAAGAAAGTTAGAGCCTCCTCACGTAGGCTACGCGACAGGATTCAAATTGTTTTCCAAAACGTGGCCAGCTAATCTCACAATCTATTTATGAAAAACGGAAAGATTGAAACAGTCGCTATCCTCGGCGGCGGCCCCGCCGCCAGCACCTTCGCCACCATGCTCGTGCGCCAAGGCATCCGCGCCGCCATTTATTATGTGCCGAAAAACGTGCCGCTCGCCGTCGGCGAATCGCTCGTGCCCGCGATCATTCCCATGCTGCGGAAACTCGGGGTCGAGGAGGAGGTCAAAAGTTTCAGCACGCTCAAGCCGGGCGCGACGTTCAACATCCGCGAGAATGAAAATTATTCCTTCTGGTTCGAGCATCTCATCGAATCCACCGGCTACGCCTACAACGTGCCGCGCGATAAATTTGACGCCGCGCTGCTAAACAACGCGCGCAAGGCCGGCGCGAAAATCATCGAGACCGCCGCCAAGATCGAGCGCATTCCCGGCACGGACAAGGTGAGGTTGAGCGACGAAACGCTCGCGGCGGCGGGAGATTTTTTCAATGGCGCTCCCGATTTAATCGTGGACGCCACGGGTCGCCTGCGGCTGCTGCCGAACTTGTTTGGCATTCGCGGCATCGAAGGCGGACGCAAGGACATGGCGCTGCACGCGCACGTTGACACGGCGGATTTGAATCACCAAGGTCACGTTCACAGCACGCGGTTGGATCACGGTTGGAGCTGGCGCATTCCGCTGCCGGGCCGCGTGTCCATCGGTCTGGTCATCCCGGCGGAACACATGGCGAAATTTGGCGCGACGAAAGAAGAGCGTTATGACAATGCGCTGAAACAGGATTCCGTTCTCTCCAAAGTCACGAAACAATCCAAGCGCATCACGCCGGTCGTGGAATATTCCAACTACCAACTCGTCTCCGAACGCATGGTCGGCGATGGCTGGGCGCTCGTCGGCGACACGGCGGGATTTATTGACCCGGTTTTTTCCAGCGGCCTGCTCATCGGTATGACGGGTGGAATGTTGCTCGCCGAGGCCGTTGCCAAGGGAACGCCGGAGGCATTTCAAGAATATGAAAAACAGGTCAAGCATCACCTGACGACGTGGCACGACATCGTGAGTTATTTTTACGACGGACGGCTGTTCACGTTCTTTCGCGCGGGCGAAGCGTTGAAGGAAAATTTTCTGATGAAGCTTTTTCGTCCGCACGTCGAGAAGCACATGGGCCGCATCTTCACGGGCGCTGCCTCCAGCGCGCCTTACAGCATGGGCCTGCTGCGCTTCGGGATGAAACACGCCTTGCGCGATGAAGACCCGAAGGAAGTAGCCATCCGCTGACAAGGCGGGCTGCGCGGTTTTGAAGTGTTGGGAGCTTTTAAGCGCCCTGTAAAAATATCTCACGATTCGGATCGTTTCGTGAAGTAGCGACCGTTCTCCCTCACCCTTAATCCCTCTCCCGCTGGGAAAGGGAACCGGCAGGAGCGTCAGGGCTTCCCGAATCGCTGCTGCAACCGAGCGGCCATAATATTTTCAGCGGCGGTATATTGTTCTCCCTCTCCCAGCGGGAG
>JANOBC010000277.1:0-1692 GCA_031411455.1 Limisphaerales bacterium
AAACAACATGGGCCCGCATTCATCGGCGCTATAATCTTAAATCGGGTCACACAATATGGGGCACCCAATGGGTTCGATCTCCGATGCCGTAACATTAAGAAAGCGCAAGTTCGACGTCGACGAATATCACCGGCTGGGCGAAGCGGGGATTCTTGGTCGGGGTGAACGTGTCGAATTGATCGACGGGGAGTTGGTTGAGTTAGCGCCGATTGGGGGAGAACACGCAACGATCGTATCAAGGCTCAACATGATTCTGGCTCGCCAATGCGACTCGTCACAGATTGTGCATGTGCAAAACCCGCTCAGGCTCGATCGTACTTCTGAGCCACAGCCGGATTTGGTTTTGGCGCGCTTGATTCCCGGATTTCGCGATGTTCCGAATTTCAAAGATGCACTGTTAGTCATCGAAGTCGCGGACAGCACTTACCACTACGATCGCAAAATCAAAGCGCCGCTGTATGCGCGTGCCGGTGTACCGGAGCTTTGGATTGTGGACTGTCAAAATCGGTGCGTGGAAGTGCACGAGGATGCCAAGAGCGACGGGTACGAAAAGGTCACTGTCGCCGACGATACGGCTGCGCTCGTGCCGCGGCTCGCGGAAAACATCCAGGTGCGGTTGGCTGATCTTTGGAATTAACGCTTGTCGCTGCGCGGTAACATAGGATAAACGTGGCGCAAGCCGCGCCCCGCTTGCCTCCTGGAAAATTCCCTGTTCGACACTGGCAAAACTGCACACGAACGACGTACCGACAATGGTGTCATCCTACGTTTCCTAAACGGAGGATGGGAGGGCTTGTGTTGCGACGGCGCTGTGGTCCGTCCCTTTTGCAATTCGATCTCGGGCGCAACATTTTCATTTGTCCTGAACGACTATTGAGGCTGTCAAATTCTCTCGCCACAGGCGTCGAAAAAAAAGGGCTCGCCGCCGCAAGCCCTTGAATGTCATGGTGGAGACGGGGAGGATCGAACTCCCGACCTCCGCATTGCGAACGCGGCGCTCTCCCAGCTGAGCTACGTCCCCATTGGTTGATAATTCTACCGATAAAACCGCTGGGGTACAACGAACAATCCGAACGGCCTAATCCCGTCGAGTTACGTGTTTATTTTTGCGGTTCATTTCCGCCAGTTGATTTTATTCGTGCCAGACGTCGTAGTGACCCAAAATATGTAACGGTTTTGATACACTTATTTGGCTTTAATTGAATCATTGAACTAACGGGAAAGCAAGTGGAAATGCGACTCTCCAGGCGCCTCATGCCCTGACGCACTATCCATCGGCATTACAGGAAGGCTATTTTTTCAGCCGTAAAGCGAATCCTAACATCACGACGCCACCGATCATCATCGGCAATGAAAGCCATTGCCCCATGCTGAAATTGAGCGCGAGCAAGCCGAGAAAATCGTCCGGCTCGCGTGCGAATTCGGCGAGGAAGCGCAGGCTTCCATAGCCTAGCAAGAACACGCCCGAGGTAGCGCCGAGCGGGCGGGATTTGCGGGTGTAAATCCACAAAATGATGAACAACAATAGCCCTTCGCCCGCCGCTTGATAAAGTTGCGAGGGATGGCGAACGACATTGTCGACGGCGGGGAACTGCATGCCCCACGAAACAGTCGTCTCACGACCCGGCAATTCTTGGTTGATGAAGTTACCGATGCGGCCGAACATCAATCCCGGCGGCGTGAGCGGCGCGA
>JANOBC010000278.1:0-6620 GCA_031411455.1 Limisphaerales bacterium
CGACAAGAAAACCACCACGATTGACGGCCAGACCTTCAACGAAGGCGACTTCCTCTCGATCGACGGCACCTCCGGCCTCGTCTATGCGGGCCAGATCAAGACCGCTCCGTCCGAAATCATCACCGGCCTCCTGAACAACGACAAGGTTGCGCAGAAGACCGAGAAATATAAGAACTACGTCCAACTCATGGCGTGGTGCGCGAAAGCCACCAAGTTGCAGGTTCGCACGAATGCCGACACGCCGGAGCAGACCGAGCAAGCCATCGCGTTCGGCGCGGTGGGCATCGGTCTCACCCGCACGGAACACATGTTCTTCGAGGGCGACCGTATTGATGCGATGCGCGAAATGATTCTCGCGGACAATCTCCAAGACCGCGAAACCGCGCTCGCGAAGCTGCTCCCGTATCAACGCGAAGACTTCTTCGGCATCTTCAAGGCGCTGAAAGGTTATCCCGCGACGATTCGTTTCCTTGATCCGCCGCTCCACGAATTCCTCCCGAACTCCAAGGAGGCGCAGATGGATCTCGCCCGCAAGCTCAGCGTGCCGGTTGAGAAGATCATGGCCCGCGTGCACGAACTGCATGAGTTCAATCCGATGCTCGGTTACCGTGGCTGCCGCCTCGGCATCAAGTATCCGGAAATCACCCGCATGCAGGCCCGCGCCGTGCTCGAAGCCGCTGCTGATGCGACCAAGAAAGGTTTCAAAGCCAAGCCCGAAATCATGATCCCGCTCGTCGGCTTCAAGAAGGAATTGGACTTGCAGGTCGCCATCGTTCACGAAGTCGCTGCCCTCGTGCAGAAGGAAAAGAAAGTGAAGATCAGCTACAGCGTCGGCACGATGATTGAAATTCCCCGTGGTGCGCTCACCGCCGATGAGATCGCGCAGACGGCTGAATTCTTCAGCTTCGGCACGAACGACCTCACGCAAACCTGCCTCGGCATGTCGCGCGACGACTCCGGTTCCTTCCTCGGTGCTTATACTGAAAACGAAATCGTGAAGAAAAATCCGTTCGCCTCGATTGACCAAACTGGCGTCGGCCAGCTCATCGAGATTGCCGCTGCGAAGGGCAACAAGACCCGCCCCGGCATCAAGCTCGGCATCTGCGGCGAACACGGCGGTGATCCTGATTCCGTGAAGTTCTGCCACCGCGTCGGCCTCACCTACGTGAGCTGCTCACCGTATCGCGTGCCCGTCGCTCGCCTCGCGGCAGCGCAGGCGGCCATTGAGGAGAAGCGCAAAGCCGCGAAGAAGAAATAATTCGATTGCAAAATCCAAAAGCCGCTCCGGGAAACCGGGGCGGCTTTTTTATTTTTCAAACTTGCGAGCGAACAAGATTCCACGTCGGCATTCAACGGTTCAGATGTGTTTGGAAAAAATGATAAATTTTCTTTGCAGGTGCGGGTGGGGCAATGATGCCGTGGCCTTTGCCGGGAATGATTTCCAACTGCGCTTCGACGCCGGCTTTGTTTAACGCTTCGAAGAAAACTTTGCTCTGCTCCGGTGGGACCAGTTCATCCGCACCGCCGTGCAGCAGGAAAACTGGCGCGCAGTTTTTATCCACATAAAACAGTGGGCTGGCGAAGTTGGCTTTGTCCACGTTGTCGGCCACCGCGCCGCCGATAAGTTTGGCCACGTCTGCATCCGGGCTAATACGAAACTTTGGGTTGGCTACCAGCCGGTTCAAATCCGTCGGCGGATAAAACGCGCAGACGCATTGCACGCGGCTGGAGAAATTCTGGTTGCCACCCACGTCACCTTCTATTTTCGGATTGTCCGCCGTTGTCGCCAGCAGCAGCGCTAGATGTCCGCCCGCCGACGCGCCGAAGATGCCGATGCGGTCGGCGTCCAAATTGTATTTGGCGGCATTGGCGCGCAGCCAGCGGATGGCGCCCTTGCAGTCGTAAAGCTGCGCGGGAAAAATTGCGGTTGGCACGAGGCGATAATCCAAGCTGACAATCGCCAGATTTTGCGCTGCCATGAAACCGATGGGGCAAGAATCTTTATTGCCGCTGTTCCACGAGCCGCCGTGAATCCAGACTACGACCGGAAGTTTGCCGACCGGTTTCTTGGGTGAATAAATGTCGAGATGCAATGGCCGCCCGTCCACTTGGGCGAATGGAATGTTCCGCTCCACCTTGACCGAGCGCATCGCCCATTGAATTCGCAACGGCGTGCATCCACAAAATGTGAGGCAGAGTAAAGCAGCCAGTGCCGAGGACGGAAAGTGCGGCAGGATTGAGAATTTCATTTCAAAGATTCAGCGGCGGGCGGCTAATTTTTTCAACGCATCTTTTTGCGCCTCGTCATCGTCGCGGTCAACGGGCTTCAATGACCGGCAGGTTTCAAGCTCGGCGGTTTCAAGTTTTGTTTCGCCGGTCGCTTCATAAACTTTCGCCAGTTCGAAATGATGGATGATGCGTTTGGGCGCGAGTGCGATGGCTTTCTTGAAATTTTTGATCGCCTCCTCGTTGCTCGCCTGCGGCAGGCCGCCGTAGACAATTTTCAGGAGACCCTTGAGGATGAAATTCATGTTGGCCACGTCAAAATTCCAGCGGCCCAGCAGGTAGTAACCGATGTCCTGCTTGGGGTCGAGCGCGAGGCCGGTTTCACACTCCGCCTTCATCAGCTTGGACCAGTTCACCTTAGTTTGGTTGTTGGTGTAGGGAAAATTTTTCGCGTAGCAGACTGCGACGCTGAGGTGAGCCGTCGCATTTTTAGGATCCACTTTCACCGCGCGGAACGAACAGGCGAGCGCTTTTTCTGCCAACATCTTTTGCAGATTTGCCGAAGCGGTGTCGTGCATCAGGTCACAATAACGCCGGGCCATCACGCACAGGTCCGGGCAGTTCGTCGCCAGCGGCTCGGCGCTGGAAAATAACTTAAACGCGCCCGCCGCGTCGCCGCGCTTTTGGGCAACTTCGCCCTGCGACAACAGATTGCTGAACGAAAGATTTTCCGCACGCGCTGAAACTGCGAGCAGTAAAGCCAGCAACATTTGAATGTAGTTTGTTTTCAGGATTTTCATTTCAAAATTAAACCGCCTTGTTTCGGAAAAGATAGTGCGACACGAGCCATTCCTCGCCATTGCGAAAACCCCAAAGTTCCGCGCACGCCATGTAGAACACACGCCAATAAACCCACCAGCGCGTCGCGTTGTCCGCGCCGTAGGTTTGGGCGAAGAGCGGGCGGATGGCTTTTTCGTTTGCATCCATGTTTTTCAGCCACGCCTCGGCGGTCTTTTGATAATGCGTGCCGTTGACGCGCCAGTGGTTTTCCATGCTCAAATCCTGCTGGAAGTGCAACAGCAAATCATCGCTCGGCATGATGCCCCCGGCGAAAAAATACCGCGCCATCCAGTCCGACGCATCACGCGCGACGAAGTGGTAGGCATATTCCCTGTGCGTGAAGATGTGGACGAATAGTTTACCCTCTGGCTTGAGCCAGCGGCTGACGTTGCCCATGAGCTTCTCGAAATTTTTCATGTGCTCGAACATCTCCACAGAAACCACGCGGTCAAATTTTTCCGCGAGGTCAAAGCGGTTCATGTCGCAGGTGATTATGCGGAGATTTTTCAAGCCGCGCTTTTGCGCCTCGGCATCAATGTGCAATTTCTGCGTCGCCGAATTGGAAACCCCGGTGATTGTTGAGTTGGGATAATTCTCCGCCATCCACAGCGAAAGCGAACCCCAGCCGCAACCAAGTTCCAAAATGTTTTGCCCATCCGTCAACTGCGCGCGCTTGCACGTCAGCGCCAGCATCGTTTCCTCGGCGGCGTCCAGCGTGTTCACGCCGTCTGGCCAGAGTGCGCCGCTGTATTTCAAACGCTTGCCAAGGCAGAGCTGATAAAACCGCGTCGGCACCTCGTAATGCTGCGTGTTGGCGGCAGCGGTCTCGATGGCGATGGGACTTTGTTTCAACTCCGCAATGAGTTTCAGCAGGTGCGCCTGCTGGTCATGGGCGTTGCCCTTGTTTTCCTCGCGCAACCGTTCGCGCAGCAGCCGTCGGATGCCGATGCGAATGAGCCAGTCGGGCAAAAGATTTTTTTCGAGCAGCGCATCGAGCGAGATGTTTGAGCGCGGCGTCTGCGCCTGCGGCTGGGCGGGAACGGATTTAAGTTCGAGTGTTTGTTCGGCTTGCATAATTCCTCAAGATTTTTTGAACCACGGAACGAACTGGCTCGTCGTTCGTTGGTAGTCGCGGTAGGCATCGCCCTTGGTTTTCACGGCCAATGATTCAGTCAACGGAATGCCGGTGACGCGCAGCAAAAAGAACAGCATCAGTGCCGGGCAATAAACCGTCGCGCAACCGAGCGGCGAGCCGAGGGCGAACACAAAAAATCCAACCCAGATCAGCCACTCAAAAAAATAATTCGGATGCCGCGAGTAATTCCACAGTCCGTCCTGACACACCGGCGCGCGATTTTTTTTAGCCTTGAATTGTTTCAACTGCCAGTCGGCAACGCCTTCGCCCACCACGGCAATCAGCCAGATGACCGCGCCGATGCATTCGATGAGCGAGATTCCCGGCCGGTCATTCAGGCAGACGATGAGAAACGGAACCGAAAGCAGCGCGATGAGAATCGCCTGAAGTTGAAAGAAGATCAGCACTTGCAGCTTCAGACTATTTCCCCACTTTACTCTCATCTCGGCGTAACGCGTGTCTTCTTTGGGATGATGGCCCATGACACGAAAATAAAGATAGGTGCCGAGCCGGAGGCTCCACAGCGCGGCCATTGCGGCCATGAGCCAACGGCGCGTTGGGTCGCCATGTGTTGTGGCCGCATAAAAAATTGCCACCGGTGCGAACGCATACGACCACGCGATGTCCACGATGCCGAGATTATTGATCCGCAGCGCGAGCCACCAGATGACGAACATCAGCGCGACCGCAAAGGCGCACGCCGGCCAGAAGCTATGGAGGAATTCAGTCATTGGTTTTTGGAAGTGAAAGTTGTGACAGTTTTTTCAGCGGCGTCAGCAGCAGGAAATAAATCAGCGCGATGGCAAACGGCGCGATGACCAGCCACGCGACAATGCCGTGCACGCCGGTCATGCCAAATTCCTGCATGAATTTTCCCGGCGACTCCTTGAACTTATGGAGCAGTTCCGGGATTGAAAATGGAACTGGCGGCGCGCGCATCAGCCATTCGCCGAGGCGAACGAAAGGGAGCAGCAGCATGAATTGCAGCGGATAGACTAGCCAGTTCACAAGCTGGATGACTGGTTGATTGAGCTTGAGCCAGAAGGCGGCCAGCGCGCAGAGCAGGGTCGTGGAGCCGAGAAGCGGAATCACGCCGAGGTTGAGGCCGAGCGCAATGGTCAGCGCGATTTTTTGCGGCGTGAAACCTTGCGTGAGCTGCCCGACGATGACCGCGATGACGCGTTCCTGCCAGAATTTTTTCAGGCGCGAAGGTTTTGCTGGTGGATTGTTGGTTGAAGGCATGGCGCGTGAAAATTATTTTTGCCGGATCAAAACCTGCGCGATGCGCGCATCGGCGGGCAGCTTGAACAATGTGATGAGCATATAAATGGACATGGCGATGTTGCCGAGCAGCAGGATGGCAATGAGCCAGCCGACGCGCGCGAGCCAACCCGTCTCTTTGTAAAAAACCCACGCGTAAAAGGTGAGGAAGCCGAAGTAGCAGTCGAACAGCGTCGCGATGAACCACGGATGCGTGACGAGCGCCTGTGGGGTTTTCCAGAGCGCGCATTGATAGCTCGCCCAGCTCGTCGCGCAGAGCATCGTGACGAGAACGAACAGGAAACAGATGCGAAGAAACCAGATCATTGGTTGGTCAAAGTTGAATTGTTTGGCCGCGTGTAAATCGCCTGCACCACGCTGATGTTCCGCATGGCGAAGGCGGCCTCGCAGTAGGACAGGTAGTAATTCCATTTGCGGATGAAGCGCGTGTCGAACTTCAGCGCGCGAACGGCGGCTTCGTTTTGATTGAACGTGATGCGCCAGCGTTTGAGAGTCTCGGCGTAGGAAAGGCCGAGGTCTTTCAAGTCGTGCAGAAACAAATCGCCGGTCTGGCGCAACGCTTCGTTCACGCGGTGAACGGACAGCAGCAGCGAGCCGGGGAAGATGTGCTTCTGAATCCAGTCCACGTTTTTGCGGAGCGAGTCGTGGCGCGAATCGGGGCAGGTGATTATTTGCAACGCGAGCAGGCCGTCTGGCTTCAAGAGTTCGTGGCACTTGGCGAAATAGGTTTCAAGAAATTCGTCGCCGACGGCTTCGAGCATTTCGATGGAAACAATTTTGTCGAACTTGCCAGTTAACAGACGATAGTCCTGCAATTTGATTTCGACTTGGCTGGCGAAGCCTTCCTTCTGAAAAAGTTCGCGGGCGTATTTGAACTGCTCTTCGGAAATCGTGACGGTCGTAATTTTCACGCCGTAATTTTTCACGGCGTGTTTACTGAATCCGCCCCAGCCGCTGCCGATTTCCAGAACGTGTTCGCCGGGTTTAAGTTTCAACTGCTGGCAGAGTCGGTCATATTTGGCGGTCTGCGCCTGTTCCAGCGTCAAGGTAGGGCGGCGCTGCTGCGCCGCCTCGGTATTCGAGATGCCCGCTTCGCTTTGGCAACAATCGTCCGAATGAAAGCGGAGCGGCAGCTCCG
>JANOBC010000279.1:0-9002 GCA_031411455.1 Limisphaerales bacterium
TGTCGCAGCGCGACAACTTCCACCACCAACTGTTTGTGAACGCGGTTTTATCAAACGGTGGGCTTAAACCGCTGAAGTGATTTATTTATAGCAATGAAATGTTCAGTCCAATGAAGCGCAAACATACCCAAAGTCACCGGATTGCCTTCATCAATGGCAACGGTGCTGAACCATTTATGCGCCCATGACATGGGCTGTGGTTTTTCTTTTGGCGTAAATAATTCATCTAAATCACGCATCGCAAAACGAACTTCATCCAGCAGATTTGCCCCTTGCTTGAATGTGGGAGGAAAGAAATTTTCTTCTAAATGCTTTCGCACTGGGGAGAAAGCGGTGTTTTTGTTTTCTTCGTTTAGAACAGCGAGCAATACGCACGCAAATTGATAAAGCTTGAGCTTGGAATCGAATGCAACCTTTGATTCAAAGCTAATTTGTTTTTCATTGGGCAATTCATAAAGCGGTTTCTTGATGAATTCGGTGATTAGTCCGTCTGCCAACACAATGGATTGAACCCTGATTTTACGTTTCCAAAACATATTTGCAGTTACCCGTTTTTACTTTCTTAATGCAAAGACTAAAATTGAAAGCAGAAGAGAACAAATAGACACTGCAACCGCTATCCACGCCCGGCGGGCAATCAAGTCCTCGCGCATTTGCTGCTTTTGGTCTTTACGACTTTGCATTTCAAACTCTCCAGCAGCACGCGATGGCGAGTCAACATTCCAACCACCTGTCCATTCTGCCAATTCTTCGTCGTTAAAGTTTTGTAACGTGTGACGATATTCCTCAAAAGGATTAAACGCTTTCATAATTTTCATTTCAAGCGACTTTGTGTTCTTTTTCCCGAATGTCAATACCGACGTGGTTGGAAATTTGATTCGCCTGTCACTCGCAGTTTTTGCATATTGCGCGGGATGAAATCCATGACGGGTTACGGTCGCGGTGAGTGCGCGCAGGACGGCTTCAAGATCACGGTCGAACTGAGCAGCGTCAACCGCAAGCAGGCCGAGGTCTCGGTCACGTTGCCGCGCGAGCTGGACATGCTCGAGGCGCAGATCCGCGACGCCATCAACCGCGTCGTGGCGCGCGGGCGCGTGAACGTGCGCGTGTCGCTCCATGCCGCCGAGGGGAAAATTTCCGTGCGCAAGCACATCAACGCTGTGCTGGCGAAGGATTACGCGGCGGAGTTCGCGCGGCTGGCCAAGGCGCTGAAAATTTCCGGTGAGGTCACGCTGGACCAGGTGCTGCGCGCGCCAGGTGTTTTCCAGACCGACGAACAGCTCGCGGAATCGGAAGATTTGTGGCCGGCGGTAGAAAAGGCGTTGACGCAAGGCTTGAACGCGTTGCTCAAGATGCGTGAACGCGAGGGTGCGCATCTGGCAAAAGATTTGGGCGCGCGGATTGGCGTGATGCGGACGGCGGTGGAAAAAGTTCAGCAGCAGGCGCCGCAGACGGCGGAGAATTACCGGCAGAATTTGCTGGAACGCATCAAGGCGGCGGGCTTGGATAAAATCACGCCGGACGATGAGCGTTTGATGAAGGAAGTTTTATTGTTCGCCGACCGTTCGGACATCACGGAGGAATTGACGCGGCTGCAAAGTCATTTCACGCAGTTCGCGGATTGCGCGAAGGCGAAGGAGCCGGTCGGCCGCACTTTGGATTTTCTCGCGCAGGAGATGAACCGCGAAATTAACACCATCGGTTCGAAGGCGAATGACGCCATCATCTCGCGCGAGGTCGTGACGCTGAAGACGGAGCTGGAACGGTTCCGCGAGCAGGCACAAAATGTCGAATGAAGAAGGAAGATTGTAGCATGAAGAATTTTTCACAGACGCGGGTTTTTCTGGTTTCTTCATTCTTCCTTCTTCATTCTTCCTTTGCTTGAACATGTCTGAAAAGAAACCTGCCCCACTTTTGATTCTGATCTCTGCGCCGTCGGGCGCGGGCAAGACGACGCTGTGCGATGGTCTGCTGGGTGCGTGTCCGAATCTTTCCCGGGCGGTGACGTGCACCACGCGTCCTCCGCGCCAAGGTGAGCGGGACGGCGAGGATTATTATTTTCTCAAGGCGGAGGATTTTTTGCGGCGGGTGCAGGCGGGAAATTTTCTCGAACACGCCACCGTCTATGGCAACAGCTACGGTTTGCTGAAATCGGAATTGCTCTCCAAATTGCGCGCGGGCAAAGACGTTTTGCTGAACGTGGACGTGCAGGGCGCGGCGACTATCCGCGCGGCGGCACAGGCGGAAGAGGAATTGAAACGCGCGCTGGTGACGGTGTTTCTCACCACGCCATCGCTAGAAGTTTTAGAGGCGCGGCTGAAAAACCGGAACGCCGACGACCCGGCGGTCATCAAGAAGCGCCTCGCGTCCGCGAAGCAGGAAGTGGCGCAATGGAAAAATTTTGACTACCTCGTCATCAGCACAACAAAGTCGGAGGATTTGCGGCGGACGATGGCCGTGGTGGAGGCGGAGAAAATGCGCGTGGCGCGGTCCCACGCGCCGGACATGGAATACGTCACCATGGAACTGCCGATAAAAGCCGAGCCAGGAAAGAAACTTAACCGCTAATCAGCCCCCAGCAGCGTTGATAAAAAATGAGCAGGGATTAGCGCAGATGAGCGGTTCAGACTAAATTCAAAACCATGAGTGCTAAAATTGTTCTCGGTGTGACCGGCTCGATTGCCGCACACAAGGCGGCGGATCTGGCGTCGCTGCTCACGAAGGCGAAGTGCGATGTGCGCGTGGTGATGACGGCGGACGCGCAGCAGTTCATCACTCCCCTTCCCTTCAAAACGCTCACGCGCAATCCGGTGGTCACCACTCTCTACGACGAGGACGAAGGCTGGAAGCCTACGCATATTTCGCTCGCGGATGAGGCGGATTTGCTCGTCATCGCGCCGGCCACGGCGAATGTCATCGCCAAACTCGCGCATGGTTTGGCAGATGATGCGTTGACCTGCATCGCGCTGGCGTTGAATCCCAAGGCGAAAATTTTGATCGCACCCGCGATGAACGGCAAGATGTGGCAGCACACCGCGACGCAGGCAAACGTGGCCACCTTGAAAAAGCGCGGCGTGGAATTCATCGGGCCGGACGAGGGAATGCTGTCGTGCGGTTACGAGGGCGTGGGCCGGTTGTGGCCGGTGGAAAAGATTTCAGAACGCGTGCTGGCGAAATTAAAAATTAAAAATTAAAAATGCAAAACGGCCACCACGTGCTCCGGCATTTTCAATTTTTTATTTTGGATTTTTAATTTTATGAACCCCCGCCGTTTAGAATGGATCAAACGGCTGCCGGCACTGTTCGAGATTCCGGCGCCCGACCCGGAGCGCGCGCGTCATCGCATCGAGCTGATGGAGCGCAACACGATGCTGCCCACCAAGGCGGTGCTCATCGCCATTATTTTCCAGTCCTTCTATTACCGTTCGCAATGGATGACGCAGGCGTTGAGTTCGCTCACCGTGACTTATGAAGCGGTGCAGTTGATCTTCGGATTTTACATCTTGTTGAGCGTCGCGCTGGCGGTGCCGGTGCTGCTGGCGTGGCGCGTGCCGCTGGCGTTGCTGCAATGGACGGTGGTGACGAGCGCGCTGGCGGACGGGTTGATGCTGGCGGGCATGACGTATATCACTGGCGGGTTGGACAGCATTTTATTCTGGCTCTTCATTGGTTTGATTTTGCGAAACAGCGTGAGCGTGCCGCCGGGGTTTTCGCAATTGTTCCTGAACTTCGCCACGAGCCTGTGCTATGCGATCGTGGCCGTGCTGGTCACGACAATTTTGCCGACGCTCGATGAAACGACCCGCGCCGCGCTCGATATGCACGAGGAGGTGGCCGAGCCATTTTTTCTGCGGCTGCTGGTGCTGTGGCTGGTGATCATGACGAGCTACGGCGTGCAGGCTTTTCTGGAAAAACAGCGGCTGGCCATCGCGGAAGCGAGCGAGTTCGCGGCGCGCGAAGGGCAGTTGCGCTCCGCCGGGCGGCTCGCCGCCGAATTCGCCCACCAAATAAAAAATCCGCTGGCGATCATCAACAACGCCGCGCACTCGCTGCAACGTTCCCTGCGCGAGAATAAAAAATCTGACGCGCAGCAGATTGAAATCATTCAGGAGGAAGTCGGGCGCGCCGACCGCGTCATTACGCAAATCATGGGCTATGCGCAGTTGAGCGAGGGGCGTGTGGAAAAACTGGATGTGGTCACGAAAATTGAAAAAGCCGTGGCGGAGGTTTTTCCCGCCGCCGTGCCGACGGGCATCCGCGTGGAAAAGAAATTGGCCGGGCCGTTTCCGCCGCTCCTGATGCAACGTGGTCACCTTTCCGAAATCCTCGTCAACCTTTTGCAAAATGCCCGCGAGGCGCTGGGTGATTCCGGGAACGTAATTATCACCGCGGAAACGCAGCGCGATCTGACCGTGGTGATTTCCGTAGCCGATGACGGGCCGGGCATTCCACCGGAAAAAATGAGCCGCATCTTCGAGGCGTATTTCACGACGAAGGAAAAAGGCACCGGCCTCGGCCTCGCCATCGTGAAGCACAATGCGGAACTTTATGGCGGCACGGTGCGCGTGGAATCAGGACAAGAGAAATTTAACCTTGAGAAATCAAATCTTGGACGCGGTGCAACCTTCATCGTAACCTTTCCCGCCAAGTCGCTGCCGCAACCTTTTGTAAAATGAGCCTGCCATTGCCACCCGTGCTCGTCGTGGATGACGAGAAAAATATGCGCCGTTCGCTCCAGACTATGCTGGGCGACGAGGGCTACGCCGTGCGCGCCGCCGAATCCGCCGAGGAGGCCATGAAGCTTTTGGCGACGGAAGAATTCTTCATGGTCATCACCGACGCGCGGCTCGGCGGCATGACGGGCTACGAATTTCTCACGAAGATAAAAAACCAGTGGCCAGAAATTCCGTCACTGATGATCACCGCGTTCGCCACGCCGAAACTCGCCGTGGAAGCCATCAAGGCGGGCGCGCTGGATTATCTCGCCAAGCCATTTGAGCCGGAGGAATTATTTCATGCCGTCGCGCGCTGCGGCGAACGCTACCGCCTGTTGCGCGACAATGCCGCGCTGCGTTCCCGCGCCGGCGAGGCGGTCACTCTGGAGCAGATCGTCGGCGATTCTCCGCCCATGCGCGACCTGCGGCAATTCATCCGCACCGTGGCGGCGACCGATGCGCGCGTTTTGATTCTTGGCGAAAGCGGCACCGGCAAGGAACTCGTCGCGGGCGCCATCCACAGCTTGAGCGCGCGCCGGAATGAAAATTATACGCGCATCAACTGCGCGGCGATTCCCGAAAATCTTTTGGAGAGCGAACTTTTCGGCCACGAGAAGGGCGCGTTCACCGGCGCGGTGAAACAAAAACTGGGCCGCGTAGAAGAGGCGGATGCCGGGACGATTTTTCTGGATGAGATCGCGGACATGGGCAAGCCGCTCCAGGCAAAGTTGCTGCGGTTTTTGGAAGACGGGACTTTTACGCGCGTGGGCGGCACGGAGGAATTGCGCGTGGATGTGCGGCTCATCGCCGCGACCAACCGCGACTTGGCACAGGCAATTTCCGGCGGCGATTTTCGCGAGGACTTATATCACCGGCTGAACGTCGTGCAGTTTAATTTGCCGCCGTTGCGCGAGCGCGGCGCGGATGTGCTGCTGCTGGCAGGACATTTCTTGAAATTTTTCCGCGCGAAGATGGGGCGCAACGCCAGTTCGTTTTCGCCCGCCGCGCAACAGAAATTGCTCGCCCACCGCTGGTCGGGGAACGTGCGCGAGTTGCGCAACGCCATCGAACGCGCGCTGATTTTGGAGACGGGGCCGGAAATCCAGTCGTCCGACCTGCCGGACTTCATGGTGGAAACCCGCCGGCAGCCGAAGGGCGGCTCCGAAGCCATGGCGCCGGAAGAGTCGCTGGACGCGGCGCTGGAACGGCACGAGCGCGAAATTATTCAGACCACACTGGAGCATTGCAGTTTCAGCCTGACACGCGCCTCCGAAAGACTTAAGCTCACCCGTCATTCGCTGCGCTACCGGATGCAGCGGCTGAACATGAAGGTGGATAACGATGGGGTTTGATTTAAGTTTTTTAGCTGACCGATGAATCCAATTTTTTCATTGCCGGGCAACGGCAAGTCGGCCGACTGGCTGATTTTCGCCATCATGGTGATTGCCGTCGGCCTAGCCGTCGGCATCGTCGCCATTTGGCTGGTGGTCTACCGGCCCAAGTCGAAAAAACGGAAGCACAAGTCCCACCGCAAGCGCCATCACCGCCAGCACAATCCCACGCTCGCAGAAAAAGGCGGACTGCCGCCCGTGCGCGACCCCAACCAGCCGCCGTCAGGCCTCTGACCATGCAGCACAGCCGCGCGCTCACCAAAAAAAGCGCCTCCAATCTCGCGCTGGCTTTCATCCTCCTCCCGCAGGAAAAACGCGACGCCATGTCCGCGCTCTACGCCTTCTGCCGCGCGGTGGATGACGTGGCCGATGAAGATTCTTCGCCCGTGGAAAAACGCCGCGCCGAACTCGCCGCGTGGCGCGAGGACATCCGCCGCGCCTGCGACAATAAAAATCCACAATTCATCCTCAATCAGGAATTCGCGCCGGTCATCCAGAAATTCAAACTGCCATTCGCGCTCTTGGACGAACTCATCCAAGGCTGCGAGATGGACTTGGAGAAACTGCGCTACGAAAATTTTGCGGAGCTGGAGCTTTACTGCCATCGCGTCGCCTCGGTCGTCGGGCTGTTGAGCATTGAAATCTTCGGCCACCAAAGTCCGGCCAGCCGCGACTACGCGGAACATCTTGGACAGGCGCTGCAACTGACGAACATTTTGCGCGACGTGAAAAACGACGCGGCGCGCGGGCGAATTTATCTGCCGCTCGACGAGCTGAAAAAATTTGGCGTGAGTGAGCAGGAGATTTTGGACGGGAAATTTTCCGACCGCTACGAAGCACTGGCTCGAAGCGTCGGCCAGCGGGCGCGGTCTTATTACCAGCTCGCCCGCAAGCTGCTGCCGCCGGAGGATCGCCGCGCGATGGTGTCCGCCGAATTGATGGGCAGTGTGTATTGGCAGTTGTTGCTGAAATTGGAGCGGGGAAACTTCAATGTCTTCGGGGCAAAACCGCTGAAACTTTCCAAGCCACACAAGCTCGCGCTGATTTTTCAATCGTGGCTGCGCCACGCCGCCGGGGTGAAGATTTCGCCTTACGGTCAGACTTAACTGGGACCGCTGGCTTCCAGCCGGCGAGTTTCAAAACAATTAAATTCCAACACGCCGGCAAGATGCCAGCGGTCCCAGTCGGTCCCATTACCGCCCTAAAAACTTCAGCGCGTCACGGAAATCTTTCGGCAGTGGCGCGGTCAGCGTCACGCGTTTGTTGGTGCGCGGATGGATGAAGGAAAGTTCCCGCGCATGGAGCAGCACGCGCGGGGCAGCGTAACCGGTGATGGCGGCGAATTTTTTATTCTGTTTCTCGCCGTAGGTCGCGTCGCCGACGAGCGGATGGCCGAGGTGCTGGAGGTGGACGCGAATCTGGTGCGTGCGCCCGGTGTGAATCTCCGCCTCGACGTGCGTGGCGTGGGCGAGGCGTTTGATGACGCGATAGCTGGTGTGCGCGGCGCGGCCATCGCCATCGGCTTGCACGGCCATGCGTTTGCGGTGGATTTCGTGGCGGGCAATGGCGGCGTGGATTTCGCCAGCGTCATTTTTCAGCACGCCGATGACGAGGGCGTCGTAAAATTTTTTTACCGTGCGTTCGGCGAATTGCTTCGAGAGAGCGAGGTGAGTGACGTCGTTCTTGGCGACGACGAGGCAGCCGCTGGTTTCCTTGTCGAGCCGGTGGACGATGCCGGGGCGCGCCACGCCGCCGATGCCGCTCAATGAACCCCGGCAATGATGCAGCAGCGCGTTGACGAGCGTGTGTTCCTCGTGGCCAGCGGCGGGATGCACGACGAGTCCGGCGGGCTTGTTGACGACGAGCAGCGACTTGTCCTCGAACAAAATATCAAGCGGGATTTTTTCCGGCTGCGCCTCGGCGGGTTTGGCGACCGGCCAGTGGATTTCAATGGCGTCGCCGGCGCGCGGGGCGTGCGTGGGTTTGACGGTCTGGCTGTTGACGCGGATGTGGCCTTCATCAATGAGCCGTTGCATCGTGCCGCGCGAGGTGGTGGGAAATTTCTCGCGCAGAAAAATATCCAGCCGCACGCCGGGGCGCGAGTGTTCGACGGTGAATGTTTCTGATGGCAGTGGCATTAGCGTGAGGAGTGAGGAGTGATGCGTGACAAGAACTGGCTGGCGGAAACGGTTTTCATTTTTTCACGCATTACTTATCACTCGTCACAGCTTGGGGCGCGCTTTCGTTGCGCCAGTTGATCAAAAAAATCAGCACCACGCCGGTGCAGATTGCAGAGTCGGCGACGTTGAAGGCGGGGAAATCCCAGACTTCCGCCGTGCCGCGACGCGCCATGTAGAAATGGAGGAAGTCCACGACGGCGCGGCGCGCGGGCAGCAGACGGTCGGTGAGGTTGCCGATGATGCCGCCAAAAATCAGGCCGAACGCAATCTGCCCGAGAATGCGGTGCGCGCTGAAATGGCGGCGTGAAAGATACAGCACGACGAGCGCGGCAAGCGCGATGCCGGCGAGCAGAAAATTATTCCCAGTGAACAGGCTCCACGCTGCGCCAGTGTTGGCGCGGTGGGCGAGATTGAAGAATCCGGGGATGATGTTGATTTCGTCGCCGGGGATGATGCGCCGCTGCACGAGCCATTTGGTGAACTGGTCGAGTGCCAAGATGACGGTGGCCAGCGCAAAGATGCGGCGGTTGGCCTTGGAGAAAAGTGATTCGGTGACCCGCATGATTTCTAAAGTCTAAAGTCCAGAGTCCAAAGTCCAAAGTCTAAAGTTGGGGCGGGACGAGCGTTTCAAAGCTGGTGGGGCGAGCGTCCTCGCGAGTCGCTGCCTTACGTTCGTGGCTCGCGAGGACGCTCGGCCCACCACAGTTTATGCGGTC
>JANOBC010000280.1:0-6585 GCA_031411455.1 Limisphaerales bacterium
CGGCCGTCGGCCACCCTCTCCCCCACTGGGGGAGAAGGCCGGGATGAGGGGGCGACGGGTTTCAGTAAGCGGCTTCGTGGTTTCTGAAAAGTGAAAGCGATTCATTTCCGTTCCTCCGGTTTCCGTTTGATCAGCCCCAGATAAAAATCTTCCAGCGTCTGCTCATGTTGCCAGATGCCCTCGACGGAAAAATCCGCGCCGACCAGAATCTTCGTCGCTTCCGCAATCGTCTTGCCTTCGCCCAGAGAAATATATTTTCCATCCGCCGCGTCCGTGATGATTCCGCGCTCACGCAGCAGCGTCGCCGCTGCCGCAAAATCCGGCGTCTTTAGTTGCACCCGACCGCGCGTTGCTTTCACGTCCGCGATGAGTCCTTCAAAAACTTTTTGCCCCTTATTCAGCACCGCGATGCGCGTGCAAAGCTGTTCCACTTCCGCCAACTGATGCGACGACAGCAGAATCGTCAGCCCCAGCTCGCGATGCAGTCGCGCAATCGTCTGGCGCATTTCCGCGATGCCTTCGGGATCAAGGCCGTTGCCCGGCTCGTCGAGAATTAAAATTTCCGGCTGCGGCAACAACGCCTGCGCCAGCGCCAGCCGCGCCCTCATGCCATGCGAATATGTTTTCACCGGCGACAACTCGCGGCCTGTCAACCCGACCCAATCCACGACTTCACGGATGCGCGCCGCCGAAGTTGGCGCTGAATAATGGCTCAAGATTTCCAGATTGCGCCACCCGGAGAGATAATCATAAAACGCCGGCGCTTCAAAAATCGCGCCGACCTTTTGCAATGCCTGCGAGCGATGCGCCGTCACGTCGTGACCGCAGACCTTCACCTCACCGCGCGTCGGCCAGACTTGGCCGAGCATCATGCCGATGGCCGTGCTTTTGCCCGCGCCGTTGTGACCGAGCAGCCCAAACATCTCGCCGCGCGGCACGGCGAGCGACAGGTCATTCACCGCGAGTCGCGCGCCAAATTTTTTGTGAACTGAAGTGAGCGAAATCATTTTTGCAACGTCCCTTCGATGGCGAGCAGGTTCTTGATGTGGCCGTCGGCGTAAAGATAATTCACCGCCTTGCCCGGCCCACGCGCGGCATGAAAACTTTCCTTGTCGAAGAAAACTGGAATCGCATGCGGATCAAAACTCATTCCCAGCACAACCAGCTTTTCTGCGCGTTGTCCATTGAGCAAACTGTTCCAAGAATAACTCGAACCCGTTGTCTCAAAAATTTCCGCGCGGTCGGATGGACAGCGCAGGACATTCGTGTTGCCCAGTTCGCTTTTCAAAACCATCTCCACGCTCGGCAGCGCATTCGTCACCGGCTGGTTCGTTCCCACGCCCGCCGCGTGGTCGCGCATCACCGGCAACCGATTATTATTTCCATCCACATAAACCTGCAACGCGATGCCAATCTGGTGCAGGTTGCTGATGCAAACCGTGGAGCGCCCAGCCTCCTTCGCCTTGCTCAACACCGGCAACAACATCGCCGCAATCAAAGCGATGATGGCGATGACCACCAGCAATTCAATCAAAGTGAATGCAGTTACCGACGATGACCTGTTATTGCTCCCAAGAATTTTCATCAGCGGCGCATCATCCTTCCTGACTCCATCTGGCGCTGGATTTCTTCCAACAACGGCGCGAGTTCCGCCTTCGTCTGTGCGGAACTCTGGCTGTAAAAAGAATTAAGACCGATACTCCGGATCTTCGCCTCCAACTCCGGGCTGATCGGCGGAGCATTCGTGCCGCCACGCGCCGCGTTGCCGCCGCCGGGATTCCGTCCGTTCGCCGCGCGCAGATTTTTCATCGCATCATCAATCGCCTTGCGCCGCTTGTCGTCGGACAACTGCTCAAACGCACCAATCATCTGCTTGAAACCCATCGGCATCGTTGCCTCGATGAATTGCGACTTCTCCTCGTCCGTCATCTTCGCGAACCACCCCTTCATCAACTGTTCGCCACGCAACCGTTGCCGCTCTTCGTGGGAAAGCGCGTTGAGTTTGTCTTCCAAATCTTTGAGCGCCTTCGCCCGCGCATCGCCCGTGAGCTTCGAGAAATCCACCGATTCCACATACGCGCGCACCTTGTCCGCCGTCACCTTGCGATTTTCCAGAAACCAACGCCCCGCCACCGCCACCAGCCAGATGGCAACGATGGACGCGACCGCCCAGACAATGAATCGGTAGCGCGGATTGAACATGGCCCGATTCTAGCGCGGCCACCTCAGCGCGCGCCACGAAAAAGAACCCGCCGTGGAGCGCGGGCTTCAGCCCGCTTCGATTACCGCAATACCATAACCATAGGAATCCTGCAGGCTCCCGTTCGGCAGTAAATTGGAGCGGCGTGAACGCCGCGCTCCGATTGATTCAATCTGTAAAATTTTACAAATCATTTTGCCCGCGTCCGCCGCTCGCGCTAATCTTCCGTCCATGTCGTTTTCAGAAACTAAAAATATGTCTGCCGCATCGCTCGCGCATCCCGATCAATTTGTCCGCCGCCACATCGGCCCAGACGCGAAAGAAACCAGCGCCATGCTAGCGCTCCTCGGTCATAAGAGCTTGGATGCGTTAATTGACGCCGCCGTCCCGAAAAAAATCCGCCTCGGCAAGAAGCTGAACCTGCCCGCCGCGCGCAGTGAGTTTGACGCGCTCGCGGAAATCCGCCGCATCGCCAGCGAGAACAAAGTTTTCCGCTCCTTCATCGGCCAAGGTTATTACGACACCATCACGCCGCCGGTTATTCAGCGGAACGTTTTGGAAAATCCCGGCTGGTATACGCAATACACGCCGTATCAGGCGGAGATTTCGCAGGGCCGTCTCGAATCGCTCCTGAATTTTCAAACGATGGTAACGGATTTGACCGCGCTCGACATTGCCAACGCCTCGATGCTCGACGAAGCCACTGCTGCTGCGGAAGCCATGACGATGTCGGCGCGTTTGAAGGACGGACGAAATGTTTTCTTCGTCAGCGACGCGTGTCATCCACAGACAATTGAAGTCGTCCGCGCGCGGGCGGAAGCGTTGAAAATTGAAATCATCATCGGCAATCACGACAGCTTTCAGTTCTCTGAAAAAGTTTTTGGCGCGCTCGTGCAATATCCCGACACGTTCGGCGCGATCCATGATTACTCCGGCTTCGCGGAAAAAGCCCACGCCGCCGGCGCGATGCTCACCGTGGCCACGGATTTGCTCGCGCTCACGCTCATCAAGCCGCCCGGCGAATTCGGCGCGGACATCGCCGTCGGCAGCGCGCAACGTTTCGGCGTGCCGCTCGGCTACGGCGGCCCGCACGCCGCGTTCTTCGCCACGCGCGATGAATTCAAACGCCAGATGCCCGGCCGCATCGTCGGCGTGTCTAAAGATTCGCGCGGCAAACCCGCGTTGCGCCTCGCGCTCGGCACGCGCGAGCAGCACATCCGCCGCGAGAAAGCCACCAGCAACATCTGCACGGCGCAGGCGTTGCTCGCAAACATGGCGTCGCTCTATGCGTGTTATCACGGCGCGGAAGGGTTGAAGAAAATTGCAAAGCGAGTTCATCTCCTCACGCAAATGCTCGCCTGTATTTTGACCGCGCTAGGCCACAAAGTTTCTACGCAAAAATTCTTTGATACTTTGCGCATTGAACCTGCAAGAAATTCTCTTGCTGAGATTTTGAAAATCGCTGAAGCACACCGGATTAATTTTCGTGTAATTGATGAAAAATCCATTGGCATTTCCCTCGATGAAACGACGGGAACAAATGACATTGAAGAAATTATACAAATTATCAATGGCGACAAAGAGCACGTCTTTAACATAGCGAATATTGTCACGGGCTCAGCGTCCGAAATATCGCATTCCACATCCGGCACCTCGCCATTCCTCCAGAATTCCGTCTTGAATCACTACCGCACGACGCCATTCCTCCAACACTCCGTCTTCAACCGTTACCACTCCGAGACCGAGATGCTCCGCTACATCAAGCGGCTCGAATCGCGCGATCTCTCGCTCACGGCTTCGATGATTCCGCTTGGCTCATGCACGATGAAGCTGAACGCCGCCGCCGAAATGTTCCCCGTCTCGTGGCCGGAATTTGCGAAAATTCATCCGTTCGCGCCGCTCTCGCAGGCGCGCGGCTACCAGATTCTTTTTCAGAACCTCGAAGACTGGCTCGCGGAGATCACCGGCTTCGCGGGAATTTCGTTGCAGCCCAACGCCGGTTCGCAGGGCGAATACGCCGGGCTGCTGGTAATTGCTGCTTACCACGCATCGCGCAATGAGCCTCACCGAAAGGTGTGTCTGATTCCCACGTCCGCGCACGGCACGAATCCGGCGAGTGCAATCATGGCGGGCATGACCGTCGTCGCCATCGCGTGTGATGCCAATGGGAACATTGATGTCGCAGATTTGAAGGCCAAGGCCGAGGCGCACAAAAAAGATCTCTCCTGCCTGATGATCACCTATCCCAGCACGCACGGCGTCTTCGAGGAAACCATCATGGAGATTTGCGAAATCATCCACGCGAACGGCGGCCAGGTCTATATGGACGGCGCGAACATGAACGCGCAAGTCGGCCTGACTTCGCCCGGTTTCATCGGTGCGGATGTTTGCCATTTGAATCTGCACAAAACATTTTGCATTCCACACGGCGGCGGTGGGCCCGGCGTGGGGCCGATTGGCGTGGCGAAACATCTGGTTCCGTTTCTGCCGAGCCATCCGGTGTTCACTAACCGACTTGAAGAAGACCACAGCAAGCAACACATCGGCCCCGTGAGCGCCGCGCCGTGGGGCAGCGCGAGCATCTGCACGATCTCGTGGATGTATATCGCGATGATGGGCGCGGAAGGACTCACCGAGGCGACCAAGATTGCCATTCTCAACGCGAACTACATCGCCGCGCGCTTGGAAATTTTTTTTCCCACGCTCTACCGCAGCAACGGACTCGTCGCGCACGAATGTATTTTGGATCTCCGCGCGTTCCACAAAACCACCGCCGAGGACGTGGCGAAACGGCTGATGGATTACGGCTTTCACGCGCCGACGCTCTCGTGGCCCGTCGCCGGCACGCTCATGGTCGAGCCGACCGAAAGCGAATCGAAATTTGAAATGGATCGTTTCTGCGACGCGATGATTTCCATCCACGCGGAAATGACCGCGATTGAAAACGGTTCAGCCGACGCGAAAAATAATCTCCTCAAGAACGCCCCGCACACGGCGGACCAGATCGCCAGCGACAATTGGAATCGGCCCTACACGCGCGAAGCGGCGGCGTTCCCAGCCAGGAGCCTGCACGACTACAAATTCTGGCCACACGTCAGCCGCATTGACAACGTCTTCGGCGACCGCAACCCGGTCTGCTCCTGCGTGGGGATGGAAAATTATTCCTAGCTTTTGGTTTGGGCGGCGCGGCAGCGCCGGCCTACCACAATTTGGTAGGGCAGAGCTGCCGCTCTGGCCATTTTTCTACTTCAGGTAATTTCAATCCCCACCGGGCAATGGTCACTGCCCATGATCTTGGGCTTGATGTATGATTTTTTCAGACGCGGGCGCAGCAATTGCGAGATGAGAAAATAATCAATGCGCCAGCCGACGTTCCGCAAACGCGCACCGGACATCGGGCTCCACCAAGAGTAATGTCCCCCGCCCTTCTCGAATTCGCGGAAGGTGTCCACGAAGCCGGCGTTCACGAACGCGCTGAAGCCGTTGCGCTCCTCGATGGTGAAACCGTGATTGCGGACATTGGCCTTGGGATTGGCCAGATCAATTTCCGTATGCGCCACGTTCAAGTCGCCGCAGAAGATCACGGGCTTTTTCTTTTCCAGACGTTTCAAGTAGGCGAGAAAATCTTTGTCCCAAACCTGACGATACGGCAGCCGCTCCAGTTCGCGCTTTGAATTGGGCGTATAAACATTCACGAGAAAAAAGTCGGCGTATTCAGCCGTAAGCACGCGGCCTTCTTTGTCATGTTCGATGATGCCGATGTGTGGAGCGACTTGCAGCGGACGCTCCTTGGTGAATATCGCCGTGCCAGAGTAGCCTTTCTTTTCCGCGCTGTTCCAATAAGTCGTGTAAGTCGCAGGCCAAAGCTGTTCCACCTGATCGGGCGTGCATTTGGTTTCTTGGAGGCAGAGGATGTCGGGCTTCTCCGTGTCGAGAAATTCCAGAAAGTTTTTCTTCATCACCGCCCGCAGGCCGTTGACGTTCCAAGAAATCAATTTCATGCGACGAAGAATAGACAACCGCCGGACTCAGATAAATAAGATTGGAGCGCGGCTGTGCGCGCAGCGTCAGCCGCACCACACCGAAATTGCTGCGGCTGGTCTTCGACACAGCCGCGCTCCGTTAAAGCCATGATTACGTCGCGTTGACGCTGCTGGCAAAGGCGGCTACCTTGCTGCCAGTTAAAAATGATCGCCAACCTTACCAGCAAACCGACAAACGCACCGACTTTTCGCACGGGCGACGAACGCCTCGTCAAACTGACGCCCAGCGCGGCCAATAAAGTTTCCACGCTGCTCACCAAGCAAGGTCGGCCTGCGGGCGTGCTGCGCGTGGCCGTCGTCGGCGGCGGCTGCTCCGGGTTGCAATACAAAATGGATTTGCAG
>JANOBC010000281.1:0-4249 GCA_031411455.1 Limisphaerales bacterium
CGTGCCGGTGACAATGTGGGTTCCGACGACGCAGCCAGCGCAGAGCAAAACGGCGCAGAGCAATAGATTTTTCATTTTCTTTTGGGTGAAGTGGGTTCGTTCAATCGGTAATTAATTTCGCTGGCTAAAGTTTTTTCATCATCGTTCGCGACTTTGAATTTTGGGGGCAAATGGATTTTTCCACCGTTGGCTTGCACCGCTTCAATCGCGGCAATCAAGAGCATCCGGGCGACGGCCTGACGCTTCAACGCCTTGCCTGCCATCTTGTCCAAGATGGCAACTAATTCGTCCTCAAGCTCCATGTTCATCTGTGTTTTTGTCATGGCGGATTTGCTGCTTTAAGTGTGCCAGCAGGGAATGTTAAACAAAGTTAAAGAAACCTATTGACCGTAGGCTAGCCTATGTATATCGTCTTGGCACTGATGACAACAAAGCAGACACTTCAAGCCCTTCGGAAAGCTAACAAGGCGGTTTCACTGACTCACCTTTACCGGCTCTTCCGCAAACTGGACATTCAGCCGCTGGGCCGTTCGCGTCCGCAACTCTACCCGCCCGAAACGGTGGATCGGATTCTGTCGCACCTTGGCGTTTCCAGCGTGGACGCGCGCCGGTTCCCCAGTGTGCCGTTGCCGGACTGGGTCAAGGAGTCGAACGGGCAGAAGCTGGTCAAAAAACAGTTCCCCAGTGTGCCGTTGCCGGACTGGGTCAAGGAGTTGAACAGAGAAAAGCCAATCAAAAAACTCATCACCGTGGCGCAACTCCGCGCCGCTAAACCAAAAACGAAAGGAACAAAGTGAACAAAATTTTTACCGTCCACATAGCCGCTCGCGGGAGGCACAATAGCGAAATTTCCGACACGGTGATTGCCAGAACGCCAAAGGCCGCGTTGCTCGCTGTAATCGGCAACATCGCCGACGATGACGCGGAATTTTGGCAGTCAGCCCGCCTTGAAATTTCAGTCTATGAAACCACGCAAGCGAAAATCCTATGAATGGTCACTGGTTTTGCGAGACGTGTGAAGACGTGGTTCCGAACAAGGCCGCGCCGGTTGGCCGGTGGGATTCGCTGGCGAATGTCCTCTGCCCGGTGTGTCACCACGAGACGGCGTTTTGGGTAAAGCACATTCCGCCCGCGCCGGGCGGTCGCAACCTGTCGCCTGCAGAGGCCAAGCTACATTTCGCCAAGCTGCGCGCGGAATTTAATCCGGGGGACGTGATATGACTTACTGGGGAGTTTTTTCGGGCAAGCATTTGATTCCATCGTCCGTGCGCTTCACGCGCTCCGCGTCCATCGGTGCATTTGTTTCCGACTTCACAAACCGGAGTTGGCGGAGGCTTAAGCGCGAAGGTTGCCGTTGTCGTCGCGTGACTTTTAAGGAGTCCACAAAATGAATTGCGCGAAGTGTGCCGTGGATAAAAACCAAGGCTGGCGGAATCTTAAAGGCGGCAACGTCAAGCTGCTCAAAATCGGCGCGACGGCGGATGAAGAAAAATTCTGCTGTCCGAACTGCCGCGCGATTTTCTGGTTTCCCAAAGACGCGGCGGGAGAGCAACTGTCCTTCAACCGCCAACTCATTCCAGCCTAATGCAAACCCAAGAACTGATTGAATTACTGGCGAAATTTCCGCCGCACACCTTTGTTAAAATTGCCGTTCAAAATGGTGACGAAACCGACTTTGAAGACGTGGCCGAAGTTGAACGCCAGAACCTTTTCTTTTCCGGTCAGTGTGTTGTGCTTCACCCGTTCAACTCCTGATGCACCAACTAAAAGACATTGCCCGCCGCATGGGTGATTGCCACGTGCGAACGGCGAAACGCTGGGGGAAGAAGCTGGACGCGATACAGGCGCGTTTGAAGCGGCGGCGGGTGCGGCCTGACGTGCGCGGCCACGGCGCGCACAAGTGGCACGATGACACGGCGGATTTGCTCATCCAGCTTTGGGAAAATTATTACACGGCCAACGGCACGACGCCGCAGATCGTGCGGGCAAAATACGCGGGCGACTTGCACGACGCCCGGCAGATTGAATTCACGATGGTCAGTTTACACCCTCAAAAAATATGCACAAAAAACTCTCCCGTCGCGAAGCGCAGCTTGTCAGCCGCGCCCGACGTGAAGCCGTCCAAAAATACAAAGACGAAACCACGGTTGACCACTACATCAAAGATGCCAGTGGCAAGCCGATGATGATTGACAGCGTGACGCTTTCCGCACTGAGATTTTTCAACGCCGTTTCGCACGGGAAGCCCGGAATTTATTTCATATACGAATACGGGACTCGCATCGCACTCAAACAATAATTTCATGCAGTTCAAAGGCAAAACTCTAACGGGCGCGTGGACGTGCGAGCGGTGCGGTGTGGTGAAACGTCCGCTGCAAATCTCGCCGTTGAACTGGCGCGACTTGTCTTGCCCGGAGTGTCACGGCGCGCTGGTGTTCGTGCCTGACTTTGTGCCGGTGGCGGTGGAGGACGGCTTGAAACTGTTCGCTGAATTAAAACAAAAAATTTCCCATGTCTAAAACCCCAAAAGTTCCTGAAACATTTTACTGGCCGCGTCACGGTTTCTTCACGAAAAACCAGCACGATGAATGGGTGCAAACCGATAAAGAGACGGTTAGGATGAAGCTCATCCGCGCGGGTTATTCTTCCACGGGCGACAACTTCAAACTTTCCCCGGCGTCGGATGCGATGCTGAACATCATTGAGAAAAAAACGGTTCACTACGCGGGGCCGTTGGCGGGGCAGGCAAGCGGGCTAACGGAGCTTTGCGGGTTCCGCGTGTTGGTGACGACGCAGCCTAAAATCGTCTGGCCCGCGAAGGGCGGAAAGTTTCCGTTGTGGCAGGAAATCATTGAGACGCACTACGGAGATTTTCAGGATTATTTTTTGACTTGGCTCAAGGCGGCTTGGTTGCGGGTGCAAAAATCCGGCGGGCCGATGTTGCCCGCGCTGGTGATGGCGGGCGGGCCGGACACGGCAAAGAGTCTCACGCAGAATCATCTCATCACGCCGCTGCTGGGCGGGCGCATGGCGAAGCCGTGGCGCTATTGGACGGGCGAGACGAATTTCAATGAAGACCTTTGCGGCGCGGAACACCTGATGCTTGAAGATGAAATCTGCCCAGTGAAACAGGAGAAACGGCGGATGCTTGGCGACGCGCTCAAGGCGAGCGTGGCGAACGAACACACCAGTTTGCATCCGAAAGGCGACAAGGCCATCACCACGAAATGCGTGTGGGCGATTTCCATTTCCACGAATCTTGAGCCGCAAAATTTGCGCGTGTTACCGCTCCACGATGCGAGCTTGAATGACAAGTTACTCGTGCTGCAAGTGCGGCGGCGTCCGGCCTGCCTCCCGGCGGCGGATGATTACAAGGGTTATTTGAAGTTCACGCAAAAGCTGGCGTTGGAATTGCCCGCGCTGGCGGCGTGGCTGGAAAAATACGAGCCGCCGAAAGCAGTGCGCGGGCAGCGTTCGCTGGTGAAGCCATTCCGTGACGAGGAAATCATGGAGATCGTGAGTGAAGACGACAACGTGCCGAAACTCATCTGGCTGCTGGATGAAGTGATTTTTGACGTCGGCCTTTGCCTGCCGGAAACGATGACGAGCATGGAGCTTGAAAAAAGGCTTATGTCGAAGGACACGAACGGGCAGGCAATCAAGCTGCTCTCGAAAGTTTCCATCGGCTACCTGCTGCGCGAGTGTGCGCGGCGGTTTCCGGGGCGCGTGGAAAAGGACGGCGAAGCGCACAAGGGACTCACGCGCTGGAAAATCAAACCGGAGCCGGTGAAGGCTGAACTGATCACATGAGCTACCTCGGCAGCAAAGCACAAGCGGGCGTCTGGCAGAGAATCATCGGCCAGATGCCCGCTCACTCTTTTTACGTCGAACCATTTTTCGGCAGCGGTCAAGTGTTCTGGCGCAAACGTCCCGCATCTCGCAGCGTCGTGATTGACGCTGACCGCCGGCAGCTATCGCCAAAACTGACGCTACGGTCCGACGCGGCCGTGCGCGCCATTTGCGGCGATGCTCTGAAAATTCTGCCGAAACTGCCGCTGGTGGACGACGCGGTAATCTACTGCGACCCGCCTTATCTGCTTTCCACGCGCACAAGTCGTCACCGCTACAAATTCGAGATGACTGACGAGCAACACGCGCAACTTCTGACGCTGCTGCAGGCGATGACTTGCAGGGTGATGATTTCCGGCTACCCGTCCGCGCTCTATTCGGCGCGGCTGAAGGCGTGGCG
>JANOBC010000282.1:0-7108 GCA_031411455.1 Limisphaerales bacterium
ACAGTTTTCAATCGGATTCAACATCCTGTCAGCGCACAGCGACCTTGAGAAAAATCTTTTGGCCTCTGACCTGGTTGCCGTCTTCCAGCGGCTTTCAACTTCATGGGGCGACCAGATGCAAAGCGTCCTCCAAAATGCAATTTTAGCTTTCCTTGAAAGCGACCGGCGCGGCACGATTGCCGACTTGCGCCGCTTCCTCATTGAAACTCCGTTTCGGAATGAATTTCTGAAATCGGTGAAAGATTCCGAAGTCGTCTATTACTGGCAGAAAAGTTTCCCGCACCTGTCCGGCAATAAATCCATCGGTTCAATTTTGACAAGGCTCGATACGTTCCTTGCACAAAAACCGATTCGTCACATGGTCTCGCAGCCGGAAAATAAATTAGACTTCGCGCACATCATGGACAGCGGCAAAATCTTTCTGGCAAAGTTGCCGGAGGGACTTTTGGGGCGGGAGAATTCGCATCTGCTTGGCACGTTACTGGTGTCCAAGTTCCAACAGATCGCCATGAGCCGACAGGCGCAGCGGATTGAATCGCGCCGCTTGTTCAACATCTACATAGATGAATTCATAAACTTCATCACGCCGAGCATGGCGGAGATTTTGAGCGGAGCGCGGAAGTATCGCATCGGCCTGACACTGGCGCATCACGAGTTGCATCAGTTGCAACGCAGTCCCGAAGTGGCGAGTGCGGTGATGACCCATCCATTCACGCGTATCGTGTTCCGTGTCGGTGACGACGATGCCAAGAAATTGGCCGAAGGTTTTTCATTCTTTGAATCCAAAGATTTACGGAATCTTGAAGTCGGCCAAGCCATCGTCCGCGTTGAACGCAGCGACTTTGATTTCAATTTGTCCGTCCCGTTGTTCCCTTCGCCGGAGGCAGCCGCAAGCGCGGCACGACGGGAAGAAGTCATAACGTGTTCGAGAGAAAAATATGGCACGGCACGGGCGGACGTGGAGGCGATGCTGGCGAAGTCACGCGCCACGCCATCACCCGACGAGCCGCCAGCAAAAACTGTCCCTAAACCCGCAGCCCCAAGGGTGGCGGAGGTTGTTCCGCCTTCGCCGCCCTTCATTGAAACAAAGTCGCCTGAAGTAGTGCCGCCAGTGGTTGTGCCAGAACCGAAGCCTGTAGTTGTCCCGCAAAATAGTGGCCGTGCGCAAGCACCTGATCTTGGCAAGGGCGGTGAGCAGCACAAGGCGATGCAGCGGCGCATCAAAGAGGCGGCAGAAGTGATTGGCTTCCGTAGCGTGATTGAAAAACAGATTGCCGGGAGTCAGGAGAGCGTGGACTTGCTACTTGAACGGGGTGACCAAAAGATTGCATGTGAGATTTCCGTTTCAACGACCATTGACCACGAAGTCGGCAATGTCACGAAATGCTTGCGAGCGGGCTTGCCGCAGGTTGCCATCATTTGCGTGAGCGGAGAACGCTTGCAAAAAATTGCCGCCGCCGTTTCGGGCAGTCTCGGCGCTGATGCGGTAGCACGAGTTGCGTATTTCCAGCCCGACCAATTTATTGCCCACCTCAAAACTTTGCCCACGCCAGTTCCAAAAGATGATGTCACCACCCGCCGAGGGTATAAGGTAAAACGCTCTGCTCCCGCACTCAACGATGAGGAGCAACGTCAGCGTGAAGAACTCGCCCAGCAGATGATGGCCGAGGCGATGCGACCAAAGCGTTGAACTACTTCAAAGCAGATTCGATGAATGCTGCAAAATCTTGATTTTGCAGCAGTTTGGTCTTTGACCAGACTGCCTTTGGAATTGGTCGGGAGAAGAACGAACGCACATCGCGACGCAAGCCTTGCCATTCAACCACCAACTCATCGTTCGTGGCGTAAAAGACGGTATTGATATGGGAAACTATCAGTCCGACGAACAGTTCTTCCGCTGGCGTGACAGGTTCTTTGGATACATCTGCCGACGGGTCAATCACCCGAGCCAACGACGGAGTGTTCAAAAATGCTTTCCAAATCTCACGATAATTGGCGGTGATGGTCAGGAGATTGGCGATGCGTCGGGTTTTGGTTTCCGAACGGAAGGAGACAGCCGTGAATAATAAGCTACCGACAATGCCGACGGTGCTAAAGAGATTTACCCAATTGTCAGTTAGCCATTGCTCCATGTCCCCCATTTTAGCATGAGGGAGGCAAATCGCGCTAGCGGTGGTCGGGAATGTCGCGCTTGGCGTTCACCAACAGGTTGCGCGGAATCCGCACAATCCGCTCATCGGGACCACAACCAGCGGTCGGCGGCAACTGACTGGCCGCATCTGTCATGTCGATGCCAATGACGGCAAAGTCACCGTTGGCAAGCTCCCAAATGTCGGGGCAGCCTAGGCAGGCGGCGGTTTGCGCTCCGTTTGCGTGCGGGTCAGGGCCGAGGCGTTTGATAAATGTCATGCGTCAGTTCTAACTATGGTGAGATGCCGTGTCAAGCCGTTAGGCTTTATTTTTGCGACGTGGCATCAAATAAATCACAGCAAGCTGTTTGCTCCCGTGTCGCCCGCCTTTTGCGACAGGAACGGGAGAAGCGGGGGCTTTCCATGAATCTTGTGGCCGAACGCGCTGGCCTGTCGCAACAGATGGTCAGCTACGTTGAACGCGAAATGCGGAATCCAACGCTTGAAACTTTGCTTCGCATCGCCGCCGCCATGGAAATTGATCTGGCAAAAGTTCTTCAGGCCGCACAAAAAGCAGCGGCCAAATCAAAGTGATCTGGCTTCCCTATTTATTCTCCAAATAAAACACCGGCCCTTTCACCTTGAGCGGTGAATATGCTTCGATCATCCGCATCCGCAGTTTGAGCAAACTCTCCTCGAGGTTTTCTTCGGCTCGATGGATGGAGACGTGTGACACGCCCATGTCACGCCCGGCTTCGGAACGGCTTTTCCCGGCATTGAGGCGAAGCTTTTTGGCGAGCGCGGCTAAATCTTTTTCCATGAGCAATTGTTTTTGCGACATGGAAAAGTTTTAACTGAATTACGCTCTTTAGCTACATATTTATCTTGCCCCACCTACTCCTTTTCTGGCATAAGTAGTATATGAAGGACAACCATGCCTTGAACAAATCAGTTGGCATCTGGATTCGTGTTTCAACCGAAGATCAGGCCAAGGGCGAAAGCCCTGTCCACCATGAAGAACGCGCCCGGAGCTACGCCAAGAGCCGTGGCTGGCAGGTCAAAGAGATGTATGACCTGGCCGGGCAGAGCGGCAAGGCCGTCATGCAACACCCCGAAGCCAAGCGGATGATGGCCGACATCAAGCGTGGCCATGTGAGCGGCTTGGTGTTTTCCAAACTCGCCCGCCTGTCCCGCAACCGCCGTGAGTTGGAAGATTTTTCCGAATTCTTCAAAAAGCATGATGCCGACCTCATTTCACTTTCCGAAGCGATTGACACCAGCACCGCCGGAGGCCGGATGTTCTTCCATCTTTTGGGTGTGTTCGCCCAATGGGAACGCGAGGAAATCACCGAACGTGTGAACGCTTCCGTTCTCGTCCGCGCCAAGCTCGGTAAATCCATCAATGGTAAAGCCCCCTACGGCTACAAGTGGGAAAACCGCAAATTGCTCATCGTGCCGGAGGAAGCAGCCATTCGTCGGAAAACTTACGAATTGTTTGTGCAGCACCGCCGCAAGGGACACGTCGCCCAGCACTTGAACGCCGCCGGGTATCGCACTCGCGATGGCAGCATCTGGCGTGACACGACCATTCTGCGGGTGTTGCAAGAATCCAGCGCCAAAGGAATCTACTTTTTCAACCGAGTCGTTGGCAACGGATGGAATAGCTCGCCGAAGCCCGAAAGCGAATGGGGCAAGGTCGATTGCGAACCGATTGTTTCCGAAGCCCTTTGGGATCAGGCAAATCAAATTCTTGAGGAGCAAACTAAGTCGTTCAAGAAGCCCGGCAAGCCGCCAGTGCATTTGTTCAGCGGCTTGGCGCATTGTTCCTGCGGCCACAAAATGTATGTCAAATCCAACAACCCGAAATACTTTTGCCGGAGTTGCCGCAATAAAATCCCGATTGTGGACTTGGAAAACATTGTTCGTGAGGAATTGAAGATGTTTTTCGGCCAGCCAAAAAGGATTGCCGGACATTTGCAGGCGGCGGACAAGAATTTAGTCGAAAAGTCGGCCTTACTCGACACCCACCAACGCGAGATTCAGAAAGTGCGGGATGAAATGAAGCGGACGCACCAGCTCTACCTTCAGGAGCAGATCACGCCTCAAGGCTTTGGCGACTTCTACAAACCCGCCGAGGCGCGCTTGAACCAGCTTGTGGTCGAATTGCCCAAGCTTGAGGCCGAGGTGGATTTCCTCAAAATTAACAAACTGTCCGCCGATGACGTGTTGCATGAAGCCGACGCGCTGTATGACCGTTGGCCGAAATTGCCGGTGCCAGAGAAGCGCAAAATCGTTGAAGCCCTGATTGAAAAGATTACCATCGGCGACGGCGAAATTGACATAATGTTCTCGCATCTGCCATCTTCTGAAGAATTGTGCAAAAACCAACTCAAGTTAATCCCGAAGTGCCGGTGAAGAAAGTGGTTTGAAGCTGTCATGCGCGTCGTTCTCGATTCGAGCTTGCTCGTGGCCGCCGCCCGCTCGAAAGGCGGAGCGTCACACGCATTGCTGTCGCGGCTGCCGGACGCCCGTTTTCAACCGGTTGTTTCCGTGCCGCTGTTCCTTGAGTATCGCGCCGTGCTTCTGCGGCCGGAGAACCTGCTTCACCGCTCGCCAGCCCAAGCGGAGGGCTTTCTCGACTTTCTGCTTTCGGCCAGTCATTTGCAGGAAATCTTTTTTCACTGGCGGCCCGCGCTGCCCGACCCGGACGACGACCTGATTCTTGAACTGGCGGTGGCGGCGGGTTGCCGCTATGTTGTCACCCACAATCTCCGGGATTTCCGGGGAACGGAAAAATGGGGGATCACGGCGATGCCGCCCGGGGATTTCCTGAAATTGATTGAGAAAATATCATGAGCACACTGACCATCCAGATGCCCGAAGGTCTTGCCCGGCAACTGCGCGAATGCGCGGCCAAGGAGGGCGTGACGGTGGATCAACTGATGTCCGCCGCCGCCGGGGAAAAGTTGAGCGCGCTCCTGACGGTGGATCATCTGCGTGATCGCGCCCGCCATGCCAAGCGCGAGGACTTCGTTGCCTTCCTTGACGGCTCTCCGAATGTCCAGCCCATTCCGGGTGACGAACTATGAAACACGTCGCGTCGCGCACTTACGAAAGCGTGGTGCGGCAGGCCACCTGCGCCGTGAAAAATCTCATCCTCGCGATGAACGGCGAAAAACCCATCGCGCAGGTGAATCCCGAAGTGCCGGTGAAGAAAGTGGTTTGAAAATTTCACCGCGCCGACATGAAATGCACAAAATACTTTCTGGCGATGCGGACGCGGCCTGACCGCGTGATGATTCGCGACGAATGGATTGAGCGTGCGGTTCAAAATCCGGTGAAAGAAGCGGTTCAGGCCGACGGGCGTATCCGGCGTTGGGCGCAGATTGCGGAGATGGACGGGAAATTTCTGCGTGTTATACTGCTGGCAGACGGCGAGACGGTTCACAACGCATTTTTCGACAGGTCATTTGAATTATGAAAGTAAAATATTTTGAAGACACGGACACGTTGCACATTGAGCTGCGGCCGGGCGTGGTTTCGGAAACCCGCGACCTAGACGAGAACACGCTGCTCGATCTCGACAAGGCCGGGAACATCTGCGCCCTGACGATTGAGCACGCGAAAGACCGCGCCGGGATTCCGAGCTTTTCCTACGAACAAGTCACCGCTTGAAGATAAAAACTGAAAGCGTGGTGCGGCAGGCTACCTGCGCCGTGAAAAATCTCATCCTCGCGATGAACGGCGAAAAACCCATCGCGCAGGTGAATCCCGAAGTGCCGGTGAAGAAAGTGGTGTGATGCGCAGCATCCAAACATATTTTCTATGCTTCGCTTTAACAGCGAGTTTCAGCTTGTCTTCAGCGGCAGATGATTCAACGAATCAAATGGTGGTCACGGCTTCAAGCTGGACACCGCCGCAAAATCCAAACCCTGTAACAATTTTGGACGAAGCAAGGGCAGATGCTAAAGCTGGAAAATATGCGGATGCTTTGGACAAGCACGTTTGGTTTTTCCAGAACGCCCTGAAATATCGTGAATCCCTTCGAGGGGTTCGCCTATCGTTTGCGCTCGGTGATTTTGCAAAATTGGGGAAAACCTATCCGCCCGCGATAGATAAACTGAACTCCCTGCGCGAGACGGCAAAGACAAACATTTGCAACGAGGATGGCATTGCGGAAAATTTCTTGGATTTTGAATCCATCAACAAAGAGTTAAAGCAGAATTCAAACACTGTGGACTTTTTTGTTTGGTTGGATGCTAACAGGCCAGAAATAGCAAAGAAGGTTTTCAATAGCGCGAAGCCGGCGTTGGTTAAGTCGAAAGAGTATCGTTTGTGTGGAAAATATTGCGGCTCCGGTGATTTTCACCAGTATTTGAAATTGTATCGAAACAACATGGAAATCGCCAAACAGTATGGGCCGATGGAGTTTCTTAAAAAAAAGAATTATGTCAGATTTGCCAACACAAGCTTCATAAATAAGACGACAACACTGATCGCTCTGTTGGTTGTGAATGACCGAAAAGCAGAAGCCCTGCAAGTGGTTGATAAAATTTCCCAAGAGTCAGAACTCCCTGAATTCAAAGATGAAATTCAAAAGGCATTAACCGGCGAAGTTCCTCAACCTTGGCCTTGAACTGATATCGAATATAATTTCATTTCCAAAATTTTTATGCTCGAAACCTACTACATCATTCCCAAAGAAAAACACGATTCGCTCGTTACGCAGGCGTATCTCAAGCGCGGTTACGATGCCGCCGAGGCCGCCGCCGGCGCGCGGTTTTGCGCCAGCGCCGCGTATTATGGCATCCGCACGCACAATGCCATCAAGGCGCTGCACCTCGACGAATTGTTCGGCAGCAAGGTCGGCCGCTGGACGCCCGGCGCGAAGATCGAGAAGCTGCCGTCGCGCGTCGCCGCCGCCGAAATCTGGAACGGCCACAACAAGCTCGGCCAGGCCGTTGCCTACGAGGCGATGG
>JANOBC010000283.1:0-18473 GCA_031411455.1 Limisphaerales bacterium
GGCTTCGTTGGGGGTCAGTCCATTCAGCGTCACCGTTCCCGCCGTAGCCCCTCCGTAAGCAGCACCCACCAGCAAGTTGCTGTAAGTCTGGGAAAGGGTATTGAACGGTGTGGTGTTCGCCGTAAAATTAGTGGCAGATGAAGTCGTGAACCCCGAAGTGAAACTCACATTACCCCAGGTGGCAAAGCCGCTGCCGACGGAAAACGTGACACCGTTGAGGGCAAGGGTGCCGCTGGTAATTCCACCCGAATAGGCATAAAGAGCCGTGCCGTTGGCGCTAACATCCGTGTCCCCAGTGATGGACGTCGCCGTGCCCCAGTTGATGGTGGCCGCCGCCGCTGGGGACGATACGAGGACACAGACCAAACCGACTAACGCAGCGGTTGCCATCAGCCGCATCCTTCCGTTGAATTTGGCAAAAAATCCGCCAGTGAGGGCTTTGTGAGTTCGGAACAGGTTGATTATTTTTGTATTCATGGATTGAAATCAGGTCACGTTGTGCGGTTATCTTTTTAGGGGGTTACCAGGCGTAAATTTGAATTAGCTCACTACCCAGCTACTAAACATTCCACGTTTGTGTAATGCCTTTCGCTGACATTTGCCCGGCGGTCGGCTAACTGGACAGGGCCAAATGCAATTGGCGGGAGTAATCACACTTTTTCAGGGTTGAAGGCTGTCACAGGGGGCATGGGTTGACTATACGAGGGAACCCGGAAGTGACAATACGTCCAAAGGGGTGTATGAGCTGCACCCGGAAGTTATTTCTTCAAGAACCGCGCCACTGCTTCACCACGAGAATGAACGTGCATTTTTTTGTAGATCCGGCGGATGAACATCCGCACCGTATGCACACTGACATCGAGCCGGTCGGCGATTTCCTTGTTCGCCCGTCCCTCCACCAGCAGATCCAAAATCTCTCGTTCACGGCTGGATAAACCGACCGCCTCCGCCTCCGCCTGTGGCGGCGGCTCCTGACCAAAAAACTTTACGACGCGTCGCGCCACCGAGGAACTCATCGGCGCGCCGCCTTGATGCATATCCGCAATCGCCTCCAATAATTCCTCCGGGGAACTCCGCTTGAGCAGATAACCGCTGGCCCCGGCACGCAGGGCGGCAAAGATTTTATCGGTTTCCTCGTAAACCGTGATCATGAGCACATTCGCCTCGGGACACTTGGCTTTGAGTTGCTGCACGCATTCAATGCCGTTCAGCCCAGGCAGCGCGATGTCCATCAGCACCACGTCCGCCGCCTCGCCCGGCAGTTTTTCCAATGCCGCCTCGGCGTTGCGATGAGCGCCGGCGAGCCGGAATCCCCTCGCCTCCCGGATAATTTTAGTCAAGTTTTCGCGAAACCAGTCGTCATCCTCGACAATAGAAACGCGGATGTCGTTCGCCGCCACGGATGTTTCTTTGTCGGGCATATTAAATCGTTTCCTTGGGAAAAATGAAGCCGGGGTCCAATTCCGGCACTTCGACCCGCAGGGTAGTGCCTTGACCGGGTTGGGACTGAATTTCAATCCGGGCACCGAGGGCGGCGGCCCGGGCGCGCAAGTTGGCCAGCCCGTTACCGGCAACGGGTGCGTTCGGCGAAAAACCACAACCATCATCTCGGATCGTAAAAGAGAGACTACTCCCCGCCACCTGCGCCGCCACGACGACGTTGAGCGCCCCGGAATGTTTCAGCACGTTGTTCAGGGACTCCTTAATGATGGCGAGTAAACTATGGCGCAACTCGGGAGCCATCGGCCGGTCGCCCACGTCCACCGGAATTTTAAGCTGGCAGCGAACGGGCGTGTCGGAAAAAAATTCCTCGGCATAATGCGTCACGTAATCCAGCAGGTTGGCAAGCGAATCGTTGCCAGGATTCACGGTCCAGACCGTTTCGTCGAGGGCGCGGACCAGTTGCCGGGCTGACTGGGAGACGTCGTGGAGCTGGCGGCTGGTTTCCGAAAGTTCCACCGACCGGCTGGCAGCGGCGGCTAGCATGCTGATCTTGGTGGCGCGCGCCCCGAGATTGTCATGCAAATCCCGCGCGATGCGCGTGCGTTCCCGCTCCAGCGCGTTAGCTTGTTCCAGGCGCGCCAGCTTGCGCCGCATCCTCACACGCGCGGCTAGCAACACGCCGCCGCCCACCGACCCGGCAAATGCGATTAACGCGCAGGTGCGAAACCACGTCGTCTGCCAGAACGCGGGAACCACCCGAAAGGCGAACCGATATGGCTTATCGTTCCAGATGCCGTCATTGTTGCAGGCGGTGAATTGAAACTCATAATCACCGTGAGGCAGACGCGGATAGGTCGCACTGCGTGATCTCCCATCCTCGACCCAGCCCGCATCAAAGCCCGAGAGATACCGCTTGAAGCACACTTTTTCGGGCGCGATGAAGCTCATGGCGGTGTAGCGAAATTCGATCTTCTTGTAGTCATGCGGAAGTTTGATTTCCGTTCCGACAGAAACGGGGACCTCGTCCACCAACACGGATTCGAGATTTAACGGCGGCGGCCGATCGTTCATGGGAATGGCGGCAGGTTCAAAGGAAACCACGCCTTCACTGGTGGCAAAACGCAGTTGCCCCGCCGGCGTCATGCACACTGAAGGTTGATGCTCGGCCACACATTCCACGTTGGCCAAACCATCCGCCGGACCGAAATGAATCACGTTTGCTTTGGACTGCCTGCCTTCCAAAACTGCTTGCAGTTCGGCGGTCCGCACGCGGAAAATTCCTCGCGAAGAACCGATCCACATCCACCCCGATTCATTTTGAATTAATTGGGTAATGACATCGTCGCCCAAATCAGTGTGCTTGCCCAAGACCTGAACTTTGCCCTGCTTAAGCCGCCCTAGCCCGCCGCCCAGCGTGCCAACCCAAAGCGAGTCATTGGTTCCCGGCAGCAAGGCACTAATGGGAAATTGCGAAAGCCCTTCCGCCGCTCCATATTTTTTCACATTCTCCCCGTTGAACCGATACAAATTGCCGGTGCTGGTGCCAACCCACACCAGACCGGCCTGATCTTCGGCAATCGCCGTGATGGACTGATTGGTAAATCCGCGCCAGCTTAAGTCTTGCCAGTGGCTGTCATCGCCCGCCGGAAACTTGAATAAACCGGACGGAAACCCACCCACCCAGAGATTGCCTTTTTGATCGCGGTGCAACACCCGCACCTGCGGGCCGCCCTGCTGCCAAAGTCTCACCGACCGACGCCCGCCGTCACTGGTTTGATGGATGATATTTCCAGCCGTGTTTCCGATCCAGACGCCACCGCTGCCGTCTTCCAAAACGGACGAAATCGCGTTCTGCGCAAAATCGGGGGCCATTTCTACCGCCCCGGTTGGTGGCACTTTTCCCAAGCCGCCCCTTTTTGGTGCCACCCAGTCCCCGGATACGGAAACCACGGCTTCAGTCGGCATTCCGTCACTCTTACCGATCAAATGAAATACGCGCGGTCGGATTTTGAACAAGCCCGCGCCTTCAGTGCCGACCCAGAGATTGCCCTCTGCATCTTCAAGAATGGCCGAAACTGAGTGATTTATTCCTTCTACTTTTTCCAGCTTTCGCCCCAGTAGGTGATACAACCCTCCTCCCTGCGACATTCCCAGCCAGAGCGTCCCGGCACGATCTTCAAACAAGGTATTGAGACCATAGGGGCCGGACGGTAACGCCACGATCACTTCCTCCTTGGATTCCGGATCCGAATTCAGCCGCCGCAAATCAAACCCGGTGGACACCCATAGTCCGCCGTGGCGACCCGCTGCCAGCGTAATGATACTGCCCGCGTGCGTTGTCCAGTTGGTGCGTTTCCCCTCAACCAACCGGCCATACGTATCTTGCCGGTAGAACCACAAGTTCCCATCGGTGTCGAACGTCAATTGGAACAGCATTTGCCCCTTGGTAATGTTCCCCAACTGCGCGGTGGTCACGAAGGATCCCGATTCCAGCCTGCCGACCGTGCCATTACCCCTGGCCAACCACACCACGCCGGATCGGTCTTGCGCCAGCGAATCTACCCCGACATTGGATGGAAGATTCGTGCCCGCAATACTCAAGATGCTCCCGTCCAGGTAGCGAAACAACCCGGATCGGAGGGTGGCAATCCACAACGCCCCCGAATCATCCGCGACCACTTTTTGCACCGAACCCCGGGCCATGGCCGTTGAAGCATCACTTTCAAACGCCACAAACCGCACGCCATCAAAGCGGATCAAACCCTGCGGGGTTCCCATCCAGAGATACCCTTGATTATCTTGCGCCAGCGAGCGGATGGTGTTGCGCGGCAGGCCTTGATCCGTTTGCCAGTTTTGCACCAGAAAATTCTTTGAGTTTCCGGCGGCCGACGGTTCGGACACAGCCTGCGCATTCACCCAGCCCGGCCAGTTGGCCGCCGCCAGCGAGAGCAGGAACAAAGTTTTAATGAATCTAAAGTTCACGGCTTGGCGTCAGGTTAAACCCAACCCGACCCAGATTGACAACCAATAAAAACGTCTGACGGTTCTGGCCAGTAAAAAGATGTGCCGACGGAATGGCAGGCGACGCTCTCTCTTGGAAGATCGCCACGTTTTGGGCTGCAACCGCAATGACACTTAAGCCGTTGCTAGATTTTCTTCCAGCATTTTTGAGCGCACGGAATTTTCTTTTTCTTCACCGCACATCGCATGGTCAGGGAGAACTTTGATTGGCTCGTAGAAAGTATTTCGCTGCACCGGTGTGCGACCGGCTTCGCGGATGGCTTTGATCATGTCCGCCTCGGTCTGCAATTGCGGCGAAGTCGCGCCGGCCATGTGAAAAATATTTTCCTCAATGATGGTGCCGTGAATGTCATCCGCGCCGTAGCTCAAGGCGACTTGCGCGAGCTTCATGCCGACGCCGATCCAGTAGGCGGTGATGTGCGGAAAATTATCGAGATAGATGCGGCTCACGGCAATCGTGCGGAGTGAATCGTAGCCGGTCGGCGGCGTCTTGACGGGGATGTCGTTATTCTCCGGCTGATACGCGAGCGGAATCAGCGCGGTGAAACCGTGCGTCTCGTCCTGCAACGCGCGGAGTTGGCGCAAATGATCCACGCGGTCAGCGAGGCTCTCGACATGGCCGTAAAGCATCGTGCAGGTGCTGCGCTGGCCGAGCTTGTGCCAAGTGCGATGGACATCGAGATATTCGGCGGCGGATTCCTTGCCGCGCGCGATTTTCTCGCGGACTTCTTTGCGAAAAATTTCCGCGCCACCGCCGGTGAGTGCGGCGAGGCCGGCGTCCTTCAATTCAACCAACGTCTGCTCGACGGTTCGCTTGCCTAGCCAAGCGAGGTGGAGGATTTCAATTGCGGTGAAGCATTTCAGTTGGAGTCTTGAATCCAGAACCTTCAATGCCTTCAACATATCCGTGTAATAACTGAACGGCAGCGAGGGATGCAGTCCACCGACGATGTGCAGTTCCGTGATACCCAGTTTCAAAGCTTCGCGCGCTTTCTCCACGATTTCTTCGATGGAATACTGGAAGCCGTCCGCGTCGCGCTTCTTTTTGGAGAACGAGCAAAACTGGCAGGAGAGGATGCAGTAATTGGAGTAATTGATGTAGCGATTGATGATGAAACTGGCACGCAGGCCATTCTTGCGCTGGTTCACGAAATCCGCGATGGCACCGAGGGCGTTCAGGTCTTTCGTTTCAAACAGCCGCAACGCATCGGCGTCAGAAATGCGTTCACCCGCGACGACCTTGTCGTAAATGTCGCGGAGTTCACTGCGTTGAATGAAAAAATTCACGCCCTAGAATGACTAAAAACGGCGCGCTTGGCAAATTGGCAGTTTTCGGCTGCTGCTTCAGAATGAAAGTTTGATAAACTCAACATTTTCTGCAACTTTTCGCGGCTCAAATTGTTAAACCCAAACCAAAATGGCTTTTAGTTCGGTCAGAAATCTCGTCGCGACGGTCGCGGAAGCGTCACCGGCGCAGTTTGATGACTGGCGCAAGTCGTGGCGCGCGGCGGCGGACGCCGGTTCCACCGAGCCGTTGCTGACGTTCGTCGCGCGCGAACGCGGCTTGGCCGAGGATGTTTTCATGCAGCGCCTCGCGACCGCGCTCGGTTGGCCGTATCTCGATCTTGCCAAGCTCACGATTGAAGACGAAGTCCGCCGGAAAATTTCCACCAAGATCGCGTTTCAATTTTCCGTGCTGCCCGTCGCGCTGAACAACGGCGTGTTGCAAGTCGTCGCGAGCGACCCGTTCGATGCGGCGATGATGAACGCGGTGCGCTTCGACGCGAAATCCGGCGTGACCTTCGCGCTGGCGACGAAGCCGGAAATCGAGAAGGCGCTGAAAAAATATTACGGCGTCGGCGCCGAGACGCTCGACGAAATGGGCGAGACGGACGCGATGGATTTGGATGTCGCCATTGATAAAGAAATCACCGAGGGCGATCAGGAAGCGAGCGTCATCAAGTTCGTGAACCAAATTATTTGGGAGGCGTTCAAGAATCGCGCGACGGATATTCACTTCGAGCCGCAGGAAGATGAATTAAGAATTCGCAACCGCATTGACGGCATCCTGCATCTCATTCCGCTGCCGCCGACGCTGAAACGTTTTCAATCCGCCATCATCTCGCGCATCAAAGTGATGAGCGGGATGAACATTTCCGAGAAGCGCCTGCCGCAGGACGGACGCATCAACGTCCGCATTAAGGGCGAGGAAATTGACATCCGCGTTTCCACCGTGCCGACGGTTTATGGCGAAAGTGTTTCGCTGCGCTTGCTGACGCGCGGGAAAATTTTTCTATCGCTCGACAAACTCGGTTTCTCGAAACTCGAAGAAGACGCCATTCGCGACATCATCATCAAGCCGCATGGGATTTTTCTCGTCACCGGCCCGACAGGTTCCGGCAAATCCACGTCGCTCTACGCGTTTCTTTCCGCGATCAACTCGGTTCACAAACGCATCATCACGATTGAGGAACCGGTCGAATACGAACTCAAAGGCATCAATCAGATCGCCGTGCGCTCGGACATCGGGCTAACATTCGCGATGGGCTTGCGCCACATTTTGCGCCAGGATCCGAACGTCGTGATGGTCGGCGAAATTCGCGATTCGGAAACGGCGGACATCGCCATCCGCGCGTCCCTCACGGGGCACTTGGTTTTCAGCACGCTCCACACGAACGACGCGCCGAGCGCTTTCACGCGTTTGACGGACATGGGCATCGAGCCGTTTCTCATCGCGTCGTCCGTCGAGGCCGTGCAAGCGCAACGTCTCGTCCGCACGATTTGCGTGCATTGCAAGACCGAGCAAAAAGTTGACCGCAGTTATTTGCAAAAAATCGGTTTTCCCGAAGCCGACATCGAGACGGCAAAAATCTGGCACGGCGCGGGTTGCGAGGAATGTCGCCAGCAAGGTTATCAAGGCCGTAAAGGTATTTACGAATTGCTCATCGTCACCGAGGCGCTGCGCCCGCTCATCATGAACCGCGCGCCGGCCTCGACCATTGCGCAGCTCGCCATCCAGAACGGCATGAGAACGCTCCGCACGGACGGCTGGAAAAAAGTGAAGGAAGGCACGACGACCATCGAAGAAGTCCTCCGCGTCACGCAGATGGAAGAACATCTTGAAGCGCTCGCCGGCGCGGACGACCAAACGCAATTCATGCCGCGCTGAACATGAAACCAATTCAAATGCGGAGTGCGAAGTGCGGAGTGCGGAGTGTTCCGCACCGCCAGCCGTTTTTATTCCGCAATCCGCAATCCGCAATCCGCAATTAAAAAATGGCCCGCTGGAATTCATGCAATCTGCTGCACGTCGCCCCGGACGCGAAACGCCTCTGGCAGTTCGATGCGAAGGGCGGCGGCTTCGCGCTTGTCCGCGAGCAGCGCGTGCCGCACACGGAGACGATGCCGTCCAAGCTGGTCGCCAAATCTTGGACCTCGCTCTGGCAGCCCAAGCTGAACGTCGCGTGGCTGCCGCCGGAAAATGTTTTCCTGCGCGTGGTGGAATTGCCAGCGGCGAATGCCGAAGAAACTTTTTCCATGGTCGAGTTGCAGTTGGAAAAACTTTCGCCGGTTCCCGTCACACAAGTTGTCTGGACGCTGCACGTTCTTGGCACGCACCAAAGCCCGGCCAAAGCTGACGGCACGGTGGAAAGTTTGCAGACCGTCGTCGTCACGCTCGTCGCGCGCACGGCGGTGGAGGAATTTCTCGGCAAACTGGAGAAGGAAGGTTTTCTCGCCGATCGCCTCGAAGTGCCGATGGTTGACCAGCTCGACGCGGGAACCACCGCCGAGAATGGCGTCTGGCTCTTCCCGTTTTCGATGAGCGGCCAAAACGCCGCGCTCGTGGCGTGGCGCGATGGCGACGCGTTGCGGAATTTAAGTTTCGTCACCCTGCCAGCCGTCGGCGAACGCGCGGCGGAATTGAAACAGCAACTTTCTCTGCTGGCGATGGCGGGCGAAGTCGAAGGCTGGCTCGCTTCCGCGCCGAAATGGCACCTCGTCGCCGACCCCGCAAACGCGACCGAATGGGAAAATGTTTTGCGCGAAGCCACCGGTGAAGCGGCAACAATTTCCGCGCCGCCCGCGCCCGCCGAACTCGCGGCGCGCACGGCGAAGCGCGCGGCGGCCGACAAAATCAGCTTGCTCCCGGCGGAATACGGCGCGCGTTACCACCAGCAGTTCGTTGACCGGCTGTGGCTGCACGCGCTGGCAGGCGTGGGGATTTTGTATGCGATTGGTCTCGTAATTTATTTTTCCGCCGTCGGCTTTCGCGGCTGGCAGACGAACCGGATGGAATCGCGAGTCGCGCAAATCGCCAACACCTACACGAACGCCGTGCAGTTGCAGGCGCGGTTTGGTGTGCTGAAGGAGCGCGCGCAATTGAAATACGCCGCGCTCGACTGCTGGAAAATTATCGCGCAGGAGACGCCGCAAGGCGTGACGGTTCAGCGCATGGGTTTCGCCGACGGACACCGGCTGGCTTTGGGTGGTTCCACCACACCGGACATGGTGAACGCCCTGTTTGATTTCGACACCGCCTTGCGCAAGGTCAAACTGAACGACCAGCCGGTGTTTGATCCGCAACTGGGCGATCACGTCAGCATGCGCACGGCAGGCAACGTCACGACTTGGACTTTGAGTCTGGAATTGATTCATACCGAAAAGGAGACGCCATGAAAAAATTCTTCGCGCAACTCCGCCCCGCCGAACGCCGCCTCGTCATTGGTGTCGCCGTCGTTTTGGTCATCGTGCTGAACTGGGTGTTCGTGTGGCCGCATTTTTCTGACTGGGGCAAGCTCACGCAGCGCTACGAAGACGGCCAACGGAAATTAAAACTCTACCAGACCGCCATCACGCAAGAGCCGGAACTGAAAAAGCAGGTGAGCGCCTTTGAGAGCGAAGGTGAATACGTCGCGCAGGAGGATCAGGTGATCAACTTCATGCGCACCATCCAGACGCAGGCATCCGCCAGTGGTTTTGGCATTGAGAGCATGCCTGCCCGTTCGCAAATGCACACGAACCAATTTTTCGTGGAACAGGCGCAGAACATTCAGGTTCACGCGACCGAAGAACAGCTCGTGAAATTTCTTTTTGAAATTGGCTCTGGTGCCTCAATGATTCGGGTGCGCGACCTCACGTTGCAACCCGATCAAGCGCGCCAAAAACTCGCCGCCGACATCAAGCTCGTGGCGAGCTACCAGAAAAATCCCAAACCGGCCGCCGCCGCTGCGCCCACCGCAAAAAATTCAACCGTTAAGGCAAAATGAAAACCAAATTGCTCTCCCTGCTGCTGGCCCTCACCGGCCTCGAACTATTCGCCCAGGTCCCCGCCGTGCCCGCGCCCGGCGCCGCCGCCACGCCCGGCACCGGCCTCGGCCAGCGCCGCACGCCCCGCTACCCGCAGCCGGCGCTTGCCGCCGCCGCCGCCGCGAACACGAACCGCCAGCCGGAGGAAATGATTCCGGCGGAGCTCATTAATTTTTCGGGTGCTGACGCGTCGCAAGTGCTGGAAGTTTATGCGCGACTCGTGAACCGCACCTTGCTCCGCGCGGCCATCCCCGATGCGAAAATTATTTTGAAAACGCAGACGCCGTTGACGCGCACGGAAGCGATTCAAGCGTTGCAGGTGTTGCTGGCGATGAACAACATTTCTGTCATCAACGTCGGCGACAAGTTCGTCAAGGTGGTCACTTCCGATCTGGCGAATTCTGCGGGCGCGGAACTGGATCGTTCCGGCTCAACCAATTTACCGAACATGGGAACTTACATCACGCATATCCACCAACTGCATTATGTGAAGCCCAGCGTGATGATGCCACTGATCGCGCCGTTTGGAAAATTGCCGGGCGGCCTCGCCCCGATTGACGACAACGGCATCCTCGTCATGCGCGACTACGCGGAAAACATCAAGCGTATGCTGGAGATGATCGAGGCGATTGACGTGAGCGTGCCGGCGGAATACATCTCGGAAGTCATCCCGATCCGTTACGCGAAAGTGGATGAAATCGCCTCCGCGCTCCAAAGCCTCGGCGGTGGTGGTGGCGGTTCCACGGTAAGCATTGGCAGCGCGCCGAGCAGCACTCCGATCAGCGGCTTGGGCAATCGCAGCAGCGGCGGGCTTTCCGGACTCGGTGGCAATAGTGGCGGCGGTTACGGTGGTCAGGGTGGCCAAGGCGGTCTGGGCGGCGGCTTGGGCGCTCGTCAACCGACCAGCCCGAGCGGCGGCGCGAACGCGACCTCGTTTCAAGACCGTTTGAAAAACATCATCAACCGGGCCGGCTCCAGCGGCGGTGCTGCCGGTGGCCAGCAGGATCAGATTCAATTATTCGGCCAGACGAAAATCATTCCGAACGAAAGCAGCAGCACGCTCCTCATCTACGCCACGCGGCAGGACATGACGATGATCAAGGAAATCATCAGCAAGCTCGACGTGCCGCTCGCGCAAGTTTTGGTCGAGGCGCTCATCATGAACGTCCAGATCGGCAGCCAGTTCAACTTGGGAATTTCCGCCGCGCAAAATCCCCAGAGCCTCGGCGGCAGCGTCCTCGGCGGCGGCGGCTTCAACAACGGCCCGTCCTTCGCCAACTTCGTGCAACAAGTGGCAACCAACGGCTTCGATTCAGGCGGCTTTCCCCAAAAAGTCACTCAAATTACTTCCTCGCTTGGAACCAACGGCGGCTCGTTCGCCAGTGCCTTGCCCGGCGGCATGAGTTATTTCGTCAACCTTGGCCCAAACTACGAGCTGGCGGTGAAGGCGGCGGAAGCCGACAGCCACGCCAGCATCATCCAGCGTCCGCGCCTGCTCGCCTCGCAGTCCAAGCCCGGGCAATTTTTTGTCGGCTCATCCGTGCCTTATCGCACCAGCAGCTATGCCTATAGCGGCCAAAGCGGCGACTCTTACTCACAGTTGGCCGTCGGTGTGGAACTGATCGTGACGCCGTTCATTAATCCCGATGGCGAAGTCACCATGGATATCCAACAGCAAATTGATGATATCGATAATCCGAACTATAACAACAGTGGCCAGCCGAGCACGGTCAAGCGCACGATCGACACCACCATCACCGTGCGTGACCGCGACACCGTGATGCTCGGCGGCTTTATCAAATCCGACAAGTCCACCAGCAAATCCGGCGTGCCGTTCCTCGTGGATATTCCGTTAATAGGAAATCTTTTCAGTTCGCGCGCCGACCAGAAAGGCCGTTCCGAACTCATCGTCCTCATGCGCCCCACCGTCATGCGCACGCCCAAGCTCGTGGCCGAACAAACCATCCGCGAAACCCAGCGCCTGCCCGGCGTCTCCGCCGCCGCCGCCGAGGATGCTGCCTACGAACACAAACTGGTGGAGGCCGAACGCCGCCGCGAACTCCGCGCCGCTAAAAGCGGGGCCAACACCAACGGCTTCTTCAACGTGCTCGTGCCGGTAGAATTGCCGCCGAGCGGCTTCCCGACTAACGCGCTCGAAAATCCGATCGCTCCCGGCGCGATGATTGACCCCACGCCGGCCTCCAGTCTTTTGGATCCCAGCGGCGCGGCGCTCAAGCAAGCCGAGGCCGTCCATCAGGAAGTGGTGGCCACCGCCAAGGCCGCCCCAACCTACACCCCGGCCCAAAAGAAAAAATTAGACGCCGCGCTCAACAGTTACATGGCTGGAAAAATTTCCGCCGAGGAATACCGGGCGGCCAAGGTGAAAATTTTATCTAATCCCAAGTGACGCGCCCGCCGCCCGTCCAACCAAATGCGAACCGCCGCCAAAATAAAACTGCTGGCCGCTGCCTGCGCGCTGTTCACCGCGCTCATGAGCCAGGCGGAAACGGTTTATTGGGCGGATAATTTCGAGACCAACGCGGGCGCACGTTGGACGACCAACAGCGTTTGGAAAATCGGTTCGCCGACCGGCGGCCCCGCCACGAACGCCAGCGGCTTTCGCACCCATTCTTTTTCCAACTGCGCCACCACCGGCCTGCAAGGCAACGCCCCGGCGAGCGTGGACAGCCGTTTCATCTGCACCAATTATTCCGGCCAGCCGTATCTCCCCATCCCGGACGCCGGGCAATCCCCGCGCCTGCGTTACTGGCAATGGTTTAACTTCATCAACGCGCTCGGCTACGTCGAACTTCAGCAGCAGGGCAGCACTAACTGGCAGACCATCAGCACCACGAACATCGGCGCAGGCGCGACCGCCAGCACCGGCGGCGGCGTTTGGTCACGCGCCGCGATTGACCTCACCGCGTTCGCCGGGCAGAACGTGCAGTTCGCATTTCATTTCATCTCCGGCAACAGCAGTTTCGGCGGCGCCCGCGGCTGGTTCGTGGACGACATGGCGGTGGTCACCGGCACACCTTCGTTCGAAAAACCGGAAGGTTTTGAATCCGGCATCGGCGACTGGAGCGCGTCCGCCGGGACGTGGGAAACGGGTGTGCCTACCAGCGGCCCGGCGGCAAACGGCGCGGGCTGGCGCGCGCACTCCGGCACGAATTGCGCCGCGACCGTGCTCGCCGGCAATTACGCCACGTTTTGTGATACGCGGTTTATCAGCCCGCCGTTCACCGTGCCTGTTTCCAACCGCCCTGCGCTCAAGTTCGCGCAGTGGTTCCAGTTCGTGAACGCCCTCGGCTACGTCGAGGTCAGCAGCGGCATCGTGCTGACAAACTTGAGTTACACCACGAATTACTTTTCCGTCACCAACGTCAACCGGAACACCAACGTCATCAGTGTGACCAACTTTTTTCTGCCCAGCACCTATTTGCAAACCAACACCGCCACGTTCACGAATTTCAATGTGAGCACCAACATTTATACCGTGACCAATTCAGGCGCCACCTCCCGGCAGACCAATGTCCTCACTTTCACCAATGTTAACAGGGAGACAAATGTTTTTGTCGTGACCAACAATCAGGGATTCATCTATCAACAGACCAATTTTTACGTCTTCACCAACCTCAATCCTTTGATCGGTGGCATCAACATCACCGCCGCGCAAAACACGAACGTCTGGCGCAGCCTCTCCACCACGAACATCGGATCAGGCACTGGTGTGGCCAGCAGCGGCGGCTGGACGAACACGGCGCTGGACTTGAGCACATTCGCCGGGCAGACGCTGCGCGCGGCGTTCCATTTCGTTTCTGGCAACGGTAGCTTTGGCAACGCCGCTGGCTGGTATGTGGATGATATTTCCATCGTCACCGCGCCGTTGCTCACCGTTCCCACCGACACGAACATCACCGTCGGACAAATTTTTTCCGCCAACGCTTTCGCCACTAATACCAGCGGAACAAATTCTTCCTTCCTCTTCGCGCTCGCGGTGGCGTCCACGAATGGTTTCATCACCACCAACGGTGGGTTCAACTGGACCAACACGCGCCCTGCGGTCGGCACGAATATTATTCTCATCACCGCCGCCGCTGACGGTGTGCCGCCGGTGACGACGAATAGTTTCACCGTCATCGTCACGCAACCGGCTTACAGCTTCACCGGTTCCAACACGCTCGCCGCCAAAAAATATTTTCTGCTCGCGCTACAAAGCCTGTCCAACACAACCTGGCGCATTGACGCCGCCACCAATCTTTCCACCGCGACCAACTGGCGGCCTGTGTTCACCAGCACGGTCACCGCGGGCGGATTACTGCTCTACACCGACCGGCTCGCGACGAATTTCCCCATCCGCTTTTACCGCGCGGTTTATCCGTAAGCTGCCGTGGGAAAAATTTAATTTAATGGCCGCAAAAAAGCGCAAAAGGCACAAAGCCCCGTAAGCTGGGTAATTTTCAACTCCCCTGAAGTCAAAATAGCCACAGTCGCTTGCCGTAATAATTTTTTGCGCCTTCTGTGCTTTTTTGCGGCCACAACTTTTTACCCCTTTGGCTTGTCGATCGGCAAAACCATTTCAAACGTCCGCAGCGGATTCAGTAGGTATTTGCTGAACGGAAATAAAATTGGCGTCACCTTCGGCTCCGTCACGCGGCCGCCCACTTGGCATTCAAAAATTTTACTCACCGGCCACAGCACCGTGCTGACGAGCGAGCCGATCACCGGCGTATTGCGCAGCAGCAGGGCGGTGACGTGCGCGTTCACACCGCCGGTCAAGTCCACCGTGCCGAAGTATTGTAATTCCATCGCGCCCGTGTGAATCCGCAGCGAATCCGAACGTGCCACCCCGTTCGTCATCACGAACAGCGCCGTCGCATCGGTCGCGCGGTTATTGCCCAAGCCCGGCGCCACTGCGTTCAAGGCCTGCGATAAAATCCCGAACACAGGAACATTCCACAGCACACCATCGCGCAAGTCCGCCGTGCCATGACCGTTCCACGAACGCCAGGAATCGGAATTACCGTCCGTCACCACCGCGCTGCCCGTCAACATCCCTTCCACGAGACCGGTGTTCGTGCCGGACAAGTCTTGCGCCAGCCGCCGCACATCCACATTCTTCACCGCCACGGCAAAATTAAAATTGCAGCCGTAGTTCGTCGGGCGGAAATCGAAATACGCGCCGCCCGCTGCGTCGCCGCCGTAAAAATTTGCCGCCACATTCGTTAGCACCAGATACTGCCCCAGCCAGCGCACCGTGCCGGTGATGTTCGTCGTCTGCAACTTCGTCCAGCGAAACTGCGCGGGCTGGAGCATTTCAAACGTCAGATCCGTGCCTTCCAAATCACTGCCCCGGTTGATGTCGCGCAGCGGTAGTTGCCCGTGCGTCCGCGCCATCGGCGGCGCGAGAAATTCATACGGCTCAATCATCCGCGCCACCTTCGGCCCGATCACGCGCACGACCGCCATCGGGTCCATGGTGCTAATCGCGTTCGTAAAAAAAATCATCCACGCGCCGAAATCCAGCGTCACCGAATCCGCCCGCGCCGTCTGTGCGCCGCCCGCGCGCTCAGCGTGCGGCGACAAAAACATCAGCGCTCGGTTCGTGAACAGCAGGTCCGCGGCAATGGCGTCGTAAGCCTGCTCGCGCGCGAAAAAATTGGTCGTCGCCAGATGTCCCGTCGCATTGAGCGCGTCCACGTCCCCCCCGCGTCCGGCGGCGGTCACGTCCAAAAAAACGGGTTCGTTCGGCCGGAAATAAATGGCGGCCAGCCGCGCGACATTTGTGGGCAGGAACGCCCGCGCGGTTTCAAAATCCAGCGCGCCGTGCAGCTCGCCCCGAAAATTTTCCGTGGCCGTGCTGAACTCGCCGCTGGCCGCGAGCCGCGTGCGGCCTTGCTGCACCTGCAATTCCGGCACGCGCCAGATGTGGCGGGCGTAGGAAAAATCCGCGCGCGCCAATTCCGCCGTGCGCCCGCGCACGACGGCGTTCGTCGCGGCGAACGTGCCGTGCAGCCGCGCGGTTGCGTCAAACGTTTCCAACCAGTCCGGCGCGCGGTTCGTCCATGCCGGCAGCGTCAGCGCACCGTCCACCACGAGCAGCGGCGGGCGCGTCCAAATCATCTGATCCATCTCCGCCGCAACTTTCGCCGGCAAGAATGGCGAGAGCAGATGCCAGTCAAACGCGGAGCTGTTCGTAAAGCGCAGCCCGCGCGTCGCCACGTCAAGCTGCGCGGCGACGTTCAGGTTGCCGCCGCCAATTTTTCCAGTGAGACGCTGGACGGTGAACTGCGGCGCGCGCCATTCGCCCGCGCACTCGGCGGCGATGACGGAAATGTTTTTCCAGCCCAGCTCCGCCATGCGCACCGTCCACGCCAAGCGGAACGGAACCGCGTTCGTCCAGAAATCCAGCGCGGCGTCAAAGTTGGTCGCCGCCATTTCCGGCGCGGAAAAATTTGCGGCCATTTGCCAGCCGCGCGCAGAAAACCACGGCGTCGTCACCGACGGCACGGTGGCGTTCAGCCGCACGGAGATGGAATGGACATCACGCGCATCGCCGGAAATTTGCGCATTGATCTGCGGCGAACCGGTGAAATGAATTTTCGCCAGCCCGTCCGTAAAATCCTGCAACGGCTGGCCGAGCGCACCGCGCCCGCCGGATTTTTTCCCGGCGAAAAGTTCCCACTTCGTCGCTTCGGGCGCGTGGGCGACTTCGCCGGCGAGCCGGATTTTCACACCGGAAAATTCCGCGCGGAATTCATCCAGCACCCACGTTTCTTCCGGCAGAAAGCGAACCTCGGTCTGGATGTTTTGAAACGTGAGCCGGTTCGTGGCGCTCACGGGCAGCGTGAAGATGCCGTCGCGCAGCACCACGCCGGTGATAAGAAATTTTCCCTTAGCGAGCGACGAGTAATCGAAGCGCAGTTGGATTTGTTGCGCCGTGAGCAGCGGCTGATCCGCGCGGTTCAGTTTGTCACCCAAGATGACATTTTCCGCGACGATGCCGCGGATGAACCGCCAGCGCATCCCGGAAAATTCCACCGCCACGCCGTGCCCGCGCAACGCGGTGGCGATGCGGCTCTGGAAAAATTCGGGGATGCCGACGACGTTGCACCAGGCGATCATGAGCAACGCCAACACGACGACCAGCCAGACGGCGTAACGCGTCCAGCGAAGCGCGACTCGGCATTTGCGCCAGAAGGCGGGGTTAAAACGCACCCGGAAAACTTGGCTGGAAAGCGCTGGCAATACAAGCCGAACTCGGCAACCGGGTGCAAAGACTACGGCTTGCGCCGACGGTGAAAACCAAACAATGCCGCGCCCAACCCCACCAACGCCAAGCTGCCCGGCTCGGGAACGGCGGTGCTGGAGAATTGGATGTTGTCGATGATGGCGTTCGCGTTGAAGGGGGTTAAAAAAAGCAGTTCACCCGTTTGTCCGGCATAGGTTGAGATGTCTGCCTGATAAATGTTGTAGTTATTGGGCGTGGTGCCAGCCACGGAAAATGCCAGCGGGTTGCCGTTGAATGAAACCTGCAAGCTGCCAAATACTGCGCCCAAAAACAAAATAGACTGCGTCGAATTTGGGATTTGCGCCGTCTGACCGATAGCGGCACTGGTTTGAAAGCCAGCTCCTGATCCCTGCAACAGAATAAAATATTTTCCCTGAACAGATGGGGATCCGAACGGATTATTTGTGCCTTCAATGTTTATCTGTGCGCCGCCAAGGCTTTGTCCATTGGAGGCAATATAGTCTTGTGCATGGTTGTTAAGATACGGAATCCAACCGGGAATGGCGTTGGTGGCGGTCACAAATGGGTATCCTTGAGAAGGGCTTGTGATTAGTGTGGCGTTTTCAAAATTGAGGTTGATAAATCCTTGGGTTCGTCCGCAGGCAGTTCCAAGCAGGATTATCAAGAGTGCTGTTAGTTTAGATTTCATGATTTTATTGTTTTATCAATGGGTCGCCGACGGCCTGAAACTTGTCACTAGTTTTAGAGTTCCAAGCGCAGACACCAAAATTTTTACCGCCCGCCCAAAGACTAAAATAAATTGACGAGTCATTTTTTGCACCCGGACTACCTGGCTCATCCACGGTTGTCACCGCTCCGACTGGCGTGTTGGAATAATTCGTGCCGCCGTAGGCCGTGCTGCTATACCAAACGCTGGGGCTACTGTGGCCGCTGTCCAAATCGGTGTAGAGCATACCGTTTAACGACTCAATGGTGTTAATGAGCCACCAACCACTGTCCCCGCTCCATTTGTAAGTTCCATCCACGATTTGCCGGGGAGATATGTTGGCATGAACTCCCCACGAGACATAGCCCGCTACGTTCGCCGCATTCGTGGCGTGGCGGAACGTGCCGTAGTTGGTCACGTTCACCATGACGCCGTTGGACAGATGGGTTGCCAAGAAGACGTTGGGCATGATCTGATAGTTGGAGATAATCAGGCTGTCGTAATAATGAATCGCGTTGGAAGAAACCCCAACGGCAAGCAGAGTGCTGATGGCGTTGGATACAATCGCACCAGCCCCGCCAAAGTTTTCATAGAAATTGCCTAGGGTCTTTCCTAGTTGAGCGGGTGGGAACGGGTGGCTTTCAAGAGCAACGAGTAGAGATTATCACGGCGGTGATTCCAGCGCCATTCGGATTCTTTGAGGTGGAGCGGAAACTTATCCGCGCGCACGCCGCGCTGTTTGGC
>JANOBC010000284.1:0-2120 GCA_031411455.1 Limisphaerales bacterium
CGTGGCGCAAACGCGGCGTGACGAACAAGCGCGTGAGCAATGCGAAGCTGCGCGCGGAATTGAAATATGAATTTAAGTTTCCCAATTTCCGCGCGGGTTATGTGGCGGAAACCTTGGCGCAGAAATTCAAATCGCAGTTCGGCGACAAGGGCTGGATCGCGACGGTTGCGATTTGAACTTTATTATATGAAACGCTGGCACGTTTTTCTCATCTTTGTGATCGTAGCAATTGTCCTTGCTGCAATGATTGTTCCTGCGTTGAGGCCAGCAAAAATTGGCGGAGGCCCCCACCATCCGCCGTGTATTCTTAACTTGAAGTTAATTCAAGATGCGAAAGAGATGTATGCTGAAGATTTTCACATCACAAACGAAGCGGTTTTAACCAAAGAACAACTGTTGCCATTCGGGATCAACAACAAATGGCGCGAATGTCCAGAAGGCGGCCAGTATTCCGTCGGTGCCTTGCACGAATCACCCGGGTGTTCGTATCACACCAATTTACAGGTCATCAAAAACTGATTTCTCAGGATTTAATCCGCCGCCTAAACCTCGCCAACGCAAACGCCGTCATCTCCTTCGCCGCCGGAATTTTGCACAGCAGCGCCAGCAGCCAGTAGATTCCCCCCGCGATTCCCGCCGGCACAAATACCGCGCCCATTTTCAGCACGATCGTTTCGTGGCCGAGCCATTGTTCCCAGTGCATCCAACCGCACCACGCGGCGACACCGGCGAGCACCGCGCCCAGCACCAGCGGACGCACGGTGCTTTGAAGGGTTTCCATCTCCAGCTTGCCGAGTTTTTTCCGCAACGCGAAGAAGAGCAGTGCGACGTTGATGATGGAGGTCGCGGTGTTGGCGATGCCGAGGCCGCCCTGCTTCAGCGGCAGGATGAGCATGGACGCCAGCAGCAGGTTCAACGCGAGGCAGACGAGGCTGATTTTCATCGGCGTCTTGGTGTCGCCGAGCGCGAAGAAGGCGCGGGCCAAAACATTCACGGCGGAAAACGCCACCAGTCCCGGCGCGAGGCACACGAGCGCGAACGCCGCGCGGCCGGTCGAGCCGCTGTCGAACTCGCCGCGCTCTAACAGTAGCCGCATGATCGGTTCCGCCAGCGCGACGAGCAGCGCGGCGGCGACGAGATTCACGAACAGCAATGAGCTTAACCCGTGGTGCAGTTGCGCGCGGAATTCGGGATAATTTTTTTCCACCGCCAGCGCGCTCAAGGTCGTGAGCAGAAATGTGGCGAGCGAGATACCGAACAATCCCTGCGGCAATTCCATCAGGCGCACGGCGTATTCAAACGAGGCGATGATCTGCGGATCAATCCAGAACGCGAGGCTTTGCACGAGCAGGACGTTGAGTTGGAATGCCGCGACGCCAATCGTGCCGGGAATCATCCGCGTGGCGACGAGGCGGACGGTTTCGTTTTTCCACGGCGAAACCCAGCGATAGCGAAAACCTTCGCGCCAGAGCGTCGGCACTTGAAACGCCGCCTGCGCCACGCCCGCGACCAGCACGCCGTAAGCGAGCGCAAAAATTTGCACGGGCAGACGGCCTTGCTTCGGCAAATCCAAACCGAGCTTCGGCGCGAAAAATAAAACCGACGCGATCATCACGAGGTTCAGCATCGTCGCGCCCATCGCCGGAATGAAGAAATGGCCGCGCGCATTTAACATTCCCATCAGCGCCGCCGCGATGCACACGAGCACCATGTAGGGAAACATCACGAACAGCAGTCGCAGCATCAGGTCGGTGTAGGCGTCAAACTCATGCACCGCCAGCGCGATGGCGATGCCCGCCATGACGAGCGCGATCAAGACGCTCGCCACGATGACGAGGCCGGAGATGACGGCATTCGCAGCATTCCACATTTCCACTTCGCCGTGATTTTTTTCCTTCTCCTTGAAGATGGGGATGAACGCCGCCGTCAACGCGCCTTCACCCAGCAGGCGGCGGAACAAGTTTGGAATCTGAAACGCAAACGTGAAAGCGCCAAACACCCAGCCGTCGCCCATGAAGCGCGCATAGACCATGACGCGCACCATGCCGAGCACGCGGCTCAACAAAGTCGCGGCGGCCATCGCGCCGGAGGCTTTCAGCATTTTTGACACGAGCGGATTT
>JANOBC010000285.1:0-2728 GCA_031411455.1 Limisphaerales bacterium
AAATTTGAGCCTCCTCACGTCGGCTGCTACCAAGCAAAGTATCATTCGGCACAAACCGTTCCTCGACGAGTTGCTGTTCCAAAACTGGATGCCGACCATCACGCATCTGCACCACGCCTTCGTCGCCGACTAGCGGGCAAATGTAGTTGTGCAGCCGCGCGGTTTCCGCGAACGAACCCAGCACATCCAACTGTGCCAGTGCAGAAGCACTCTGCTGAATCTGCGGCAGATTTCCCAAGACGGATTCGCGGATGCGCTGGAAGATTTCGTATTCCAATTTCACGCTGCGTTCTTCTGCGCCGAGAATTTTGCCCTCCATGTCCTTCAACTCCGGCGTGATGAAACGCTCGCCGTTCGCCACGGTCTGCTTGCGATGATAATGCGGCGGCACCTTGTCGAGATTCGACTTGGTGACTTCGATGTAGTAGCCGAAGACGGAATTGAACCGCACTTTCAACGAGGAAATGCCGGTGCGTTCGATTTCATCTGCCTGCAACTTGGCGATCCAATCCTTGCCGCCACGCTGCGCGTCACGTAATTCGTCGAGCGCCGTATCAAAGCCATCGCGAATCATTCCGCCTTCTTTGATGGGCAACGGCGGCTCATCCACGATGGCGCGAGAAATCAACTCGACGAGGCCAGGCAACGCGGTGACGTGCGTATTCAATTCGGAAATAAGATTTACCGCCGCGCCACCAATTGTTTCCAAAGTTTGCTTCAACACCGGAATCTGCTCGAGCGCCAGCCGCAGCGCGACGAGATCGCGCGCATTGCCGGAGCCGGTGCTGACGCGCCCAATGGTGCGTTCCAAATCGCGGACGTTCGCAAGTTGCTGGCGAAAACTGTTGAGGCCGAATGAATTATTGATGAATGTCCGCACGGCTTCCTGTCGTTGCTGAATCGGCGCGACGGCGGCGAGCGGCTGCGAAAGCCATTGGCGCAGCAGTCGCGCGCCCATCGGTGTGGCGGTTTTGTTGAGCGCGCCGTAGAGCGAGGAATTGCGCGGCGCATCGTGATGCTGAGGTTCGAGAATTTCCAGATGCCGCAGCGTCGTGTAATCCAGCGTGAGAAAATCGCTGCGACGATAAAACGAAATGCGCGTGAGGTGCTTCACATCGCGCCGCAAATTTTGCGCGAGATAATGCAACGCCGCGCCCGCCGCGCCGGTGGCCGCGGCGCGATCTTTCAAACCAAATCCGTCCAGCGTGGCGACTTTGAAATGTTCCTTCACCGTGAAGAACGCGGTTTCCGGCGCGAACGTCCAGTCGTCGTAGCCGCTGATGATTTTGAAAGCGCCTTGCAGCAGGGCGCGCACGGCCAGCGCCTCGGTGGGAAAAATGATTTCCGCTGGACGCAGGCGTTCGAGTTCCGTGAGCAGCGCGGCTTCGTTTTCCAATTCCGTCGTGAGAAAATCTCCCGTGGTCAAATCCACCAGCGCGAGGCCGAAGGTTTTTCCCGATGGATTCACCGCCGCGAGAAAATTATTCCGCTCCGCGACGAGCATCCGTTCATCGAAGTGCGTTCCCGGCGAAAGGATTTGCGTGACCTCGCGGTTCACGAGCTTGCCGGGGCGGGCTTCCTCGGTCTGTTCGCAAATCGCCACCTTGCGTCCGGCGCGCAGGACGCGGCTGATGTAATTATTCGCCGCGTGAAACGGCAGGCCGCACATCGGGATGCCGTTGCGCGCGGTGAGCGAAAGATTAAGCAGTTGCGCGCCGTCCTTGGCGTCGTCGAAAAACATCTCGTAGAAATCGCCGAGGCGAAAGAGCAGCAGCGCGTCCTTGGGCAGTTCGCTTTTGATGCGGCGATACTGCGCCATCATGGGCGTGAGTTGGACTTCGTCGGACATGCGGCGGAAAAGTTAAACGCGGGCGCAGACAAAATCGAACAAGTTTTGCAACGGAGCGCGGGTTTGCGACCCGCAGTGGCTTCGTCAGTCAGAACGTGTGCGTAATTATTTGAGCATCTTGAAAATTCGGACGGGCTGCGGCTCATAGAGCCGCGCTCCGCCGGCAAAGCCCGGCGTTGACAATTTTTCCCTCTTTTGTTGAACTGCGCGGCCATGAACCTGATTCATTTCACCTGTCGAAAATTCTTTTTTGTCTCATGCCTTGGGGTTTTCCTGCTCGCCCTGATTGCTCCGGCTCATGCCGCTGACGCCACTGCGCCCGCGCTGAAGGTGGACTCGGGCGACAACGCCTGGCTGCTCGCCAGTTGCGCGCTGGTGCTGATGATGACCGCACCCGGTCTGATTCTGTTATACGGCGGACTGGTGCGGAACAAGAACGTTCTCGCCACGATGATGCACAGCTTGGTTTTGATGGGATTAATTTCCGCACTGTGGATGGTTTTTGGTTACAGCATGGCGTTCGCCGAAGGAAATTCCTTTTTCGGCAATCCGCTGACTTATCTTTTTCTGAAAGGCGTCGGCAGCGCACCGAACGGCGATTACGCGGCGACGATTCCGCATCAGACCTTCATGCTGTTTCAATTAATGTTCGCCATCATCACACCCGCCCTCATCAGCGGTGCGATTGCGGAGCGCGTAAAATTTAGCGGCTACATCGTGTTCATGCTGTTGTGGGTCACGCTGATTTATCTGCCGCTGTGCCACATGGTTTGGGGCAAGGGCGGTTTGTTCAACTGGGCGCTCGGCGGAAAAATTCCGGTGCTCGACTTCGCGGGCGGCACGGTCGTTCACATCAGCGCCGACGCGCCGGAGCTGATG
>JANOBC010000286.1:0-5367 GCA_031411455.1 Limisphaerales bacterium
GTCCAGCGGCGGCTGATGAGTTTTTTCGTTGTGCGAACTCATGGTCATTTCTTCAAAGCGGCTTGCTGCTCCGGTGTTAAATCGTCAACGGTTCCCAAGCGGCTCAATTGCAGCACACGCAGATACGCGATGATCGTCCACCGGTCTTCGGTCACCACCAACGGGCCGATGGGAGCCATCGTGCCTTTGCCGTGGGTGATGGTGTTAAAAATTTCGCCGTCCGTCAGCTTGACGATGCGCGCGTCGTGTAGATTCGCAACCGTCGGCATGACGCCGATTTTCTTGGTGATGCCGTTGCCATCGCCAAGTTTTCCGTGGCACGGCGCGCAGTAAATGTCAAAGCGTTCGCGTCCGCGTTGGATGAGCGGCAGATTTACGGCGAGCGGATTGGCTTCAACGAAATTTGTCGTGCCGGAAATTCTTCCAGTATTCACGGCTGAATCTTCAAACGGATAAACTTCGCCGTTCGCCGTCGCAATCGGCTGGCTGCGGGCAATCGTGCCGTCAGGCGGCAACTGCGAACTGACGCCGTTCGCGAAAAAGTGGTTCGGCTCCATCGGACGAAGTTTCGCCTGACGGTCCATGTCCGGGAACAATTCCATCGGCGGTTTACGCGACATCTTGCCCTGCAAACCAAGCGTGGCAAATCCCGCGACGCCGACGGCCAGAAAAACCAGCATGATTGAAACAGCGATGCGAATCATGCGACGTCCTCCACGATTTCGACGTGCGCGCCGCCGATGGATTCGAGCAACTGCTTCGTTTGCGTGACGCAGAATTTTTCATCCTGCGCGCCGATGACCATGACAAATTTGTCGCGGGAGACGAGCGCAAAACGCTTTGCGTCCAGCAGCGGATGATGCAGGCGCGGAAACTGGTTGAAAGCGATCATCCCAATGAGCGCGCCGACGGCGCCCCCCATGATGAGCATGATGTAAGCGGGAACAAAAGTCATCGGCACGCTGAACATCGGCTTGCCGCCGACGATGAGCGGATAATCAAACGCGTTCGCGAACCAGATGAGACCGACAATCTGGACGAACATGAAGACGCCACCGCCCAGCGCCACCCAGCCGACGAGCGAATTTTTCAGGTTCATCACCTTGTCCATGCCGTGGATCGGGAACGGCGTGAACACATCCCACTTGCTGTAACCGGCGTCGCGGACTTTTTCCGCCGCGCGCAGCAGGTCGCCGGGCGTGTTGAATTCAGCCATGAGGCCGTAAATCTTTTCGCTCATTGGTGGCCGCCTTTCTTGGCGCCGCCGAGCGGATGATGCGGGTCGCCTTCGGGCATCGCACCTTTGACTTCGGAGATGGCGATCATCGGCAGGAATTTCACGAACAGCAGATAAAGCATGAAAAACGCGCCGAGTGTGCCGATGTAAAGACCCACGTCCCAAATCGTCGGCATATATTTACCCCAGTTCGCCGGGAGAAATTCCTGATACAGCGAGCCGACGACGATGACGAAGCGTTCGCACCACATACCGCAGTTGATGAGAAGGCCGATGATGAAAAGCGCAACGAGATTGGAACGAATTTTCTTCGACCAGAGGAACTGCGTCATGACGACATTGATTCCGATAAGCGCCCAGCCAAGGTAAAGATAAGTGTGACCGAACAAGCGGTGGCCGAACACCCAGCGTTCGTAAGTGTCGCCGCTATACCACGCGATGAAAAATTCCTGAAGGTAGATGTAGTCAATGATGAGGCCAGCAACCAGCGTGAGCTTTGCAATCTTATCCATGTGGCTCATGGTGATGACGTTTTCCATGTTGCACCATTTACGGAGCGGAATCAGGATGACGAGCATCATGCCGAAGCCGCAGAACACCGCGCCAATGACGAAATAGAGCGGGAAAATCGTCGCGTGCCAGCCCGCAATCTGCGAAGTGCAGAAGTCGAGACCGACGATGGAACTCACGGTGAACACGAGCAGCGTGCAGAGACCACAGAGAACGACGTAGGCTTTTTCGTAATGATGCCATTGCCGAGCCGAGCCGATCCAACCCATCGCGAGAACAGTGAAAATCGCTTTACGCACACGCGTCGTCGCGCGGTCACGGAACACCGCGAAATCAGGAATCATTCCCATGAAAAAGAACAGCGACGACACCACGAGGTAAGTGTTCACAGCAAACACGTCCCACATCAGCGGCGATTTGAACTGTGGCCAGAGACCGTTTGAATTCGGGACGGGAAACATATACCAGTCAAACCACGCGCGTCCGACGTGGATCGCCGGATAAAGTCCCGCCATCATTACGGAGAAAACGGTCATCGCCTCGGCCATGCGGCCGATGGTCGTGCGCCAATGCTGCTTCGTCAAAAAGAGCAGCGCGGAAATCAAGGTGCCCGCGTGGGCGACGCCGACCCACCAGATGAAATTCACGATGTCCAAACCCCACATCACGGGATGGTTGTTACCCCAGACACCGACGCCCGTGAACACTTGATAGAACAGGCACGTCGGAAAAATTACCGTAGCCGCGAACGCAGCGGGCAGGAACAAAATCCACCACCAGCGCGGCGTCTTGCCTTCGGCGAACACGGACAATTTATCCGTGAGCCAGCCGAGGCCTTGATTGCCTTCAACGACGGGTGCGCGTTGAAGTTCCGCAGGCGGCGCGAGCTTCTTCAATTCTTCCAAAGTGAGCGTGGGTTCAGACATTAGCTGTGGCCTTTCTGCATGAGGCTCTGGCTTTCGTATTCTTCAGTGCTGAACGGATCATGGTAATCCGGCATTGCAGGATTCGGATTGCGGACGCGCGCGAGATAAGTCGTGCGCGGCTTCGTCAGCAAATTACCGAGGACAGAATAATTCAGTGGCGACAATTTCTGTTTCGACACGGAACTGTTCGCGTCGCTGATGTCGCCGAAAATAATCGCGCCCGCCGGACATGCCTGCTGGCACGCGGTCTTGGGAATATTTCCAGCCGCTTCCGAGAGACGAACGTTGTCGCTCGCACCGGCTTTGGCTTTCTGCGAAATCTTGGCGTGTTCGATGCGTTGCGTGCAGTAAGTGCATTTCTCCATGACGCCGCGCATCCGCACCGTCGCGTCGGGATTCTTCGAGAGCTTGATGAGATCCCATTCATCTTCCGTCCTCATTCCAGAGTTCGGGTCGTTCCACCAACGCTTCAAATCCCACACCCCATCCGTCTTGTGCGTGAGCGTCGTGGAATACATCGTTCCCTTCAGCTCCGTCAACGGGCGCTTGTTGTAATCGAGAAAATTAAAACGACGAACTTTGTAAGGGCAGTTGTTCGAGCAATAACGCGTGCCGATGCAGCGGTTATACGCCATCACATTCAGACCTTCTTGGTCATGGACGGTCGCGGCCACGGGGCAGACGTTTTCGCACGGAGCCGTCTCGCACATCTGGCAAAGCATCGGCTGGTTCACCGCCTGCACGTCATCAATCCACTCGGCAAACTGCTGGTTTTCGTCCGTGGCGTTCATTTCTGAACCCAGATCGAAACGCGGATTGATGCCCTTGGCTTTGCTAGAAAGATTTTTTACCTTCGGATCGCTCGTGAAATAACGGTCAATGCGCATCCAGTGCATCTCGCGACCGCGCAGGACTTGATCCTTGCCGACAATCGGGATGTTGTTTTCGCTCTGACAGGCGACGACACAAGTGCCGCAGCCGACACACGCGCTCAAATCAATCGTCATGCCCCATTGATGGAGCGCGGTCTTTTTCGCCTCGTCGAGCGGATTTTCGTAAAGCGATTTGACGACGGGCGGTTCGACCCCGTGAAATTTTTCTTCGGCGATGTTTTCGTTCTTCTCAATCGCCTCGGCAGCTTCGGCGTGATTGAATTCGCGCACGGCCGGACGGCCTTCCATGGACCAATGATGCTGCGTGCAGGCGAGCACATAAGTTTCTCCGGTCTTCCTAATGGTCGCGCCCGTGGCGATGTATTCGCCGTTGAAAATTTTATACGCGTTGAATCCAACGCCGTTGCCGACGCGTCCTGCCCGCTCACGTCCATAACCGAGCGCAAGTCCGAGCGAATAATCCGCCATGCCCGGCTGCGTCCAAATGGGGCCTTTGACACTATGACCGCTCAATGTGATTTCCACCACGTCGCCGTTCACCACGCCAAGCTGCTTCGCCGTCGCGCGACTGACGAGCACGGCGTTGTCCCAAGTCATTTTGGTGATCGGATCAGGCAATTCCTGCATCCAGCCGTTGTTCGCATAGCGACCGTCATCCGTCTTCGCGTCGCGATAGAAAACCACTTCGAGATTCGTGGCAGAAAGCGTCGGCGCCACCACGGCGGCAATCAAACGATTCAGCTCGGTGTTCGACTGAGCCATCTGAACACTGGCAACTGATTTGGTTTCACTGACGGCAAAACCATTGAACAAAAATTTCTTCCAGCTTTCATCCAAACCGCCGTAGGTGGCGCGGACAATTTCATGCGCGCTGGTCTGCGCCTCGCCGGCGATGCGCGCGAGGAATTCCAAATCCGTGATGCCGCCGAACAACGGCTGGGTCAGTGGTTGAACTGGCAGCACTGAACCATCCGTCGCGGTCGCGTCGCCCCAGGATTCCAAAAAGTGCGTCGCCGGAATATTCCAGTTAGACTTGGCTGACGTTTCGTCATCGTAGTAGCCGAGGCGGACAACGGTTTTCGCTTTCGGCGTCCAGTTGAATTGATAAACCGGATTGCCACCCAGAATCACCAGCGTGTCAGCGGCGCTCGCATCCAGATCTTTCAGGCTGACGGCAGCCGTTGTCGTCGTCGGGATGAGAGTGACCGTGTTGCCGATGCTGTCGAGCGCCGTGTTGATAGCGTATGCGAGCAGATGAACTTCCACGGGCTGACGTTGACCGGCGACTACGAGGACATTTCCCCGGTGAGCGATCAAATCCTTCGCGCATTCGGCCAACCAGTTCGACATCGGATCAGCTCCGCCGGAAATGTTCGCCAGAATGGCGCTCGCAACCTTGACGACCTGCGACGCGGGCAAACGCAAACGATGATCTGCATTCGCACCGGTTAGCGTGAACAACGATTCCACCGCGTAAAGCCGGCTCATCCCCGCGCCTGCTTTGCGGCCAGCGGCGAACTTGCGGATATGATTATGTCCGTCATCTTCACCGCCGAGAAAATCGCAGTCGAGCGAGAGGATGACTTTGGCCTTATCAAAATTAAAAACCGGACGCAACGACTGGCCGAACGCCTGCGTCGCCGCACGCTGGTGAATGCCAGAATCAATCGCGTCCAATGTGATCCACTGCGCCCTTGGAAATTTATCCGCGATGATTTTTTGCAGACGGGCGCGCGAGGGCGACGTGCTGCTTTCGGCAAGCAAGGCCAAGCCTTCGCCTTGATTGGCGGAGAACTTGGCG
>JANOBC010000287.1:0-5656 GCA_031411455.1 Limisphaerales bacterium
CCGGAGAAAGTCGCGATGGCGAGACCTTTCCAGAGATTGAATTCCGGCAGCACACTGTTGCCGCCGCTCATTTCTTTTTCCTTACGCACGCCAGCGACGCCGCCGATGAAAATTCCCAGCAAGCAGACGAACACGCCGAGCAGGACCAGCGGCCCGCCGACGCTTGTGCCGGAATGGTTCAACAGTTTGTCGGCGAATTCGCCCTTCACGATCGGCGGGACGAGCGTCCCGAACGCCGCGCAGTAGCCGAGCGCCACCGCCATACCGAGCGACATGCCGAGATAGCGCATCGTCAGCCCGAACGTCAATCCGCCAAAGCCCCACAGCGCGCCCATGAGATACGTTCTCCAGAAAGCTTTTGCCGGTGTTTCATGCAGCACGGCGAACAAATCATTCGACAGCAGCAGTGCGCCAATCCACGGGCAGATGAGCCAGCTAAACATCCCGCCCGCGAGCCAGAAAGTTTCCCACGACCATTTGCGGACGCCTTTGAACGGCACATAAAAACTGCCGGAGGCCAGACCGCCGAGCCAGTGAAAGACGACGCCAAGTAAGGGGTTTGATTGCATGATTTGGGTTTAGGTTTTGATTTTATTTTTTAATCGCTAATCCACGCTCAACTGCGCTGATAAAAACTTTCATTCTCAAAGATTAGCGTCAATTAGCGAAGATTAGCGGTTCAAGTTTTTCAGCTCGTGACTAGCATCCACTTGCGGACGGCGTAGTGCTCTTGGGCCAAGGAAAAAGATTTGGCGATGCTCATGTGGGTCAAATTATAGTTACGGGAAATTGTCCGCGCAGGCTAATCATGCGGCTGCGGGCGGGCAATCCCCAATTATGGCTAGAGGAGAAAACCCCCAACCGCTAATCTGCGCTTATCATCGCTAATCAAAAATCGCGCGGGTTTTTATCAGCGCAGATGAGCGTGGATTAGCGGTAAAAAAATTACGGTGCGACGCGCAGATTTTCCCAGCGCACATTCCACTGGCCGTTGTCGGGAAAGCCCGGCGCGTTTTTCTTTGGCGCGCCATCCCAACCTGCCGCCATGAGACCGACGGCGTAAAGTAGTCCGCCGTTCGCGGGCAGATAAATCGTCAGGCCGGGGCGCTGATAGACGTGACCATTGAGCGCGTAATGATTTTTGGGCGTGTCGAGGAACAGCGCGTCAATCGCGCGTTCTGGTTCGCCGAGGCGCGCAGCAGTCATCGCGAGCATCGGATAATCCCAACCCCAAGTGTCCGGCCAGTTCCAATTTTTCATCACCCAGTCAAACGTATTGCCCATCGTTTTCGCATCAATGCCGTCGCCGGGCAGCAAGCCCAGCGCTGCCGTGACTGAAGGATGGTCGGCATTCCATTTTGGATTCGTGTAAGAATCCATCGTGGTTTCGGTAAAGGCATATTTACCTTCGGTGATGGGTGGCTTGGCGAGGTCGCGCAAAATGTCGTCCCACTTTTTCTCGCGCGGCAGGCCGAGACGTGTGCGCCACGTCTGCGCCATTTCCAAACCCCAATGCCAGTAAGTTAGCTCAAATGTAGGATTGAAAGTTTTGTCCTTCGGGAAAATTTCCTGCGCGCATTGCAGCACGGGGCCGAGGACGTAGCGACTCGTGTTCGTGTCCCACGTCGCGTAGCTCGCCATGAAATCGGCGGTCTGGAAAACGATTTCGCGAAATTTTTTCAACGTAGCCTTGTCCTGATGCTCGCGGTAACAAAGTTCCGCATAGAAAATCGGATGCGGCTGTTGCCAGACGAGAAACGGCCCGACGGGCGAAGGCGATTCCGCGCCGCTGGGGCTGGTCATCTTCGGCCAGCGTGCGCCGGCGTAGCCTTGCCGCTTCGCTGTGCCTTCGGCGCGCGGCAGAATTTTTTGGTAGTAGTCCAAAGATTTTTCCAGCAGCGGCAGACGGTTCCACAGCGCGAATTGCGCCTCGTGCCACCAGTGCATTTCGAGATGGAACTTACCTTCCCAAGTGTTGTAAGTCAGTCCGGTTTCCTGCGGCGGATTTTTGCCGACGTCTTGAATGGCCGTGAGGTATTGCGAAAGCACGATGCGCCGTTCGAGTTCAAACCAGCGCGGGTCTTTGCTGCCGGACAAATCAATCGCACCGCCGGTCTGCCAGAAATTGTTCCAATACCCAATCGTGGCAACCGACACTTCAACAAATCTGCGCAAAGGGCGGTTCACTTTTGGTGCAAAATCACAAGTCAGTTCAAATACTTCCCAATTGGTAGATGGGACGATTAGATACTCATTTCTGGCCGTGTTCGTGATGCTGGCGCCAAACCACTTTGCATCCACCACATAGGCGTTCTTGTCCAGCTTGCGGGTAAAATGGCCGGTATAATTTTTGCCCGGCATGAAAACCGTCTCATGCGCTTCCGGCTTGCTCCAATCCGCCGTTGTCGTCGCCCCGGTGCCGTAAGGGAAACGGATTTGGATCGCCAGCCGCTGCTGTTGGATCAGCGGCGACGCCACCTGCACCGCAATCCCGTCAGATGTCGGATCGCAAACTGTCTGCACTTGCACATCTTCTCCGTCAAATATGAATTCGCTCATAATTGTCCCATCCCATAAATCCAGATGCTGCCGGATATACGTTAAATCATTCGTCGTCGCCAGCGAACCGTCGGCGTGTTTCAGGACGAAACCAATCTGTCCCAAATGCAGCCGGTGCGGATTGGCGCGGAGCCATTTGATTTCCGGCGTCTGCTGGTTGTGCGGCACATCGGCGTAGGGAACCTTGCGGCCGTTCAAGTCCGTGTATTCCTTGAACTGAAATTTATCAATGTCCCAGCCGTTCGTGTTCGGAATCGTATGCCAGCCCCAGTCCGACAACGTGCCGAGCGGCGTGGTTTGCCCGAACGCCTCGGGAAAAGTTTGCAGACCCGTCGCATCCACGGTGAAACAAAATTGTCCATTGCCAACCGAGAGCGGGTTGGTGGTGTCGAAGTTTGTCAGCACCACATCGTGCCGCGAAACGAGCGCGTGGCGGTCAATCGGGGCGGCGGCGATTGTCAGCGGGCAGAGCAGAGCGGCGAGGGCGCAATAATGCAGGCTTTTCATTTGCATGGGTTGCTCTATTATCCCGAATGTAGCGGGAAACCAAATTCAAAATACTCATGCCCAAACTTTTTCTTGGACTCGACTCCAGCACCCAAAGCTTGAGCGCCGTAGTTATAGACCTCGACACGCGCAAAGTCGTCTATGAAAACTCCCTGAACTTCGACAAGGAACTGCCGGAATTCAAAACCAAGAACGGCGTGCTGCCCGGGCGTGATGCGCTGGTGAAACATAGTTCCCCGCTGTTGTGGGCCGCTGCGCTCGACCGCCTGTTCGCGCAGATGAAGAAGGACAAAGTCGCGCTTGGAAAAATCATCGCCATCAGCGGCTGCGCCCAGCAGCACGGCACGGTTTATCTCAACACCAAGGCGCCGGAAGTTCTGGCCGCGTTGGATCCTAAAAAGTCTTTGGTCGAAAATCTCACCGGCGTTTTCGCGCGCAAGACTTCGCCCATCTGGATGGATTCCTCGACGACGAAGGAGTGCGAGGAGATTCGCAAGAAACTTGGCGGCGTGAAATTCACCGCCTCGCGCACCGGCTCGGACACGTTCGAGCGCTTCTCCGGCCCGCAGATTCGTAAATTTTACAAGACCGAGCCGAAGTCCTACGAAGCCTCCGCGCACATCGCGCTCGTGAGTTCCTTCATGGCCTCGCTGCTCGCGGGCAGAATTGCACCGATTGATTTCGGCGACGGCGCGGGGATGAACCTCATGGACATCCGTAAGAAAGTTTGGAACACCGACGCGCTCAAGGCCACCGCGCCCGGCCTCATCGGCAAACTCCCGATGCTCGCGGACGCTGGCAAAGTTCTCGGCCCCGTCAGCCCCTACTTCGCACAGAAATACGGCATCAATCCCGAAGCGCTCGCCACTGTTTGGACCGGTGATAATCCGGCGAGCGTCGTGGGCCTTGGCCTCATCAAGCACGGTCAGATCGCCATCAGCCTCGGCACGAGCGACACTTTTTTCGGCACGATGGCGCAAGGCCACACCGACGAACATGGCGAAGGCCACGTCTTCGGTTCGCCCGCTGGCGGCTACATGACGCTGATTTGTTTCAAGAACGGCTCGCTCGCCCGCGAAAAAATCCGCGAGCAATATAAAATTGCCGACTGGAAAAAATTCGGCGCACTCGTGGAATCCACGCCCGTCGGCAACAACGACGGCGTGCTGCTGCCGTGGTTCGAAGCGGAAATTGTTCCACGCGTGAACAAGCCGGGCATCCACCGTTTCGATCTCGACGAAAAAGACGCCGCTGCGAACTGCCGCGCCATTTTCGAGGCGCAGGCGATGACCATGCGGCTGCACTCGCAGTGGATGGGGGAAGTGCCGGATCAAATTTATATCACTGGCGGCGCGGCGAACAATCCGCAGTTGCTCCAGATCATCGCCGACGTGATGGATTGCAGCGTGGTGCGGATTGAAGTTTCCAATAGCGCCGCACTCGGTTCCGCGTTGGCGGCGGCGCACGGCTGGCTCGTCGCTACGAACAAACCCGCGAGCTGGGAAAAACTCGCCGCTGGTTTCACCAAGCCCGTGCCCGGCAGCGAAGTCAAACCCGACAAGAAAAACACCAAAATTTACGACTGCTTCGTGGACCGCTACGCCGACTGCGAAAGCGATGCCTTGGGCGAATTCTGACCGCGCCCAAAAGTCGTTTGCCAACCACCTCGTGCTTGTTTAATGTCTGCGCGTGTCCAACCAACTGAACACCACGACTACGATTTAGCGTTCATTCCCCGACGGAATGAACGCCAACGCCTCGCACTCAAAGTCCGGGGCGTTTTTATTTACCGATATGAAGACAGAATTAACCGAATTCACAGAATGGAACTGCATCAAGTTCTGCCTGTTGGAATTTTGTTAATTCTGTAAATTCCGTCTCACTTTTATGGCCGAAGAAAATCAACAACCGAACCCTGAACGCAAAACTTTGGACGACCGCAACCAGATGACCGAGCTGGAACGCATCCGCCATTCCGCCGCGCACGTTCTTGCCACCGCAATCCTGCGCCTGTGGCCCGATGCGCAATTCGCTTATGGCCCGCCCGTCGAGAGCGGTTTTTACTACGACCTCGAATGCTCCCATCGCATCTCACCGGAAGATTTTGAGAAGATCGAGGCGGAGATGAAGAAGGAGATCAAGGCGAACAATCCTTTTGAGAAAGTTGTCGTCACGCGCGAGCAGGCGATGGCGGATGCGAATTCCGGTCGGCTTGGTGGATTGACGGAACGTCCGAATGGCACGTCGAAATTCAAACTGGATTTGCTCAAGCAGATTCCCGAGGGCGAGCCGATTTCTTATTTCAAGAACGGCGACTTCATTGACCTGTGCGCCGGGCCGCATGTGATGCGCACCGGCAACATCGGCGCGTTCAAACTCACCAGCGTGGCCGCCGCCTACTACAAGGGCGACGAAAAAGGTCCGCAACTCCAGCGCATCTACGGCACGGCGTTCAAGAACAAGACCGCGATGGACGAGTATTTCAAGATGATCGAGGAGGCCAAGCGCCGCGACCATCGCAAGATCGGCGCGGAGATGGGGCTGTTCGCGATTGACACGGAATTTGTCGGGCCGGGCATGCCGCTGTGGC
>JANOBC010000288.1:0-2451 GCA_031411455.1 Limisphaerales bacterium
GCCTTGTCCGCTGGTGGCAGTGCGGTCGCAGAATCGCTCGGTGGTCGTCTGCTCAATCCCAATTCCAACCAGCCAGACGAACGCAAGCTGCTCAACGTCGTTGAGGAAATGTCCATCGCCTCCGGCGTGCCGATGCCGCAGGTTTACGTTTTGGAAAATGAGGAAGGCATTAACGCCTTCGCCGCCGGCCACTCGACGAGCGACGCCGCCGTAGCCGTCACGCGTAGTTGCATGACCAAGCTGTCGCGTGACGAATTACAGGGCGTCATCGGCCACGAATTCAGCCACATCCTGAATGGCGACATGAAACTGAATCTCCGGCTCATCGGGATTCTGTTCGGAATTTTTTGCATCGCCACCATTGGTAGGATTCTGTTGCAGGCGCGCAGCAGCGGTCGTGATAAAAATCCGCTGCCCATCATCGGAATCGCGCTGCTGGTCGTCGGTTCGCTCGGACTTTTATTTGGCCGCTTGATTCAAGCCGCCGTCAGCCGCCAGCGCGAATTTCTCGCCGATGCTTCCGCCGTGCAGTTCACGCGCAATCCCGGCGGGCTTTCCGGCGCGTTGCAAAAGCTCGGCGGCTACGGTTCGGAAGTCCATTCGCCAAACGCCTCCGACGCCGGCCATTTGTTTTTCGGCAACGCCATGGCGAGTTCCTTCATGGAAGCGATGGCCACGCATCCGCCGCTGGAGGAACGCATCCGCGCGATTGACCCAAACTGGGATGGAAAATTTAAGAGCGTGCCGGACGAACGGGTGGAACAACTCTTCGAGCGTGCCAAGCAGAAACCAACTTCACCGCTGCCATTCGACCCCAAGCTTGCGGCCATTCTGACGGCGATGGGCAGCGATGCGCCGCCGGTGATTCGTTCTGAAACCGTGATGCCGAATCTTGGCAACCCCACGCCGCGGCACCTAAAATACGCCGAGCAGATGCGCGATGCCTTGCCGGAAAATTTGCGCCAAGCCGTGCGCGAACCCGTGACCGCCGTGGCGATGATTTACGCGATGCTCCAGAGCGACGACGCAGCGCAGCGCGCGAAACAACTCGCCGAACTCTCCGGTCGTGCGCCGCAAAATGTCTGTGACCAAGTCATCGCGCTATATCCTGAAGTGGTGCAGGCCGCCAAGCGCGCCCGGCTGCCATTGGTGAATCTCACGCTGCCCGCGGTGCGCCAAATGGACGCCACGCAGTTCAGCCAGTTTTCGCAGACGTTGGAATGGCTCATCGCCAGCGATGACCGGGTGGAGTTGTTTGAATTCGTCCTGCAAAAAATCGTTCTCCGCCACCTCGCGCCAAAGTTTGGCGTGGCGCGTCCGACGGCGGTGCAGTTCTACACATTGAAACCGCTCGTGCCGGATTGCGCCGTAATTTTGTCCGCGCTGGCTTACGTCGGCAGCGATGACGCGGCGGAAATTCAGAAGGCATTTCAAAGCGGCTCACCGTTTCTCCGCGCGCCGGAAAATTCCGGCCTGCTGCTCGCGCCCGCTGGCGAATGTGGCGTAGAGCAAGTCAGCGCCGCGCTTGACCGCATGGCGCTCGCCGTGCCGATCATCAAAAAAAATCTGCTCGAAGCCTGCGCCCGTGTGGTTGGTGCGGACGGCGTGATTCAGGAGAACGAAGCCGAGTTGCTCCGCGCTGTCGCCGACACGCTGGATTGCCCGATACCGCCGTTTGTGGTGACGGAATAACCTGTTCCGCCATGGACAAAAAACCCAGCCGCAGTTTTCGCGCGCGACTCCACAAGCTCCTTCATCTCGACGATGTATCTCCATTTATCCGCCGCGTCATCGTGGGAGTGATTGGGGGAACGGTCTTGATCATCGGTGTAGCGATGATTGTGTTACCGGGGCCAGCGGTGGTGGTGATTCCGCTGGGGTTGGCCATTCTGGGGACTGAATTTCTTTGGGCGCGTCTCTGGTTGCGGCGGGCGCGCAAGCTCATGGTGCAGGCGAAAGACAAAGTCTCCAGCCGGGCGGAGAAAAAACAGCCTTAACACAGTGCTGCCAGCAAGATTTTTAGCGGCTCGGTCGTAAGCGTGACAGTGCTTTCAACTTTTTATTTCATTTCCATTCTGCTATTCAAAGCGCGGTGAGCAACACGTTTCGATTGGGCATCCTCGGTTCCGGCAAAGGTTCAAACTTTGTCGCGCTGGCGGATGCGCTGGCGGCGGGGAAGATTCCGGCGGAAGTCGGCATTGTCTTGAGCGATGTCGAGAGCGCGGGGATTTTGCACCACGCGCGCGAACGGAAACTGCCCGCGCAATTCATTCCGCCCGGAAAATTTCGCACGAAGCTGGATGAGGAAGCCGAGCGCGCGTTCGTCGCGGCGCTGACGGCGGCTAAAGTGGATTTGATTGTGCTCGCCGGTTTCATGCGCGTGTTGAAGGGTGATTTTCTCCGCGCGTTTGAAGGCCGCATCGTGAACGTCCATCCGTCGCTGCTGCCGTC